>NZ_JACHNE010000001.1:8617931-8936092 GCF_014205255.1 Streptomyces caelestis | reverse complement strand
GCCGCGTTCCAACGGGCGCGGCGCCGGGTGTCGGCGGCACTGGGGGGAGGCCGGCGGTCTGTGCACGGCGCGGACGGTGGAGCTGTCTGACGGGGACGTCATCCTCTGCACGCGTGAGCCCGGCACTACGAGCCGGACAACAAGCCGTTGTGGAAGGACGGAAGGCCCGGCGGCTGGCATGTCGCCAATGCGTCGATCTGGGGCGACTCAGCCGCTCACTCACACCTGCACGTAGCTGTCTAAATAACTGCCAGAATAAGGCGCCAAGGGGAGCAGGGAAATGTCTGCAATCCAACTCAAGGAACACCAGGTTGACCAAAGGTCGGCTCTCCGTAAATGGGTTGGATTTCCTGCAAGATCATCTGTGCCCCCGGAGGGGGCTCGGGGCACGATCGTGTCAGCGACCGGTTCAGGCAAGACGATCACGGCGGCCGCATGCGCTCTGGAGTGCTTCCGGGACGACCGGATCCTCGTGACCGTGCCGACCCTGGACCTGCTCGTGCAGACCGCCCACGCGTGGCGCCTGATGGGTCACCAAGCCCCGATGGTCGCGGTGTGCTCGCTGGAGAACGACCCGGTCCTCAACGAGCTCGGGGTGCGCACTACCACCAACCCGATCCAGCTCGCTCTGTGGGCCGGGTCCGGGCCGGTGGTCGTGTTCGCCACGTATGCCTCTCTCGTGGACCGCGAGGACCCGGAGGGCCCGACGGGCCAGCGGAAGGTTCGCGGGCCGCTGGAGGCCGCTCTGGCGGGCGGGGAACGCCTCTACGGACAGCAGATGGCAGGCTTCGACCTCGCCATCGTGGATGAGGCCCACGGAACCGCCGGTGATCTTGGTCGACCGTGGGCCGCGATCCACGACAACCAGCGGATCCCCGCCGACTTCCGGCTCTACCTCACCGCGACCCCGCGCATCCTGGCCTCGCCCCGCCCGCAGAAGGGCGCGGAGGGCCAGGAAGCGGAGATCGCGACCATGGCTGACGACCCGGAGGGCACCTACGGCGCGTGGCTCGCGGAGCTCGGACTCTCGGAGGCGATCGAGCGCGAGATCCTCGCCGGGTTCGAGATCGACGTGCTGGAGATCCGCGACCCCTCCCCCGTGCTGGGGGAGTCGGAGGAGGTGAGGCGCGGCCGGCGCCTGGCGCTCCTGCAGACCGCGCTCCTGGAACACGCGGCCGCGTACAACCTCCGCACGGTCATGACGTTCCACCAGAAGGTGGAGGAGGCCGCCGCGTTCGCGGAGAAGCTGCCCGAGACGGCAGCGGAGCTGTACGTCAACGACGCCTCCGACGACGACCTGGCCGCTGCGGACAAGCTGCCGAAGTCCTCGATCGACGCGGAGTTCTACGAGCTGGAGGCCGGCCGCCACGTACCCCCGGACCGGGTGTGGTCGGCATGGCTGTGCGGCGACCACCTCGTGGCCGAGCGGCGCGAGGCGCTGCGCCAGTTCGCCAACGGCATCGACGCGGCCGGCCGACGGATCCATCGCGCCTTCCTCGCCAGCGTTCGCGTGCTCGGGGAAGGCGTCGACATCACAGGCGAGAGGGGAGTCGACTCGATCTGCTTCGCCGACACCCGCGGCTCCCAGGTGGAGATCGTCCAGAACATCGGCCGGGCGCTCCGGCTCAACAAGGACGGCTCCACCAAGGTCGCGCGGATCATCGTGCCGGTGTTCCTGGAGCCGAGGGAGGACCCGACCGACATGGTCGCCTCCGCGAGCTTCAAGCCGCTCGTGGCCGTGCTCCAGGGCCTGCGCTCGCATGATGAGCGCCTGGTCGAGCAGCTCGCCTCCCGTGCGCTCACCAGCGGCAAGCGCAAGGTGCACGTCCGGCGCGACGAAGAGGGGCGGATCGTCGGGGCCGGCGGCGAAGGTGACGGCGAGGACCAGGAGCAGGACGACACGCAGGCCGCCGCCGAAGCGGCCCTGCTGCACTTCTCCAGCCCGCGCGACGCGGCGACCATCGCTGCGTTCCTGCGCACCCGGGTCTACCGGCCCGAGTCCCTGGCGTGGCTGGAGGGCTACCAGGCCCTGCTCCGGTGGCGATCGGACAACGAGATCACCGGCCTCTACGCCGTCCCGTACGACGTTGAGGCCGAAGTGGGCGTGACGAAGTCGTTTCCGCTGGGGCGGTGGGTGCACCAGCAGCGCAGGACGCTGCGCGCCGGCGAACTCGACCCCCACCGCAAGGAACTGCTGGACGCCCCGGAGGCCGGGATGGTCTGGGAGCCGGGAGAGGAGGCGTGGGAGAACAAGCTCGCCGCGCTGCGCTCGTACCGGAGGGCCACCGGGCACCTCGCGCCGCGTCAGGACTCGGTCTGGGGCGAAGGTGAGGCGATGGTGCCCATCGGGCAGCACATGGCCAACCTCCGGCGGAAGGGAGCGAAGAACGGACTGGGCAAGGACCCGAAGCGGGCCGCCGTACGCGCAGCACAGCTCACTGCGATCGACCCGGACTGGGACTGCCCGTGGCCGCTGGACTGGCAGCGGCACTACCGCGTCCTCGCGGACCTGGTCGAGGCCGACGGCAGCCTGCCCGAGATCCAGCCCGGCGTGCTCATGGACGGCGACGACATCGGCAAGTGGCTCCAGCAGCAGAAGAATCCGGGCACCTGGGCGCGGCTCCTGCCCGAACAGCAGGAGCGGCTGTCCACGCTGGGCATCAAGCCGCTGGAGGAGCCGTCTCCCGCCCCGGCCGCCAAGGGTGCGACGAAGGGCACGAGCAAGGCACAGCAGGCCTTCCAGCGCGGCCTGACGGCCCTCGCACAGTGGGTGGAGCGGGAAGGTCATCGGCCCGTGCCGAGGGGCCACAGTGAACAGATCGCGGTCGGCGGCGAGGCCGAGCCGGTGGTCATCAAGTTGGGCGTATGGGTATCGAACACCCGCGCGAGGCGGGACAAGCTCACCCAGGAACAGCTGGACGCACTGCGGAAGCTGGGCATGGACTGGGCGTGACGGTGCCGACTGTGGAGGCAGGACCGGAGGTAGGCGTGCTGTTGGCCCAGGACGCTTGAGCAATGGGGGTTTGCCGTGGTGTGCCGGATCCGTTCCGCCGGCAACTTCTGGCGGGGGATACGCCGTATGCCTGGCTGGTTACCGTTCGGCTTGCAGCCCCGGGAACAGGGTGCGAGTGCGGTGGGGGTCGGGAGCAATGAAGACCCCGTCGGCCGTGACGAGGTTCGCGTCAGGGTCTGTCTGGGTGGTGATCGACCCGCTCACGAAGATCTTGCGGTCGTCCGTGCCGGTGACGCGGGCGAGGATCCGCAGAGGTGTTTCCAGTGGGACCGGGCGGTGGTAGCGCATCTGAAGGGAGACGGTCAGGCCGGGCGTTCCCGCTGCTGCGCAGGCGCGGCCCATGAGTTCGTCCAGGAGCATGGCGCTCATGCCGCCGTGGCCGTAGCCGGGCGGCCCTTCGTGGGCGATGCCGGGCGTGCAGTGACCCACCAGGCCGTCGGCGGTGGGTGTTACCTGTACGGGCGGGGCCAGCGGGCTTCCGGCCCCGGTCACTGGGCTGTAGATACGTGTCCCTGTGGGGAACTCGTCCACCTCGGGGATCTCCGCCCGCGACCGCTGTCGGCCCGTCAGCTGGCTGGTGACGGCGCGGACGCCGTCCGCCACACGGTGGAGGGTGTCCGGGGAGGCGGCGGTGCGGACGGTGGCTTCCACCAGGGCGCGCAGTTCGTGACCGAGGTGGGTGATGGCCGCCTTCTGGTCTTCCAGTTCCTCTTCCCCGGCTGTCGCTCGCGTGGGGTCGGTGGCAGTGCCAGTGGGCGGCGGGTCGGTGAGGGAAGTGTGCATCGGGTTTCTCGGTGGGGTGGGCTGGTGGGGTGCGGGCCGGGTGCGGTCAGTCATCGGCCCGGACGAAGACCGGCTTGAGGTGCTTCTCCGGCAGCGCGGTCGGCAGGTCCTCCCAGTCGATGACGCGGGAGACGACTTTCTCGGGGGCGACCTTGCCGGAGGCGGCGAGTGCGAGGGCGTCGGGGATGTGGGCACGGACGTTGTCGCGGGCGATGCGCAGGGTGACGCCGTTGAGGTACATGTCGAGCAGTGGCAGTTCACCGGGACGGAAATGGTTGCCCGCCGACTCGCACATCCCTTCCGGAGTCAGGGATTTGACGGCGAGGGCGAGCTGGTCGACGCGGCCGGTGGCCTCGACGGCGATGTCGTAGCCCTGGGGGATCGGGTCCAGGGTCTCGGCGGTGGCGGCCCCGAACGCGCGGGCCAGGGTGCGGTGTTCGGGGTCGGGGTCGACGTAGAGCACGTCGGAGGCGCCAAGGGCGCGGGCGATGTCGCACACGTACAGGCCGATACTGCCGCGGGCGACGACCAGGACGCGTGCTCCGGGGCAGGCCTTGAGGTGCGGGGCGACCAGGCGCCAGGCCAGGGACCAGTTGTCACTCGCGGAGGCCATGGCGACCGGGTCGAGGCCGGCCGGTAGCGGGACGAGCATGGCGTCGGCGTAGGGCACGCGGACCAGGTCGGAGAAGAGCCCGCCCCAAGTGCCGCCGATCGGTGCGCCGTACATCGCCATGTAGGGGACGGCGGTGCAGTGCGCGGTCAGCCCGGCCCGGCATCGCTCGCAGGTGCCGCAGTTGATGGACCAGGGGACGACGACCAGGTCGCCGGTGGCGACGGTGGTCACGGCGTCGCCGGTCTCGACGACCCGGGCGACGCACTCGTGGCCGAGGGCGAACGGTGGGTCGATGAAGCCGTGACCGGCCAGGATGGAGGAGTCGACGTCGCAGGAGGTGGCGGCCACCGGTGCGACGATCGCCTGTCCATCGGACTGGAGTCGAGGGTCGGGTGCCTCGCGCCACTCGACGGTGCGCCGGGCGACGTAGGTCAGTTCACGCATCGGTGCGCTGCCCCTTCGCCAGTGCCACCAGGTCGGCGTAGCGGATGACGGAGCCGCCCGCACCCCAGGTGCCGTCGGGCTGCTCGCGCACAAGCACCCACACCCGCGGGGCGTCGTCCCGGCCGAGGCCGGCCGCGGCCAGGACGGTCTTCGTCGCCTCCTCGACCAGGCCCGCCTTGCGGCGCTCGGACAGGGCTCCCTGTGGGACGGTGACCTCCACCAAAAAGCGCGGCGCGTCGTCCTCGGCGGTGGTCTGGGCGCCTTCCGGCAGTTCGGTGAGGTAGCTCCATGCCTGGGCGCGGAAGAACGCCGTGTCGGGTGCGCCCTCCCAGCGCAGCAGCACCGCCGCGAGGTCACGCTGGATGCTCTGGCGGCCTTGTGCGGTCAGGGCGGCGGCCGGGGCGGTGAGCCGGATCATCGGCATGGCATACCTCGCTTTGTTTCGTTCGTCTTCTTGTCGTTCGACGACACAGGTATATGACGGTCGTTATAAGTGCCGGTCACGCTAGACTATGACGGCTGTTATATCCAGTGGGGTCAGAAGGGATCATGTACGTGACCAAGCCCAGCCCGGCGGCGCGCGAGCGGATCGTGGCCGGTGCGGCCGACATGATCAGCCGGCGCGGTCTGAACGCGACGAGCATCCGCGAGATGGCCAAGCACGCCAGGGCGCCGCTCGGCTCGACGTACCACTACTTCCCCGAAGGCAAACAGCAGTTGGCCACCGAGGCCGTCCGCTACACGGGCGAGTGGGTCGCGCGCCGTCTACGCAAGGAGCTGGAGGCGGGGCCGGCCTCCGGGCTGCGGGCGTTCCTCGGCCTGTGGCGCAAGATCGTCGTCGACAGTGACTTCCGGGCGGGCTGCCCGGTTCTCGCCGTCTCCATCGAGGAGCCGCCCACGGACGAGACGCCGGCCGCCCTGGTAGCCGCAGCTGACGTCTTCGACGCCTGGGAAAGCCTGCTGGCCGACTCGCTGTGCGAGCACGGCGCCGAGCGTGAGCAGGCGGCCCAGCTCGCCACCCTCGTCGTCGCGGCCGTCGAGGGGACCGTGGCCATGTGCCGCGCCAAGCGCAGCACTCAGCCCCTGGATCGCACCGCGGAGCAGTTGCAGGCCCTCGTCCTCGCCGCGATCAAGGGCTGACCGGGCAGGGGCAGGGCTCCGTGCATGCCTGGAACCGTCGTTGTCGACTTCAGGCGCCCAGCGCGGCACGGACGGCTTTGGCCCTCCCCTCCGTGAACACACCGCCCTCAAGGAGGGGGAGGACGGACAGCACGCCCCCGGACGAGCCCCAGCTGCCCTCGTCGATCACGCGGAAGTTGACCCACCACGTCGGTGACGGCTTCTCCAGTCCGCAGGACTTCGCCAGCGCGGCCAGGACGCGCTCGATGACCTGGCTTCGTACGTCCGGCTGCCAGGCGGCGTCCATGACCGCGATGTCGATCACCATCACGTCGAGTTCCTGACCGGCGTCCGAAAGCAGCCGTCCGCCGATGGCCATCATGTCCAGCTCGCGCTCGACGAAGTGCACCTGGAACCCCACGCGGGCGGCCGGAGCGGGCTTCCCCACCTCGGGCACCAGCACCGCGTCCGTCAGCGTCTCGGCCAGCTCACGGCGCTGCTCAAGGCCGAGGTGTCCCTTGGGGGCGTTCACGGTAATGATCGTCAGGACATCCTCCTATGACAGGCGTTATAGAGCCCGAGGCCCCGTCTATAACGACTGTCATACTCGGAGTGCGGACACTCAGTCCGAGATCACGGCGGCGCGGTTGATCCACTCGCTGCCGTGTGCTGCCTGGTGCATGAAGGCAGCGACGTCCGCGCGGCTGATCGTCGGGTTGCCCTTCATCGGCAGCCGGTCGTCCGCCCTGTACGTGCCCATGGCGGGGCCGTGGGTCAGCCTGGTGGGGTAGACCACGGTCCAGTCCAGCCCGCTGGAGCGGATGCTCTCGTCCGCGATCTCCTTGTCGGCGTAGATCGACCGCAGCAGCGTGCTGTAGATCAGCTTCTGTGTGGTGCTCGACCAGTGGAAGGTGTCGCCGACACCGAACGACGACAGCCACACCAGGCGGGAGACACCCGCTTCCCCGGCTGCGCCGATCACGGCCGCCGAGGCGCGCGTGAAGAGGCCGTCGGCGCGCATCGAATTTCCCCTGCCGAGCGCGGAGACGATCGCGTCGTGCCCGGCCGCGGCGGCGGCGAGGTCGCGGTGTGAGGTGGCGTCGCCGGTGACCGGCGTGACCCGCTTGGCCAGGTCACCCAGGGCCGCCGGGTTGCGGACGAAGGCCGTGACCGAGTCACCGGATCGCACCGCCAGGTCGATGACATGACGGCCGGTGGGACCGGTCGCGCCGAGGATCAGCAGCTTCATGGCAGGGGCTTCTTTCGTGTGCGATGTCAGGACAGGTCGGCGAGGTCGTCGTCGGTGAGGGTGATCGCGGCGGCGGCCATGTTGTCCTCCAGGTGCGGGAGGGATCCCGTGCCCGGGATGGCCAGGGCCATCGGGGAGGAGGCCAGCAGCCGGGCGAGGCCGATCTGGGGGACGGTGGCGCGGTGCCGGGCCGCCACCTTCGCGAGACGCTCGTCGTCGAGTTCCCGACCGCCGCCCACAGGGAAGAAGGGCACGAAAGCGATGCCGGACTCCTGGCAGGCGGCCATGACGTCCGCGTCGTCACGCTGGGCGGCGTGGTTCTGTACGGCGGCGACAGGTGCGATGGCGCGAGCCTCCGCGAGATGGCCGGTGTCGACGTTGCTGAGGCCGAGGTGCCGGATCAGGCCCTCCTCGCGCAGCGCGGCGAGCGCCTCGAAGCGTTCGGCGAGCGACTCGCCGTGCGGGGGTGTCATCGCCCCGATGCGCAGGTAGACGAGATCGAGCCGGTCCACGCCGAGGCCGGTGAGGTTGGCTTCGACAAGGCCGCGCATGTCGGCCGGGGTGCCCTGGTGGAGGCCGTCGGGATGGATGATCGGGCCCACCTTGGTCGCGATGACCAGGTTGGACGGGTAGGGGTACAGCGCCTCGCGAATCAGGCTGTTCGCACGCACCGCACCGTCGTGGCTGACGTAGAAGTCGGCGGTGTCGATGTGGTCGGCCCCGAGTTCGACGGCGCGCCGCAGCACGGCACGGCCAGCCTCGGGGTCGCGGGCGGGGCCGCCCATACCGTCCTTGGACGGCAGACGCATGGCGCCGAATCCGAGCCTGTTGACGTCCAGGTCGCCGCCGAGGCGGAATCTGTTGCTCATGGGCTTGAGCCTGTACGGCCCGGCACCAGCCGACGAGAGCGTGGCATGTTGCTGCCACCCGCACAATGAACGCATGTCACAGGTCATGATGCTTCGCGGTGATGTTGAGCTCTGGACGCGGCTCAAGCCCTTGACGGAGTCCGACGACACGGAATGGGTCAACGTCGCCCGCGACCTCGACACCTGGCCCGGCGCGCGCGAGGCCGCCCGCCTGACGATGCGCCGCAACGGGGCAGTTCCGGCCCGCAAGCTGTACAGCCCTGCCGTACTCGCCGACGAGCGCGACCGGGAAGCCCTGCGCGAGATGGCAGCACACGGCATGCAGATCCGGATCACCGCCGCCCCCTTGTCCCGGGGAGCTTTCTTCATCGACCGGCGAACCATGATCCTCACCAGCCCCATCACACCCGCACCGGCCGCCCACGGACACCGCACCTACACCATGAGCGCCACACCGGCCCTGGTCGACGGGGCCTACGCTCTGTTCCAAGCCGCTTGGGAGAGCGCCACCGACCTCGCGGCCTTCCTCAGCGCGCAACGGCCCCGGATCGACGCCCAAGCCGCAAGGGTTCTGCGCGCCCTGACCTCCGGCGCCACCGACGAGACAGCCGCACGGGAACTCGGCATGTCGCTGCGCACCTACCGCCGCCGGGTCGCCGAACTGCTCGTCACCCTCAACGCGGGCTCCCGTTTCCAGGCCGGAGTACGCGCGGGCGAGTTGGGCCTGGTCCGCGGGTGATCGCCGCCATCAACCGACACGCTCAGCCACAGCCGCGGGCAGCCGCAGCCGACCACCATTACAGAACATCGGCCGCGCACTCACGTTGAACCGCGACAGCTCAACGAAGGTCGCACGGATCATCGTGCCGGTGTTCCTGGAGCCCGGCGAGGACCCCACCGACATGGTCGCCAGCGCCAGCTTCCGCCCCCTTGTAGCGGTCCTCCAAGGACTCCGCAGTCACGATGAACGACTCGTCGAGCTGCTCACCTCCCGTGCCCTCAGCAGCGGGAAGCGCAAGGTGCACGTCCGGCGCGATGAGAACGGGCAGATCATCGGGCCGGCGGCGAGAACGGCGAGGACCAGGAACACGACGACACCGACGCCGCTGCCGAATCGGCCCTGCTCCACTTCTCCAGCCCGCGCGACGCCTCGACCATCGCCGCGTTGCGAGGAAGGACGCACTGTGAGACCGACCGAAACTGAAGACAGACCGACGCGCAGATCGCGGAGAGGTACTCGTCCTCACGGCGGCGGCAACGGGACCGGGCGGCAAGTGGTGCCCGGACGACGTCTGCGGAGTCGTCGAGGCCGTCGGCACCAAGTCACCCCGTTCATTCCGGCGGCTGACGAGGTCTTCGGCATGCTGTCACGGGCCTGAAGAGACCGGTCCAGGCACCCCACCACCACACCGGCACATACCAGCACTCAACGAACCTGATCAGCACGCAAGCAAACTGACCACGCTGACCAACGCTCACTCCACCTGACAAAGCGACAGCTCAGCACACGAGCCAGAACCTCCGCTCCTCCATCACCGAACCAGAACCAGCCGGTCTGAAGCCC
Organism: Streptomyces caelestis; assembly: GCF_014205255.1. GTDB lineage: Bacteria > Actinomycetota > Actinomycetes > Streptomycetales > Streptomycetaceae > Streptomyces > Streptomyces caelestis. The sequence continues at coordinate 8,926,438 of NZ_JACHNE010000001.1, read as the reverse complement.
CCAGTACCACCAACACCAAACTGATCAGCCCAGGCCAACCCACCACCCACTGATCAAGAAAACCGCTCCCGGACACCAGCAGCTCGCCGACCTCGGACTGGAGTGGGCGGCGGCGTAGCCGCGTGGAAGGCTGCACCAGGGGGCCCGTGCCGGACACAGACGGCACAGACCCTCTGAGCGGTGCGCGGCCGTGCTGCGGCGCCTCGTGGTCTCCCCTTTGGGAGGCGGCGGCAGACGGAATCGGGCTGGCTCTACCTCGTGGGGCTGCCCTCGTACCCGGACGGCGAGGACGGCGGTGTGGAGGCTGCGGAGTACCGGGTGTGGGTGCGCGCGCCGGAGCACGTGCGGCCGGTCGACGGCGTCGACTACGACCATTCTGTGTCAAGTCTGTGCGTGTTGCAGGCGCTGCCTCTTGCCGTTCACAGGCCAGGCCGAGAGATGAACGAAACGGCTCTCGGCAACAATGGCCAGGCCGAAGTGGATCCCGACCTCATACGCCGGCGGCTCCGTCGATGCACTCGCGGAGCAGGTCGGCGTGGCCGTTGTGGCGGGCGTACTCCTCGATCATGTGGATGAGTACCCAGCGCAGCGACACCGTCCCGCGCCAGGAGTCGTCGCCCTCGACGTCGAGGTCGGGGGCCTCGGTGACGAACCGTTCGGCGAAGGCCACCTCGGTCCGCCACGCCTCCCATGCCTCGGCGACCACCCTGGGGTCATCCGTGGCGCCGTCGAAGTCCCCGTCGGGGTCGGCAGTCGAGGAGAAGAGGGCCGGCGCGTCCTGCGCGGCCAGGACCCGCCGGAACCAGCGGCGTTCCACATCGGCAAGGTGCCGGACCAGGCCGAGGAGTGAGAGCGTGGATGGTTCCACCGACCGCAGGGACAACTCCGGGCCCAGGCCGGAACATTTCAACTGCAGTGTGGCGCGCTGGGCGCTCAGGACATCGATGAGCATCCGCCGTTCGTCGCCGGTCGTCGGGCCGGTGAACCGGCGGTCGCTGTCGGCGCCTCCGAACAGTTCGGCTCTTCTGGTGGGATCGCTCATGTTCCTCCTTCTGTTCGCGCTGTTCGCGCGGCCGTGCCTACCACGGTCGCGTACCGCGGCCGTGCCTACCACGGTCGCGTACCGCATGGTGAGGCCGCCGCCCATCGCCTCTGGTCGGCGCCGGGCTCCTGCCGTTCGCCGACCGGGAAGGCACCGTGCCCGAACCCGCAGCCGTCCGCAAGGTCGTCACCCCACGGTTATCACCGGTGCCGTCCGGGAGCCATGAACGCCCGTCAAGGCTTCACGGCGTGGAGGATCCGCATCCCCCTGGAGTCTGCGGCGTCGTGGCGGACGTCCAGTCCCGCGGCCCGGCACTGTTCGACCAGCCAGGAGGAGGCGAGTCGCAGCTTGGGGTAGCTGCTTGCCTGCTGCTGCCAGGCGCCGTTCGTCCGGGTGTGGAGCAGGTCGTGGACGATCACTGTGTCTTCGTCGCGGTATTCGAGGAAGCAGGTGAGCAGCCGGTCGTCGCTGCTGCGGACCGGGATGAAACGGTCCGTGCCGCGCAGCTCCGCTGTGAGATCGCGGTAAGTGATCACGAAGTGGCCGCCCGGGACGAGGGCACGGTTGATGTGGCCGAGCAGCACGGGGACGTCCGCCTTGGACGGGAGGTGGGGAAGCGTGTCTCCCATGCAGACGACTGCCGCGACCGTGCCCGGCTCGGCCGCCTCGGGCAGCACGGTGCAGATGTCGCCATGCACCGGCCGCACCGCCTCGGCGTCCCCGACGTACGAGATGAGTTCGTCGAGCAGCCGGCGGCTGGTGTCCACGGCGATCACGGGGGAGAAGCCGAGGCGGATCAGCGCCAGCGTCTGCGCACCGGAGCCGCAGCCCAGGTCGACGGCTGTGTCGTTATCGGTCCCCGCCAGGCCGAGTTCCGCGAGCAGCGCGGCCTGCCGGGCGGCGACCTCGTGAACGTCGCCGCCCAGCATCCAGGTGTAGTGCTCGGCGAGCAGCCTGTCGTAGTGGTCGACGCTGGTAGTCGCGTCAGGGTTCATGGCGTGCTCCTTCGGATTATCGGTATGCCGTGCCGTCCGCTGGTCGACGCGAGCAGCGAGGCGTCGGGCCAGGTGAAGCGGAGCTTGGCGGGGGAGCCTGCGAGCCGGGACACCACGCCGCCGGGGGGCGAAACCAGTGCTTCTTCGACGCAGGTGCCGCCCAGGGCTCGGTAGAACTCCTGGGCCGCCGTGTTCTGTTCGAGCACCCACAGGTACATGGCGTTGCCCCTCGCGCGCTCGGCGATGGCCGCCGCGGCGTGGGAAAGCAGCGCGGTGCCGAGGCCCGTTCTTCGGCGGTGCTGGGTGACGTGCAGATTGTCGACGAGGCTGCCCCAGCGGCCGTCCTCGTCGAAGATGGCGTGGACGAACCCTGCAAAGCCCGGTGTCGTCCTCGGCGACGACCGTCGCGCTGCCGCTCGCGTGGGAGAGGCGCGAGGACCAGACGGACCGCCGGTCGGCCACCACATCACCGTCCAGGAACGCGTCGGAGTACGCGCCGCGGTAGTGCCGACGCCAGCTGTCGGCGTGCAACAGAGCCATGTTCTCGGCGTCACCGGGCCCCGCTGCCCGCAACCGCAACGACCCCGTGGGTGACCCCGTGGGCCTGACGGCGGCGCTCAGTCGGCGCCGGGCCAACTCGCTCGCCGCCTGCGCCGGGGTCTGGCCGTGGCGCTGCGCGGTGTCCAGCAGGGCGTCGACGGTGTCCTCGATGGCGCGCACTCGTGCGCGGGCCTCGTCCGCGCTGACGCGGTGCAGCTCGGTGCTGACGGCGTCGATGACTCCCCCGGCGCTGGCGACATAGTCCGGCACCCAGATGATGTCGCGCTGGTGCAGCAGGTCTGCGACATCCGGGGTGGCGAGCTGGTTGTTCGCCGGTCCCACCACGGCACGGCAGCGGAGATCCGCCGCGGTCTGCCTGGTCAGGACGGAGCCGAGAGCCGCGGGGACCACGATGTCCACGTCCGCGGCAAGGATCTCGTCGGGCGACCGCCAGACAGCGCCGAGCCCATCGCTGATCTTCTGTTCGTCCGGATCGATGTCGGTCACCGTCAGGACGGCTCCCTCGGCGGCGAGCAGGCGGGCGAGGCCGGCGCCGACGCGGCCCAGACCGATCACGGCGAGACTGCGGCCGCCCAGACTCGAGGTGCCGTACAGCCGTCGGCTGACAGCCCGCAGGGCGGCCAGAGTGCCCTGCGCGGTGTGCGGGGACGAGTCGCCGCTGCCGCCCAGGTGGGCCGGTCGGCAGAACACGTGGGGGGTGGTTTCCCCGATGACAGCCATGTCGTCGGGGCTGGTCCCGACATCCGGCCCGGTGGCGTAAGCACCGCTCAGTGATGCGATGGCGTCTGCCACGTCACGCAGGATGTCGCGGCGCCGGTCGGCATCGAGTTCCATCCCCTCCGGCAGGGCCACGACGGCCTTCCCGCCGCCGCTGGGCAGCCCGGCCACGGCGAACTTCGAGGTCATCGCAGCCGATAGGCGAAGGGCGTCGGTGAAGCCGGCGCGCCAGTCGGGGTAGTGCCAGAGCCGGAGGCCGCCGGCCGCCGGACCGAGCGCCGTCGAGTGAACGGCCACGATCACCGGTAATCGGGAGCGTCGACCGGTGTGGATCGCGACCTGCTCATGATCGAGCATGAGTCCGCCAGTTCCCTTCTGTTGTTCAAATCCGATGACGTCATACTGGACGAATGACTCGTTGGTCAGGCGATTGACCGAACGTTTGACTGAAATAGGGGTGGGTGACTGGCCATGGATGAACTTGATTCGGAGATCGTCCGGCTTCTCCAGACAGATGCGCGGCAGTCCAACCGCGAGCTCGCCCGGCAGCTCGGCATTGCCCCGTCGACCTGCCTGGAGCGGGTTCGGGCACTCCATCGCCGTGGTGTCATCCGCGGCTACCACGCCGACATCGATCCCGCGGCCCTCAACCGCAGCGTTCAGGCGCTCGTGTCGGTTCAGGTCCGCCCTCTCAACCGCGTCGTCATCGACGCCTTCAAGGGCTTCGCCAGTGGCCTGCCAGAAGTTCTCCACGTCTTCGTGCTCTCAGGAGGCGACGACTTCCTCCTTCACGTCGCCGTTCAGGATCTGGACCACCTGCACGCCTTCCTCACCGACCGGCTCAGCAAGCGCGGGGAAATCACCGGCTTCCGCACCTCGGTCATCTTCCAGCAGGTGAGCAACACCGCGCCCGCGCGCCTTCCCACGCCCGGCTAAGAACTCGTAACACGATCTTGCTGGCGTGCAGCGGCTGGTCGGGGGTGCTGTTGAGTAGGGTGCCGCTGCCAAGGTTCACAGGCTTCGCCGGAGTCATGCAGGGATGAAGCTCGGCCACCAAGGTGGGACGTTGCCCGCGCACAACGGTGCGGGGTAGGAGTCCGGCATGCCAAGCCATGTGACAAGGAACCAGGTGAACCACAGGGTGAAGATGAGCCCTGCAGTCAGGGCTGTCCTGCGATGACGTCTTCCGATGGTGCTGTGCAGGATCACCCACGAAACCGCAGCGGCAATCCATATGAGAGGGACAAGAAACAGCAAGGCCATGCCATTGGTTACGCCGTTGCCGATGTCACATACAGCCCATGCATTCCCAATGGCAGCAGTGGACACCACTGCGGTCAGTCCACCGAAGAGGACCCCAAAGCCCGTTCCTCTGAACCAGCGGCTCGGAGGACTTGACGGCTCTGCTCCCACGGTCATCTCCCCTCCTCGCCGTAGATGCGGAGAGTACCAACGTGCTGAAGCAGCCTGCTGGCGTCCTTGCCTGCCCTGACACCGGTCAGTCGTTCTTGGGCTTCCGAAGCCGTCGCCAGCAGATGAGGCTGCAGGCGAGGGAGACGAAGGCGTCGTGACGTTCGGTGCGGCGTTCCCATCGCACGGCAAGGCGTTTGAAGTGGTGGAGCAGGGCGAAGGTCTGCTCCACGACGTAGCGGAGTTTGCCCAGGCCCTGGACGTTCGGTGCTCCTCTGCGGGGGATGACGGGCAGGATCCGGCGCTTGCGCAGTTCGAGGCGGTTGGCCTTGGAGTCGTAGCCCTTGTCGCCGAGCAGGGCGTCGGGGCGACGGCGTGGTCTGCCGGGACGGCCTGCGACGGGCGGGATGCCGTCGACGAGGGCGAGGGTCTGGGTGATGCCGTTGACGTTGGCCGCGGTGGTGATGACTTTGAGTGGTGTGCCGCGTCCATCGCAGATCAAGTGGTGTTTGCTGCCCGTTTTCCGCCGGTCGACCGGCGACGGGCCGGTGTCGGGGCCCCCTTCTTCGCGCGGATGTGGGAGCCGTCCACGCACGCTCTCGACCAGTCGAGCTCGCCGGCGGCGTTCAGTTCGGCGAGCAGGATGCGGTGCAACTGATCGAAGACATCGGCCTGCTGCCATCGCTCCAGCCTGCGCCAGCAGGTCTGCCCGGAGCCGAACCCCAGCTCCAGGGGAAGGAGTTGCCAGGCTATGCCGTTGCAGAGGACGTACAGGACGCCCTGCAGGCAGAGCCGGTCCGCCACCGGCCGCAGCCCCGGCGACCGCTCCGGCCAGGGCGGCAGCAGGGGCTCGATCAGTGCCCACAAGTCGTCATCGACGGTCCACGGCCGAGTACTCACACCATCCCGAACGGCCGAATCGTCACATCGGTCACGCCCAACCAGGACACATCAACAAGATCGTGTTACGAGCTCTGAGGACCCGCCCAGCTCAAAAGCAACTGCATTGCCGTTAGGCGGGGGAGTTCTTCGTCGGTGACGTCATCGAGGTGGTTTCGTAGGTGGGAGTGGGCAACGTTTGTCGACGGGTTTGGGCAGCACTTAGAGGTCCTAACAGAAGTTGTTGATCAAGTGACCATCGGGCTTGTCTGCTCGTTGGTCGGGTCGTGGGGAAACGTCAGTCGCGGCCGTGGATCGTGTCGGACGAACTGTGGTCGCTCATCGAGCCGTTACTGCCCGAGCCGGGGCCGAAGCTGGTGGCGGGCCGGCCGCGAGTGCCTGACCGGCAGGCCCTGTGCGGGATCCTGTTCGTGCTGCACACCGGCATCCAGTGGGAGTACCTGCCGCAGGAGCTGGGCTTTGGTTCGGGTATGACGTGCTGGCGACGCCTGGCCGCCTGGAACGAGGCCGGCGTGTGGGACCAGCTGCACTTGGTGCTGCTGAAGAGGCTGCGGTCGGCGAAGCAGCTGGACTGGTCGCGGGCGGTGATCGACTCCTCCCACGTGCGGGCGGCCCGCAGAGGCCCAAAAGCGGTCCCAGCCCGGTCGACCGCGCACGGCCGGGCAGCAAACACCACGTCCTTGTCGATGGCCAGGGCGTCCCGCTCGCAGTGTCGCTGACCGGCGGGAACCGTAACGACGTCACCCAACTCCTGCCCCTGCTGGACAAGGTCCCACCCGTGGCCGGCGTCGTCGGACGGCCACGCAGACGGCCGGACATGCTCTTCGCCGACCGCGGCTATGACCACGACAAGCACCGGCGGCTGCCGCGGAAACGCGGTATCCGGCCCGTGGTCGCCGAACGCGGACAGCCGCACGGCTCCGGCCTGGGCATCTTCCGCTGGGTCGTCGAACGCACCATCTCCTGGCTCCACGGCTTCCGCCGCCTGCGCATCCGCTGGGAAAGACGCGACGACATCCACGAAGCCTTCCTTGGCCTCGCCACCTGCCTCATCACCCACCGACACGTCCAACGCCTTTGTTAGGACCTCTTAGCGATCACTTGGCTCGGAAATGTTGATGAGAACCAGTAACGCTGCTGGCGCCTGAGGGCCCTTCATGCGGCCGCGACATGGCGGCACTCCACATCGCCGGAATCGCTCTCTGGTCCGCTCGGTGATCCGAGTAACACTGCCTGGCTGCGGCGGCGCGTACGCCTCGGGGCTGATACGGCGGCAATGCGGTTACGCCGTGTGGCGGATGGTGTTCATGCCGTGGCCGGACGCGGGTGGCGGGGGGCTGCGAAAGCATCAAGGACATCGAGGGACCTTGCTGATCGAGGAGCGTGCCGCATGCCCACCACTGTTCCCTTCTCCGACAACGCGCCGACCGAAGGAAAGCACTTATCCGACCACGCATCGAATCGGACGGTCCCGGGCGTCCCGGCCTGGGCGCGACGTGCGGCGGCCGCGGTCGTCTGGGTGTCTCTGCCATCGGCTTTGTGGCGCCTCGCTGCCGTGCTGGGTGTTCCGCTTGGACTCGGACAGTCCGAGTACGATGCGATGCTCCTGCCCGGCTGGGGCCTGCTGGTGCTGCCTTTGCTGTCGCTGGCCCAAGAAGGTCTGGCCTGGCTGACACTCGGGTTGGTACGGCCGTGGGGAGAAGTGTGGCCGCGTTGGCTGCCGTACCTCGGAGGCCGTCCGGTCCCGGTACGTGCTGCGGTTATCCCTGCGGCGTTTGGCACTCTCGCCTGCAGTGTCTATGGAGTATTGCTCGTCTGGACGACTCTGCACGCTCAGATGGACATCACGCCGTGGGGCAACTGGCTCCTGACCGCCTGCTATCTGCCTGTGGCCGCCTGGGGGCCGCTGCTGGGTGCGGTGACCGTGCACTACTATCGGCGCCGCACGAGCGGGTGAGGGGCGGAACCCCGTCACGGTCAAGCTCCGTCAGCTGGTGGCCGCGTCTTGCGCCGCTCGGGCCCGGGTGGTGGCGAGCCGGTAGGAATCGGTGCCGGTCTCTATGATGTTCCCGCCGAAGGTGAGCCGGTCGACGATCGCCGCGCAGAGCCGCGGATCGGTGAACGTCCGGGTCCACCCGCCGAACGACTCGTTGGAGGCGATGGCGACGCTGCTCTTCTCCTCGCGTTCCGTCAGCACCTGGAACAGCAGCTCAGCACCCCTGCGGTCCAGCTCCATGTAGCCCAGCTCGTCTGTGCATAGAAGATCGACGCGCCCGTAGCGGGCGATGGTCTTGGTCAGGATCTTCTCGTCCGCGGCTTCGACCAGCTCGTTGACCAGTTTGGTGGCGAGTGTGTAGCGGACCCGGAAGCCGGCCATGGCCGCCTCGGTCCCGAGCGCGATCAGCAGGTGGGACTTGCCGGTGCCCGAGTCTCCGATCAAGCAGAGCGGCAGGCCCTTCTTGACCCATTCGCAGGTCGCCAGGGTGTGGATGACCGCCGCGTCGACGTTCCCGTTGGCCTCGAAGTCGAAGGCCCGCAGCGACTTCTCCCGCGGGAACTGCGCCGCCTTGATCCGCCGTTCGGAGCGGCGCCGGGCCCGGTCGTCGCACTCGGCCATCAGCAGTTCGGCGAGGAACCCGCGATACGACATCTGGTCGCGGGCGGCGGTTTCGGCCAGTTCGGGGAACTGGGCCCGGATGGTGGGCAGCCTGAGCATCCGGCATGCCTGGTCGACGGCGGCGTCGGCGGCCTGTTCGGTCAGTGCCTGTTTTCAATCTTGAGCTGCGCATTTGCCCAGCTCAAGATTCGAACGGTGCTGGTTCGGGTGCTTGCCGCAGGCGCTGGGAGCGTGCTCGTTAGGGTCCTGTCGGCAGAGTCGGTTCAGCCCGGTGAGCGACAGCCGAGTAGGGTCCGCCTACCAGGCCAAAGGTTCGCCTTCCCGGAAGAAGCCGCCGGTAGGTCCGGAATCGGGCAGGGTGGCAGCCCAAACGACACTGGCGGCGCCCTGCTCGACGGGTCCGCCGCCCGGGCCGCCCATGTCGGTGGCGATCCAACCCGGACAGACGGCATTGACCAGGATCCGCTCGGCAAGCAGTTCGTCAGCGAGCTTGCGGGTGAGGGTGTTGAGGGCAGCTTTCGAGACTCCATAGGCGGGGGTTCCGCCGGACATATGCTCCAGGGAGCCGGACTCGCTGGAGACGTTCACCAGGCGGGGGTGGGGTGAGCGGCGCAGCAGCGGCAGGAACGTCTGCGCGGTTCGCCAGGCACCGAAGAGGTTGGTCTCCAGGGTGCGCCGGACCTCGTCGAGGTCGGCGAAGACGGCGCGCTGGGCGGTGTCGTAGTTGATGGCGGCGTTGTTGACGAGGATGTCGAGGAGCCCGAACTCTTTCTCCACGTTGCGGGCGAGGGTAATGACGTCGTCGGCGTCAGTCACGTCCAGTCGGTATGGCAGCAGCGTGCCGGGAACTCCGGGGGCCAGGTCGGCGACGGCCTGTTCGGCGTCCTCCAGACGGCGGGCGCACAGCAAGACGGTGTGGCCGAGCGCGGCGAGCTGACGCGCGGTCTCCCGACCGATTCCCCGGTTGGCGCCCGTGACCAGCGATACTGGTGAAGCGGTGCTCATGTTCTCTCCCCTACGCGGACGATCTGGACCCCAGCAGCACGTTATGGCGTCGTCCTGCGTACACAGATCAGGCCCGAGGCGCAGGCGGGCTGCGGCCTTGGACGTAGTCCTCACGGACCATCGCGGCCGGCGACCATCGACTTGGCCCGCTGTGCAACCTGGGGTCAGCCGGAAGTCGCTGACAGGGTTCAGAGGCGGTGGGAGAGTGGTGTTCAAGGCCGCGACCGGGCCCGGTGACCTCTTGGTGGCACTGCTGCCCGTCAGTGCCGAGACGATCAGTCGCGTTGAGCCTCGCGGGAGGCCGGCTGTCCGCTCCGGCGGGAGCTTCGGCGGGTGATTCGCCTGGTCATAAGAGTGATCGCGGCCCAGGTGATGAGCGATTCCGAGTGCTGGTAGCCGCGGGAGTCCTTGCCGACGGTGTCGGCGGCCTTGATCGACTGGGAGTCGATGACGGTGGCGACCGCTCCGGGCGCCTTGCCCATCTCGCGGCGGATCCGCTTGCGGAACTGGTCACGGATCTGTCCGACGACACCGGCCGCGGCCCAGCGGGCCATGAACCCGTAACACGTGCGCCAGGGCGGGAAGTCCTTGGGCAGTGCCCGCCACTTGCATCCGGTGTCGACGACGTAGCGGATCGCGTCGACGATCTCCCGGCGGGGGTGCCTCTCGGGCCGGCCGCCCGTCTTCGTCTCGCAGGCGGGTGTCGGCAGCAGGGGCTCGCTCAGGGCCCATTCGTCGTCCCAGGTGTCGGAAGGGGAGCAGCGTCGCCGCGGCAAACGGTTCCCCTCCCCTCAAGGACAGGGCGGGGCCGGCCCCGCCGGTCAGGCGTCGATGTAGTCGGAGATCACGTCGAGCGTGGACTCGACCGAGCTGAGCTGCGTGTTCAGGTGCTTGATCCACCGTCCCTTCGACTGCAGGACGGCATGCGGGGCGACGGCGCCGGTGATGAACCGGCGGATCTCGGTGAGTTTCTCCCGGATGATCGCGACCTCGTATGCCTGGAGCTCGGCTGGGTTCGAGCAGAACTTGTAGCCGTCCGTCCTAGTCCAGATCAGGGGCGGCCAGCCGCGTTCGGCGATGATGTCCCGCAGGCAGACAGGCCAGGCCCGCGCGGGCCTGGCTGGGCGACAGCTCACTGGATCTGACCAGCTGAGCGAAGGTCAGACCGGCCGGACGGGCCTCGAAGAGCACGAACCGGACGGAGTCGGCGTGTCGCTCGGCGGCGGCCGATCTGCGCTCGGAAACGCGGGGCATCGCCTACTCACCTTGCAGCAGGCGGGCCAGCTCGCCGTCGACGTCCACCTTGCCCGTGTCGACCGCGGTCTCGATCCAGTCCAGCATCGCCCTGACGCGAGCGACGTTCTCGTGGACGATGACGCGTTCGTCGTCGCCGAGCTGGCGGTCGCGCATGCCCGGGACGACCCGGCCGGCCGCGGCGACGAACGCGTGGCAGGCGGTGACCAGGTCCAGGAACTCCACCGACCGGTCGATGTTGCGGATCGCGGGGGCGAGGGGGCTGGTCTGCTCGAAGTGCTCGCGGGCCTGCCGGCCCCGCTCGACCTGGGCGTGGTTGACCTGGTGGCGGGCGGTGTCGTCCGACATCGCCCGGAAGGCGACGTCGGGCCTGCGCAGCAGACCGGTGGTCACCTCGGCGGCAACGTGCTCGTCACGGGTCAGTTCCTCGACGACCTTCACCTTGTCCGCCTTGGCGACGCGGGCGACGACCGCGGGCCGGCGCAGGAAGTCCGGGGCCACGGCCGCCGCGACCTGCTCCTCGCGGGTCAGTTCCTCCACCGCCCGGACCCTGTCCTCGTCCTTGACCTGCGCGACGACCGCCGGACGCCGCAGCAGATCACCGGTGACCGTGGCGGCGACCTCCTCATCCTGGGCGAGGGTGTGAATCGCGCTGACCTTCTCCTGCGGTGTCACGGGCTTGACAACCTGCCTGCCGACCCGCCGGTTCGCCTCGTCCGGTGTCCAGCGGGACTTTCCCTCCGGCGGGTTGAGGACGGTGGCGAACCGTTCCTCGTCGTTGGCGATAGACGCCAGGATGTTGTGGACCGTGAACGACACCCCCTCACCCGCCGGTCCTTCGGCCACTTCGACGCGGTCCACCGGGCCTTGTCCACCGTCGCGCAGGACAGGCCGATGTCCTCGGCCATGCGGAACAGCGACTCCTTGACCGTGAACAGCGCATCGCTCCGCTCCTGACCACCGGCCTCGCGCATCGGCTCGACTTCGAGCGCGTAGTCGCCGACCGTGAACTGGATCCGGCTGGCGGTCTCCACCAGCTTCCGCAGCTCGGCCACGATCTCGGCGTACCGATTCGCGCTGACACTGCCAACCTTGTCGGCAACCCTGATCTCTTCGGGCATGGTTCACCACCAACCCGCAGGCCGAGCACGGCATTTGACCGTGACGGGAATCGGCCCGCTTCCTGGAACCGAGAGTCAGGCCGGAAATCAGAGGCCGGTTCGTGAGGTGATGTCTGTTCCTGGCCGAAGTTGGAGCAAGGTCGCTGGTGGAGGTTCCGTCGACTATTGCTTCCTGGCGAGGTTGCCGGTGTCGGCCCCGGTGAGAATGCCGAGTTTGACCAGGCGTTTCAGCTTGGCCCGGGTGCCTTCGACGTTCTTCGCCAGCAGTTCGCGGCCGAGGGCTTCACAAACGTCCTTGGCCCGTAGCGGTCCGGTCACGTGGTTGAAGGGGGCGAGGATGCGGGGGTAGTCCGGGTGCTCGGGCAGGTCCGGCGCGACGGCCGGGAGCCGGTCGGCAAGGCCGGTGACGGTCTTGCGGGTGATCGCGAGGTGCTCCAGGTGCATCTCGGCCTCCCGCAACCGGGTCTGCAGGTCGTCGATCTGTGCGCGGAGGTCGTCGGCCAGGGCCCGGGCGGCGTCTTCCTGGAGGTCCAGGGCATCGAGCAAGGGCTGGAGGTTCACGCGGCCACCGCCCGTTCTTCGCGCCAGGTGGGGGCGTTCGCGCCGGTGAGGCGTCGGGTCATGACATGGGTCATGGCCCAGTAGACGCGGGAGGCGGAGGAGGAGGGACGGTGCTCGTAATCGCGGACCAGGCGCCGGTGCAGTATCAGGATCCCGTAGGCCTGCTCGACCCTCCACCGCTTCGGCTGCGGCACGAACCCCTTGTCCTGCGGGTTGCGTTCGACGATCTCGACGTCAATCCCCAGGCCGGCGCCGTGCAGGACGACCTGGTTCTTGAAGCCCTGGTCGACCAGGGCCTTGCGGACAGTTCCGCCGGCGTGCTCGGCGACCTGGTCCAGCAGGACGATGCCCGCGGCGTTGTCATGGATGTTCGCGGCGAGGACGACGACCGCGATGACCAGGCCGAGGACGTCCACCGCCAGTCCGCGCTTGCGGCCGGGCACCCGCTTGGCCGCATCGTGGCCACTCGTGGCGGCGGGGACCCCGGCGGCCACGTGGACACTCTGGGTGTCCAGGACCACCAGGGTCGGGTCCTCTAATCGCCGGGCGCGTTCACGGACCTGGCAGCGCAGAAGCTCATGGATGACCTGGTCGGTCCCGTCGTCCCGCCAGGCGGCGAAGTAGTAGTAGGCCGCGCTCTTCCGCGGCAGGTCGTGCGGGAGATAGGCCCACTGGCAGCCGGTCCGCCCCTGGTAGAGGATCCGTTGACGATCTCCCGCATGTCGCAGGCGCCCTGGTGGCCGCTGACCGAGCGGTGCCGGTCCTTCCACGCCGTGATCACCGGCTCGATCAAAGACCACTGATCGTCGGACAAGTCACTCGGGTACGGCCTGCGTTCACTCACTCCACCAGACAATCAGACCACAGGCCGCGCACCAGCAGATTCCGCAGGCATCCCCCACCAACAAGCGACGAAAAACCACTCAACGAATACAAAGAGCCCCCTCGTAACGCGCGTTCCGCACATGGCCCTCAGCGTTCTTGAATCTCAGCAGTCTTCCGAGGATCGTCCGCCAGAATGTGGGTCGCGAGTCGCCATACCTGCTCTTCCACGGACTGGCCTCGGGCAACGAGCAACTCGTACCCGTAGAAATCTGTACGCCCGCCCGGCCCCCGGACCTGGTAGAACTCAACATCAACGCCCTCGAGGCTTGTGAGCTCCTCAGGGAGGCCGGGCTCCTCACGTCGCGGCGAGACGCCCATGAGGACGCAGCCCCACCGCTCGAACCAACCGCTGTCCGAGAGAGTCTGCTCGAGAAGCCGGGCAATGGTGTCCACAGGCTCTTCCCAACTGCGGTCCGCCGCGGCCCGCACGAGTTCAGCCTCGTACTGGGCCACATCGAAACAGAAGTCCGGCGGCACGGCAGTAAAACTGCTGGTGTTTTCGTCGATGCCCTGGTCGTGGGTGACGCAGTCCAGGTCGAGGCGGCGGATCTCGTCGACGCGGCAGCCGCCGAACAGCCAGACGCCGACCATGGCCCGGATCATCTCGATCGGATAGTACGTGGCCTGCCAGCCCGCGTTGCGGGCCCGGCTGGAGCCGTAGGGCTTGACATCCTCGCTGTTGAGGGTGAGTCCGGCGGCCATGAGCTTGGCCCAGGACGCATCGCCGATGATGCGCGGGTTCGGGCCCATGAGGGCGCGCAGCGACACTTGACGATCTTCACGTCCATGCATGCCCTACTGGTCTACCTGCGGCTGACCACCCGTTTGAAGGCCCAATCAAGACCTTCCGAAGGTTTTCCGACGGTTGCTCCGACACAGTGGCACTCACCACGGTCCGTGCAAACCGGACCATATGCGAAGCTCACCTAGGAGGAAACCGTGTCCTTGACGTCTCGTGTCACCCTGGCCGTCGGTGCTGCCCTGGCCTGTTCGGCCCTCGCCGTCCCCGTCAGCGCGAGCGCCTCCGTCTCGTCGGCGCCGGCGCAGGTCAGCCGACCGCCTGCCGCCTCGCAGTCCGCTGCCTCCGTCGAGCCCCGTTGCCTGGTGTGGTTCAAGGAAGGCGTCGACTACAACGGCTACACCGCCGGTTACAGTTGGGCATGGAACGTTACCTTGCGCTACGGCGCCACGGGTGACCGGGTGCGCGAGATCCAGTGCCTCCTGGACTACTGGTGGGCGATAGAAGAGAACGGGAACCCGTGGAACGCACTGACCAGCCCGGGGGCCCTGGACGGCAACTTCGGCCCGACAACCCTCACCGCCGTCAAGAACTTCCAGCGACACTACTGCGGCTTCGGCAGCGGCAGTGATGGCGTCGTGGGTCCTCCGACTTGGCGGTGCCTGCGGGGCCAGCGCTGAAGCCGGACTCGACCTCTACCTCGAAGGACTGCCCATATGAGAGGCACGCTTGCCGCCGCTATCGCCGCGAGGCAAACCGTCCTTGCCGTCGCGCTGACGGCCGTCGCGGCGGCTGGGGCGATCGCCCCGGCCGCCGCACAGACCACGCCTTCGCCGTCCGCCCCAGCCATCTCCCGTGCCGCTGCCTACACCTGCGGCTACTACTCAGGATCCGCGCTGACCGTCTATGGGAACACGGGAAACAGGGTCTACGAGGTCCAGTGCCTGCTGATCAGGGTCGGCTACCACCTCAGCCTCGACGGGGTATTCGGCAGCGGCACCCGAAGTGCCGTGAGGGATTTCCAGAACGCATGGAACAGCATGACGGGCTCACAACTCGCGATCGACGGCAAGGTCGGCTCGCAGACCTGGGCCGCCCTCCGGTTGGCGAACGACTGACCTGACATGCAGAAGGTGTCGATGTCGGAGGCCGCGGCCACGACGGCCAGTTCGACCTGCCTCTTGCCGATCACCGGCCCGCATCTGCGGCCGACCGCGGCGGTGGCGGCGTCGAACGAGCCGCGTGCCGCCTCGATCGCGCTCAGCCGTATCAGGGAGTGGCTGTGCCACTGCCTTGGCAGCGGCACAGCCACGTCAGCGGGGTGGAGGTTGCCCACGCCGGGAGCCTGCCACGCGCACCGGCGCACAATCACCGTGCCGAACGAGGTCGCCAGCAGCCGCCGATGTCCGTACTCGACCCGGGTTCGCATCACACCGCCAGGACCCTTTGCCGGGCACAGTCGGGCCCGGCGGAGG
Organism: Streptomyces caelestis; assembly: GCF_014205255.1. Lineage (GTDB taxonomy): Bacteria > Actinomycetota > Actinomycetes > Streptomycetales > Streptomycetaceae > Streptomyces > Streptomyces caelestis. The sequence continues at coordinate 8,911,156 of NZ_JACHNE010000001.1, read as the reverse complement.
GTTCTCTTCCCGGACCGCGCGCAGATCGAGATGCTCCTGATACAGCAGGCACAGAAGCTCCCGCCTCGGGTGTCGAGGAGTTCTTCCAGATCATTGTGGTGCAACGTGCCGACCGCCGGGCTGGCGAGATCAGCGGCGAGCGCGGTGAATGTGGAATATCCCGTAGGTTCCTCATGACTGCTGTTCGGCGTGATGGACTCGCTTGCGCTGGTCACAGCGTGCTTGCACGCGGTGGAGCGACCGTATCGCAGTGAAGAGTCTTCAGGATTTCTGAGATTTCCTCATGCCCGATCGGGCCGACCGGGATCGGGATCCAGAAACTTCCTGGTCCCGTTGGCAACGGGTGCGCCGGCCTCCAGGGGAACCCACGGGATATCTCACACAAGGACGGCGGGAATCACGGTGTTGGTGGCCGCCAACGTCGACGCCTGCGGCAGTCACATCGACGACCTTCGATCTTGTCGTCAACGTGGATCCGCCCGCCGAGGACTATCTCCACCGCAGCGGGCGCACGGCGCGCGGGCGAGTCGGGCAGTGTGGTCACCCTGGTCACTCCCGGAGAGCGGCGCGAGGTGAACCGGATGATGTCGGACGCCGGCATCCGGCCCACGGTCACGCGGGTTCGGTCCGACGAGGAGAAGCTGACCAGCATCACCGGGGCCAAGCGTTTCCCGGCGGGGGAGCCGACGAAGAACGCCAACGCCCCCTTCAGGGGTATGGGCACCCGCACAGGCCGTCCCCCGAAGGAGAGCTGCAAGGCCGCCGAAGCCCGGAAGGTCGTGGAGGCCCGGAAGGCCGCCCAGGTGCGCAAGGCGCGCTGACGGAACCACGCCACTGTGGTAGCCGGTGGCAAGAAGCGTGCTCGGTGACCGGAGCGCCCGACAGGACGCACGGTCATGGGCCGGGGCTGCCCGAAGCCGTCCGTATCTCTGCGGCCTCGTCACGAGCCCGGGTCGCGGCCTCGTGGTCGCCGGCCAGGGTGTGGGCCTTGGCCAGGGTGTCGAGGCCGACGGTGAGCCACTTGCTGGAGCCGATCTGCCGCCAGAGCCTGATGGCGGCTTCGGCACGTCGGCGGGCCAGAGCCGCGCGACCGACCGCGAGTTGCGCCTCCGCGAGCGCGTAAAGTGTCGCCGCCTCGCCCCAGAGGTTGCCGAACTCCCGATAGGTGCACAGGCTCCGGGCCAGTAATTGGCGCCCTTCCCGATGCGCGCCCTGCCGTACCAGGACGTCACCGAGCCAGCAGGTGGCGTGTGTGGCGCTGAGGCGGTCGCCGAGGCTCTCACTGATCGCGACGGCCCTCCGGTAGCAGTCGGCGGCGGCCGGATAGGCGCCGAGGGCACGATGGCCCTGGCCCAGGCATCGCAAGGCTTGGGCCTCGCCCGGCCGGTAGCCCCCGGCGCGGCTGGCGTGGAGACACTCCGTGAACCGCTCCACGGCGGCCCCGAAACGGCCCTGTTCGAGGTCGATGACGCCGAGGCCGTTGGTCGCGTAGACGAGACAGTTGACGTTCCCCGCCGATTCAGCCAACTCGGCGGCCTCCTCGAAATGGAACCTGGCCGTGGAGTACTGGCCAAGGAGTCGATGCACGTATGCCAGTCCGGCCGTGGCACTGGCCCGGTAGGTCGGCCCCTGTCCCTCGGCGAGCAGCAGGGCCTGCTCGAAGTGGTCCAGTGCTTCCGGATAGCGGTCGAGGATGGTGGTGAGTTCGCCGAGGCAACGGTGGACCTTCGCGGCGCTGTGCCGGTCGCCGCTGCTCAGGGCCGCCTTGAGCGCCCGGTTCTGGAGCCTCTCCCAGTCGTCGAAGTGGCTGCCGACCTGGAAGAGGGTCGTGAGGGCGGTGGCCAGCCCGGCGGCGGGTGCGACACCCTCCGTTCCGTCCAGCGCCTGCTCTGCCACGTCGATGAGGAACTGGCGTTCGTCGTTGAACCAGGCGAGCGGATCGGCGAGCAGCTGATCGGCAGCGGCCAGCCGCCAGGAGGCCAGGTCCAGCTGTGAGATGCCTTGGAAGTCGACGCTGAGGGTGTCCGCGGCGAGGTCGGCGAGGTACAGGCTCGCCCCGAGCAACCGGGTGAGCGCGGCCCTGCGATCCCGTTCCGGGACGTCCTGCTCCGCGCGCTCCCTGGCCAACAGTCGCACCAGGTCGTGCAGTTGATAGCGGATTCCGGTGGCGTTCGCCGAACCGGTCTGCACCAGGTGTACGTCGACCAGGTCGTCGAGGACGGCCTCCGCCTCGGACAGGCCCGCGTCCAGCAGCGCGGCCAGCGCCCAGGCGGCGAAGCTCGGTCCGGGCAGCAGGGCGATCATCTGCAGAGCGTGCTGCGTCGCCGCGGACATCTGCTGGTAGGTCAGTTCGAGACTGGCCCGTACGGCGATGTGGCCGACGGCCAACTCGTCGAGCTTGCGCTGCTCGTCGGCGAGGGCGCGCGCCACCTTGGCCAGGGGCCAGTGCGGTCGGGCGGCCAGCCGAGCACCGGCGACCCACACCGCCAGGGGAAGGCCACCGCAGGTTTCCACGATGGAGCGGGCCGACCCGGAGTCCGCGTCGGTCCGGTCCCGGCCCAGCATCTCGCGCAGCAAGTCGAGCCCCGTCGCGGGGTCCAGTACGCCCAGGGGGAGTCGGCGGCCGCACAGTTCCGCCATGGTCGTCCGGCTGGTGATGATGGTGGCACAGCGCACGCCGCTGGGCAGGAGGTCACTCACCTGCTGGGTACTGGCGGCGTTGTCCAGGACGACGAGCATCTGCCGCCCTGCCAGCAGGGTGCGGTAGAGATGGACGCGGCCGGTCAGCTCTGCGGGCACGGTACCGCCGGGGATGCCGAGCGCGCGGAGGAAGGTGCCGAGGATCGTGAACGGCTCGGCTGGCTCGTCTCCGAAGCCCCGCAGATCCGCATGGAGCTGACCGTCCGGGAAGCGGGAGGCGAGCAGGTGCCCCGTACGTACCGCGAAGGCGGTCTTGCCGACTCCGGCGGGGCCGGTGACCAGCAGCGTCACCGGACCGGGCCGTTCTTCGCCAAGCAGCCGACAAGCCTCGTCCACCTCGTCCTCCCGGCCGACGAAGAGCGACTGGTCCGCCGGGAGGAGCCGGGGGACGAGCTGGCGTGCCGTCGGCGAGCCCACGTTCGCCACCGTGCCGCTCTTGCCGGCCGGTTTCGTGGTGGCGGGCGGTGCGGCGGAGCGGGGCGTGGCGAGCTCCGGGTCGCCGGCGAGGATCCGTTCGTACAGCCGCCGCAACGCCGCGCCGGGGTCGACACCCAGTTCGTCGGCGAGTCGCCGACGAGCGCGCTCGTACGCCTCCAGCGCTTCGGCCTGCCGTCCGCATCGGAACAGGGCCAGGATCAGTTGCCCGATCACGCGTTCGTCGAGCGGATACGCCTCGGCCCGGGCGGCCACTTCGCTCACCATCCCATCGTGCTGCGCCAGGCGCAGCCGCACATCGACCAGCTCCAGCTGGGCTGCCAGCCGCTCGCCATCGAGGAGGCGGCGCCGCGCGTTGAACCATGGGGTGTCCACCCCGGCGAACGCGCTGCCTCGCCACAGCGCCAGGGCTTCCCGCCACAGAGCCTCCGCCTGCCCGTCGCTGCCCGCCTTCCGGGCCCGGCCCGACAGATCGCGGAAGCGGTGTGCGTCCACCACCGAGGGGTCGACCGCCAGCCGGTAGCCGCCGCTCCGCTCCCGTGTGATGGCCGTGCCGTCGGCCGCCAGTGCGTGCCGCAGCCGGGAGAGGTATCCGTACAGTTTCCGGCGGCCGTACGCCGGCTCGGTGTCCCCCCACACGCGGTCCACCAGCGCGTCGGCCGACACCGCCCGGTCCGCGTCGACGAGCAGCGCCGCCAGTACTCGCCGCTGCATCGCGTGCCCCACGTCGATCGGCGCCCCGTTCCGCCATACCTCGATGGTCCCCAGGATCCCGAAACACGTGGCCATCACACCCCCTGCGACACCCGGACATCTCTACGCCACACTCTGAGCGCCACCGACCTGTGGTTCTAGGCGGATTCAAGCTTTTTCGAAGGTTTGCCGACGCCGGCCCCGGCACCGTGAACAGCACGTCCCCGGACTTCAGGAGAGTGGCCCCGTACCGAACCGGAAGCGCTGGGCACGGCGGACGCTGAGCGTGCGAACACGGGCGCTCCAGACCATCCCCGGCCGACCAGCAGCCAGAGGGAAAACAAGGACATTAACCCATTCAGTAATGAGGAAAGAATGCGTAATCGACTTGCGCCACACCGCTCTAAGGTTCTGGCCGTCGCTGCCGCCGGACTACTGGCACTGATGAGTTCCGGCGGCGCTGTCACGTTGGTTGACCGGGTGGGTTCTGGTCAACGGACAGAACGTCCAGAGCTTCTCGTTCGACTCCACCGGCAAGACACGCGCCAACATGGGTTACGAGACTCGGAAGGTGACGTTCCTGTCCCTCGGGTTCACCGCGACGCTGGCGTTCGACAGCACCGTCTCCGGCGCCTACGGGCCAGTGATCGATGACGTGAAGGTCTGCTCCTGCGGTCTGCTGTAAAGCGCTGCGGAGCGGCACCAGAGGAGCCCCGGCGAATGGGCGCCGGGGCTCTCGCTTGGCGGGGCTCATCGCTGCGGAATCCGCATCGGGCGGCAGGTCGACCCCGAGGGCAACTGACTATGTGACGGTGCGGGCGTTCTCCCGGACGCTGCTCCCGGGGCAGCGGCTCAGCCAGGCCACCTCTCCAGGGTCCTCCTAGGAGCCTCGCACAACGCAGGACGCAGGAAAGCCGTTCGCCACGGGGGCGGTAGGCACTGAAGGATCTGTCACTCGCGGTCTACGAGTGCGCGGCAGTCGTTGAATCCTGGGCAGCGCGACCGCAGCCGGAGACCGGGGCGCCACCGCGCCCTCATGAGCCGGGACTCTGGCTCCGGAGTGCCAGAACGTCCCGGGACCTCATGTCGGTTGGCGCTGGAGGTGCCGCCTTCGGGTAAAGATCACCGTGGTGACTTTCACTTGCTGGCTCACCCGTCTCTCGCGCCTCGCCGATTCCGTTCGCCGAACAGTCACCGTGACTGTTCGGCGAACGCTTCCCCAAACTTCTCATCTCAGGAAACCGTGAGCTGACCTGCCGTTTTGGGGTTCAGAAACAGGCACTGAGCTTGTTCTTTTTCTTCCGGCCTCGAACGGTGTCTCGAACTGGGTCGCTCACCAGGGGGTTCGCCGGACGTGGAGGCGGCCTTCGTCTGATCATGTGCTCCGACCAAGGTGCACGTGACCACGACGAAGGCCGTGAGGGTGAGTCTGCTGCCTGATGCTGTCCGGAGGGAAGCGTTCGCGGAAGCGTCACGCTTCCGGGGAGAGTTCTACGAGTGCCTGACCGCCCGGCGCGACGAGTTGTTCGAGCTGGCAGACGCGGTGCTGTGTGCGGACGGTGCTGTGAAGTCCCCGGTGGACCTGACGCTGCTGCCCGAACACCGACGTGGGCACGGAGCGATGTACGGCGGCCTGAACCACGGCCGGATCGATGCTGGTCGGTTGCGGACGGTGCTGGCCGGACTGTCGCTGCCGCGGTTCGACGACGGCCGACTGGTCCTCGCAGTCGATGTGTCACCGTGGCTTCGCTCGGATGCGCCGTGCTCAGCGGACCGGCTGTTCTGCCACGTCTACGGCCGGGCGAAGACGGCATCGCAGTTCATCCCGGGCTGGCCGTACTCCTTTGTCGCCGTGCTGGAGCCGGGTGCCACCTCCTGGACCGCGATCCTGGACGCGGTCCGGCTGGGACCTGCAGACGACGCGACCGCGGTCACCGCCGCCCAGCTCCGAGGAGTCGTTGAACGGCTCGTCGCGACCGGCCAGTGGCAAAACGGGGACCCGCAGATCGTGATCGTCAGCGACGCCGGCTATGACGTCACCCGCCTGGCCTGGGTCCTGCGCGACCTGCCCGTCGAGCTTGTCGGCCGCGTCCGCTCCGACCGGGTCATGCGCCTGCCCAAGCCGCCTCGCGTCCACGACCCGAAGGGCGGACGGCCCCCTAAGCACGGCCCGGAATTCCGCTTCGCCAAGCCGGAGACCTGGCCCGAGCCCGCGATCACCACGGTCACCGCAACCACCAACTACGGCCAGGCCGAGACTCAGGCATGGGACCGGGTCCACCCAAGGCTCACCCACCGCTCCTCATGGCTCGACCACGACGGTGAACTTCCCTTGGTCGAGGGCACGTTGATCCGGTTGAAGGTCGAGCATCTGTCGAAGGACCGTGATGCCCCGCCGGTGTGGTTGTGGTCCTCCAAGACCGGCGCCGCTCCGGACGACGTGGACCGATTCTGGCAGGCATTTCTCCGCCGCTTCGACCTGGAGCACACCTTCCGCTTCGCGAAGCAGACCCTGGGCTGGACCACCCCGAAACTCCGCACTCCCCAGGCCGCGGACCGCTGGACCTGGCTCCTGATCGTCGCTCACACCCAGCTCCGGCTCGCCCGGCCTCTCGCCGCGGACCTCCGCCGGCCCTGGGAGAAACCGGCCACCTCCGACCGGCTCACCCCGGCCCGGGTCCGCCGAGGGTTCAGGAACATCCGCGCTCACCTCGCCTGCCCGGCCCGTGTTCCCAAACCCCGAGGAGCCGACCCCGGAAGGCCGCCTGGTGCCAAGAACAAGCACCGGGCACGCCACTACGACGTCGGCAAAACCGTCAAACGCCCAGAGACCCTCAAGGCCATCGGCAAGCCTGGAAGATCCTGGTAGATAAAGAACAAGCTGAGAGATCGCCCTCGGTGATCAGGACCGGGCCGGGGGCCAGGTGTGCGGGCCGCGACACTGCCCGCAGGCGGCGCAGCCGGCGCACTCCATGCAGAACTGCTTCGGGATGCGCGGGCAGTGGCAGATCGGGTAGTAGTCCGGGTCGTCCTCGTCCTCGAACCACGGCTCGCCCAGCGGGGGCAGGTAGTCGACGTGGACCTCGCCTTCGGCCGTCAGATCCTCGTACCGCGTGCCGCAGCCGGTCGACGTCACCCAGGTGGCGATCACGTGGTCGGCTGAGCGCCACAGTTGGTCAGTCTGAGCGATGCAAGTGGCCCGCTCGGAGCCCCAGAGCCGAGATGGCCCCTCCTCCGGATGGAGCGCCTCAACGCGCGGTCGAATCGTTGAGATGGTCGACTGGGAGAACCCGAGGCCCCTCAATGAGACGGAGTGATCATGGCCATCATCGCTGTGTTTAACGTGCCCGGCATGACCCAGGCTCAGTACGAAGAAGGCACAAACAAACTGAACAAGGGACGCGGACTGGTCAAGGCCAGTTCGGACTGGCCCGTCCCCGGTCTCATCGCCCACATTGCAGGCCCCAGCCCGACCGGTTGGCATGTGACGGATGTCTGGGACTCCGAGGAGTCCTTCAACCGGTTCGGTGAGACCATCCTTCCGATCCTGCGAGACCTCGGATTCGCCGATGTGCAGCCAAAAGTTTTCCCGGCCTTCAATGTCGTTACCGCTTGAACTCGGAGCGATGATCAAGTCCGTCCGAGTGCCGTCGACCGTGAACGCTAAGACTGGCCAAGAAAGCCGCTAACTGGCCAACCGTGGCGCTCAGTCACACACAGGTTTATAGCCGTCCTGAATTCCGCGCCGCTAAAACGAGATATCGAGCCACACCACGTCCGTGAAATCCGCGCGCAGGACCTTCCGGGTGGTTCCGCCCTCCTGGAAATAGGAGTGCGTGATGGCCTCAGCGAGCAGCGGTTGGAGGTCATCGTCCGTCGCTCTGGCCTCCTTCAGCTGAAGGATCTGGGTGGCGTGGGTGGGCGAGACAGCGGTGATGATGTCCTTCACCCAGCCCTCGTCCGAGGACCCGTTCGCAGTGAACCCGAAGTACGCCCGGCACGCGCTCCACCGTACTGCGGGAGACGCCCAGGTCGGCGGCCACGGCCTTCGTGGAGCCCTTGGCGGGCGTGCGAAGGAATTTCATCTGGGCTCGTGCGGATTTGAGCGCGGAGCGGGCGGGCGGGGCGTGCGGTGACCATCGATACCGAGACGGATAGCTACCAGCAGGCGATCGGCGCGGTGCAGGCGGCCTATGGGCTCCGTCCCGATGTTCCGGCCGACTGGCTGGACGCACCGACGGTCGAGCCCTCCCGGGACCGGAAGACCTGGCTGAGGACGACTTCGGGGACGGCTGGACGGGCCAGCTTCTGTTCCAGATGAGTGCGTCCTGGCTACCCAGGGGCCGGGCGGTGGTGCGTCGCATCCTGGAGATGGGCAGCGTTCTTGGCAGCCCAATCTCACCGGGTGAGTTCAAACCAAACCACCTTGCCAGTGCTCAGCCGGGTCGCGCCCCAGCGCCGGGCCAGCCGGTTCACCAGGTACAGGCCACGTCCGGCCTCGTCGGTGGCGCGGGTCCGCTGCAACCGAGGCAGTTGCGGCACGTCGTCGCCGACTTCGCAGCGCAGCACGTCCGTGCGCAGCAGCCGCAGAGTCACCGGCCGGGAGGTGTACCGCACAGCGTTGGTCACCACCTCGCTGACCAGCAGCTCCACGGAGTCCGTGAGTTCCTCCATGCCCCAGCGGACGAGCGCGCCCCGGGCAAGACGTCGGGCCCGACGGGGGGCCGTGTCTTCCGGCTCCAGGAACCAATACGCCACGTCGCTGGGCGCGATGCCGTCGAAGCGGGCGGCGAGCAGTGCGATGTCGTCGTCCCGGTCGCCCGGCCGAGCATGTCGAGCACCTCGTCGCACAGGGCTTCCAGGGGCGGCGGATGGTCCGGGCCGGTGAGCCGTGCGATCGCGGCGAGCTTCTCCCGCAGCTGCTCGATGCCGGTCCACACATCGCGCAGGCGGGACTCGACCTGCCCGTCGGTGTACAGCAGCAGGGTTGCACCTGCGGGCGCGTCGAGCTCCACGGCCTCGAAGTCGACGCCGCCGACCCCGATGGGGGCACCGGAGGGCACGCGCAGCACCTCGGCGCGGCCGCCCAGGTGGAGCAGGACGGGCGGCGGGTGACCGGCGTTGGCGATGGTGATGCGGTGCGATACCGGGTCGTACACTGTGTAGAGGCAGGTCGCGATGTAGTCAGTGCCCAGTCGCTGGGCTTGCTCGTCGAGGGCGTGTAGCACCTCCTGCGGTGGCAGGTCCAGGCCCGCAAGGGTCTGCGCGGTGGTGCGGAGTTGGCCCATGAGGGCTGCCGACGTCATGTCGTGGCCCATGACGTCCCCGATGACCAGGGCGACACGGCTGCCGGGCAGCGGGATCGCGTCGTACCAGTCGCCGCCGACCCGGGCCGTCTCCGCAGCCGGCAGGTAGCGGGAGGCCAGCCGCACGCCGGTGCAGCGGGGTAGGGCCCTCGGGAGCATTTTGAGCTGCAGCTCGCCAGCGATAGAGGCCTTGCGCCCGTCCAACGCCGTCTTATCGATGCCCAGTGCGCTGTGCGTGGCGAGCTGGGCAGCCACCAGCAGGTCGTCGTCCTCGAATGCGCGCCGCTCGAGGTTGCGCAGGAACAGCGCGGTGCCGATCACTCGGCGCCGGCCGCGCAGTGGCGCGAGGATCGCGCGCTTTCCGGGTGGGACGCAATACTCAGCGTTCTTCCCGAGCAGCTCGGGCAGGGCCGCCCGGGCTGCGGGCGTGTTGGTGAAGACCGGGCGCACGCCGCGCAGCACCTCGGCGAGCGCGCTGCCTGGCCGAACCTGGCACGGCTGGGTGGCGACCCCGTCCAGCTCGGTGGGCCCCAGTTGCACCAGCGGCACGAACCCTCCGTCGGCATCGCCCTCCCCCGGTCTATGGTCGGTGCGGCTCAGTCGGAACACCAGCGGGCCGACGGGCCGCTCGTCACCGACGGGCAGTGGATCGCGCAGATAGACCAGGATCGCGTCGGAGAAGGTGGGCACGGTGGCCCTGCACAGCCCCCTCACGATCTCGTCGAGATCGATGCCCCGGGCGATGCGCCGGGTCGCGGCACCTATGTAGCGCAAACGATCAGCGGACAGGCGTGAAGCATCGACAGTAAGAGGTCCTAACAGAAGTTGTTGATCAAGTGACCATCGGGCTTGTCTGCTCGTTGGTCGGGTCGTGGGGAAACGTCAGTCGCGGCCGTGGATCGTGTCGGACGAACTGTGGTCGCTCATCGAGCCGTTACTGCCCGAGCCGGGGCCGAAGCTGGTGGCGGGCCGGCCGCGAGTGCCTGACCGGCAGGCCCTGTGCGGGATCCTGTTCGTGCTGCACACCGGCATCCAGTGGGAGTACCTGCCGCAGGAGCTGGGCTTTGGTTCGGGTATGACGTGCTGGCGACGCCTGGCCGCCTGGAACGAGGCCGGCGTGTGGGACCAGCTGCACTTGGTGCTGCTGTAGAGGCTGCGGTCGGCGAAGCAGCTGGACTGGTCGCGGGCGGTGATCGACTCCTCCCACGTGCGGGCGGCCCGCAGAGGCCCAAAAGCGGTCCCAGCCCGGTCGACCGCGCACGGCCGGGCAGCAAACACCACGTCCTTGTCGATGGCCAGGGCGTCCCGCTCGCTGTGTCGCTGACCGGCGGGAACCGTAACGACGTCACCCAACTCCTGCCCCTGCTGGACAAGGTCCCACCCGTGGCCGGCGTCGTCGGACGGCCACGCAGACGGCCGGACATGCTCTTCGCCGACCGCGGCTATGACCACGACAAGTACCGGCGGCTGCTGCGGAAACGCGGTATCCGGCCCGTGGTCGCCGAACGCGGACAGCCGCACGGCTCCGGCCTGGGCATCTTCCGCTGGGTCGTCGAACGCACCATCTCCTGGCTCCACGGCTTCCGCCGCCTGCGCATCCGCTGGGAAAGACGCGACGACATCCACGAAGCCTTCCTTGGCCTCGCCACCTGCCTCATCACCCACCGACACGTCCAACGCCTTTGTTAGGACCTCTAAAAGCCATGGACCTCCCCGCCGCCAAACACAACACGCGAGAGGGCGAGCACGCTCGGCTGATGGCCACCTGGAAGCTCCTCTTCGGAGGCGCCAGCAAGCCGTCGATGATCACGGCCAGGCCGGGCTCGGCGTTCAGTTACATCCCGGCGCCCAAGCCACTGAAGGACTGCGGAGCCGACAAGAAGTGAACCGCGTTGCGCCCCTGAGTGGTCAGTGGCGCCCGACGCTCTGTCTCATGAGACACATCAAATTCTGGAGAAGGGCGGGTTCCGGGCTCTGGTCTCCGTCGACGCGGGGCAGGTGGTGCTGCGCTCAAGGCGCGGCACCGACATGGCCCCCGCGTTCCCGGAGATTGTGGCCGGCGCCGCGCAGCTGCCGGACGCGACCGCTCTGGACGGCGAGCTGGTCGTGTGGGAGGAAGGGCGGCTCGCCTTCGAGCGGTTGCAGGACCGGCTTGCCCGGCGTGGTGCTGGGGCGGCCCGGGCGGCTGCCGAGCGGCCGGCCCACCGCCGCCTTCGACCTGCTCCGGCTGTCCGGCACGGACACGACCCTCTGGCCGTACCGGCGGCGGGCCGCATTGGAGTCGCTGTTCGTCGCGCGCCGGCTGTCGGCGCCGTGGGCACTGTGCCCGTCGACCACCGACCCGGCCACGGTGCGCGAGTGGCTGACATGGGCGGCGGTCGGCATGGAAGGCGTGGTCTACAAGCGGCTGGACAGCCGTTACGAGCCGTCCATGCGCGGGTGGCGGAAGTACAAGTGCGTGAGACGACCGAGGCGATCGTCGGCGCGGTCACCGGCGCCCTGGCTGCTCCGCGCAGTCTGCTGCTGGGTAGATACGACGAGCGTGGGCGCCTTCAGTACACCGGCCGCACTACGACCCTCACCCAGACAGCCAGCAGCACAGTCGCCGGCCTCCTCGCCCCGGCCGGGCCTGGGCATCCGTGGACGGGCTGGTCGTTCTCCGCCGGATGGGGCACCAGAGAGACGCTGGACGTCACGCTCGTGCGACCTGAGCTCGTGGTGGAGGTCGGCGCCGATGTCGCCCGCGACGCCGCCGGCCGGTGGCGCCACCCCGCACGCCTGCACCGCCCCCGCACCGACCTCTCCCCCACCGACGTCCCACTCCTGACACTGCCGTAGCCGTGACGGCGGCGCAGCGCGGCGGCTCCGGGCCGAGGCGCAGAACTGGCCGGGTCTGGCACAGGTCAGGGCATCGCTGGGGATGTCCGAGCCCGGTGTAAGGCTGCGCTGCTTCCTGGACCTGCGTGAGCAGCCCGGCTCGTAGCGCTGCAGGCCCCGGCCGCGTCCCGCTGACCTGCCGTGGTCGGGCTGATGGTCGGGGCTGTGGTCAGGGCGAGTCGCCGGAGTAGTGGTAGAAGCGGCAGCTCACGCCCGGGCCAGGCTTGCGCGGTTCGCCAGGGCGCGGGTCGTACAGCGACCGGGCACCAAGGAACTGACCGAGCTCGGTGGACGGGGCCGCGCCGTCGTCGACTTACTCCGGCCGCCAGCCTGTGATGTCCAGCAGCAGTCCGTCCAGCGGCCCGCCTATGAGCGCGGCGTACGTCTGGTGCGAGAGCGGGCCCGGTTGGGGTGGTCGTGGTCGTGGCCGTAGGGGACGTCTTGTCGATCATGTATCGAGCCAGAGGAGTGTGCTGGCGAGGGTGATGCCGGCGAGGTAGCGGTCGGGATGCTTGTCGTAGCGGGGTGGCGATGCCGCGCCATTGCTTGGCCGGTGGAAGCAGCGTTCGACGACGTTGCGGCGCTGGTAGGCGGCCTTGTCGATGGCGCAGGACCGTTCACGGCGTTGTTTGCGTCCGGCGAGCTGAGTTGCGTGAGCCGTCGTCGCGCACCTGCTACGCCGTAGGGCCGGCCGGTCGTCCTGCGCGGGCGAATGTGCTCAGGGCCACTCGGCGCGCAGAGCGTTCACCATCCGCGGCATCCCAACTCCGCCCGCGCAGACGTTGTTATCCTCCGCGACAATGGGACCAGCCATGCGCACCTCGTCGCCGGAGTGAACCCCGATGATGTAGGGCAGCCCGTCCGGAAACGTGCCGAACAACGGCCCGCCGGAGTTCCCGTCAGACGCGTCCCCGCGGTGCTCGATCTCACTCCATTCCCCCGAGGGGTCGTCGTCGATCACGGAGATGCCGTTCTGGAAGGTGGGTCGCTCCGCGCCCGTGATGCTGCCTGGATACCCGACCAGCGTCCAGCGTCCCTCGTCCTCCCAGTCGTCGTCGTAGGTTTTGGTACCGAACCACCCGAGGGGGTTTCCTAGGGGGTTGTAGAGCTTCAGGACGGCGAAGTCGCGGTCCTGAGTGGAGTCACTCACGTTGTTCGGGTGGACGACGTGGCGGTACGCCTCGCAAAACGACTCCAGGCCCACCGTCGACACGCCGTTGAAGAATCCAGGGACGAACCTGACGGCCCATCGTCCGGCGCCCCCGTCCCGGGGCATGAGGTGCGCACTGGTGGCGATATGGCGTGGTCCGACGAGCGCGGCCGTCCCAAACTGCCTCCTCACGCCGGACTCGAAGACCTCGATGCGGCCGATACAAGTCATCGGGTAGCCCTCAGGACGGAAGGGGGTGCGATTCTCAGGGCCGTACACCTTGTGCAACCGCACGCCTTTGCCGTTCTTGACCCCCCACGGCGGCGGTTCCGTGGGTGCGACCTTCGGATGGTAGACGCGGGGTCGCCAATCGGGCCGATGAGGCGGCGTCGTGGACGCCCAGGAATCTCCGACCCCCTCCTGTGTCCGACCGTCACCTCCGAGCCGCCCCAGGAACACACCCTCTGGCAACTGGAACGACCCGTTCCGTGCGAGCTCGGCTCCCAGATCCGGCAGCTTGGCCCGTTCGCTGCCGTCCGGGCTGGAGAGGTGCACCACCCTCTCGGACATCGATTCCCGCATCTCAGCCGGGATCATCTCGCCGGAGACGGGGTCGTTGTCCATTTCCAGCAACTGCTCCAGTGTCAGCGGTTCCGCGGTGTCGTCATTCGGCAGGTTGGTCATGGCGAATGCTTCCTTCCCAAGGGGTCGGCAAAGTTGATGATCTCGTGTAGGTGCCTGAGGCTGTCGATGCTCCTGGCGCAGGATGGCCGCCGGGCAATGGGTAGAGGAGGCGCTGCCCTCCTGCCAATCCACGGGAGCGTCTTCGACGGGTAAGCCCTATTGTTCGTCGACGCAATGCCGCAGAAGCAGGACGAAGTCGACCTCGTCCTCATGCAGCGTGCAGCCGCCTCGGCGGCTTCTGGTCACTGCCGACAGGTATGGCTCGCGGCTGTGAACAGTCCACCCATACAGGGAACATCACCCAAATAGAGCATATGTGGGCGAGACGGCGAGCGCATGTCGAGGACTTGGGGCCGTGTCTGATAATTGATCTTGTGGTTGGTCGGGGTGAGTTGACGGATACGGCGTGGGAGCGGATAGCTCCGCTGCTGCCGGGTGTGGATGGTCGAGGGCGGCCGTGGCGGGATCACCGTCAGGTCGTCAACGGCGTGTTGTGGCGGTTGCGGACCGGGGCACCTTGGCGGGACCTGCCCAAGCGCTATGGCCCGTGGCAGACCCATCCTGTCCCGGCTGCAGATCGCCAGCGGCATCCCGCTGCTGCCAGCTGGGACTGCGCGTCCAGGTCTCCGCGAGCTACCTCTCCCGCGTGCTCAGCGGCGAGAAGTTCCCCACCTGGAACTCACCGAGAAGATCGCCCTGGTCCTGGGAGCCGACACCGACGCCGTGCGAAAGGTGTGGCAGGACGAACGCGACCGCCACGGCATCCGCCCCCGCCGCTCCCGCCAGCCATCTCCGCCAGAAGAACCAGACGCCGGCACCACACTTGCCGCGGCACTGCGCACCCTCTACCAACGGGCAGCCTGCCCCTCCCCGCACAGCCTCGCCGTGGCCACGGGACAACTCGTCAGCGCCCACGACGTCCGCCGGATCCTCCACGGTGAAAAGCCCGGAAGCTGGGAAGAGGTCAGTGCTCTCATCCGCGCTCTGGACGGGGAGCCGTCGTTCTTCCGGCCGCACTGGCAAGAAGCACACGAGTCCTCCCCGCCACCCCTGCCGACGATCGCGGAGACCCCCACCAACCGCCTCAACCGCCTACTGAGCGCCTTCGGCGACAGCCTCCACGACGCGCGCACCCTCGCCCCCTCACCCGGACTGTCGGTCCGACGCCGCGCACTGCGCCGCCGCATGGCAGCGCAGAACACTCGCCCCACCCTCTAGATGACACCGGCGCGGGGCCAGGCGCCGCAGGCGGGAGGTTCGAGTGAAGGTCAACACGCTCGGTGGCGGCGGAAGGCCTCACCCGCCCTGCGTACCTCGTGCGCCTGATCCCACTCCGCTCCGTACTCCCCCTCTGGCGAGCGCCAGTGACGCACGAGCGCCTCGGCCACATCGGCGACGTCGCCCGGGGCAGCGAAGACGCGGTGGAGCGGGGCGACGGGCGCTTGGGGAGCGGCGCTCGACCTCCCCAGGCATTGCGCCGCTCCCGACCAGCCCACGTCAGTTACCCGCGAATTTCCGTCCCACGCTCACTCAGCCAGCGGGCACGCCACTGCGCCACCGCTGTGGTCAGGTGTTCCTGCACGTCGCCGGCAGGCGGCAACCACTGGGCAGGATCCTGGTCTGCCTTGGACCGATTCGAGCGGGCGGTGACCGCGACCAGGCTGACGGCCGCGCCCTGGTCGTTGGCGTACGCCTCGCGGCGCTGCGCCGTCCGCGCCGACGCCCCGCTGTCCCAGCTTTCCGCGAGGGGCACCATGTGGTCGATGTCCAGGCCGGAGGCTGACGTCACCCACACCTGGTCGTAGTAAGACCACCAGCGCCCGCCCTTCAGACGGCAGTTGGGGCCGACAGTTGGAGGTTCGACGGCCTCGGAGATCAGGACTTCGGCGCGCGTGTTACAGCCGTCGGACGGGTTGGCACCGGCGTTCCAGTGGCGGAAGGCGTCCCGGTCATAGCCGTCCCGGGACTCCGTCCCCATAGGCAGGGCGGCGATGGCTTCGGTCAAGGGAAGCGTCTCTGCCGCGTGAGCGGGCGCTGGGACGGTGAGGGGCAGGACAATGAGGGAGGCGGCGGCTAGGCCGCGCAGCACGGCTTTGAGCATGAGCCGTTGATAGCGACCCACGACGGGGCGCGATCACCAGTTTGCCTGTTCGAGGCGCCCGTTGCGAACGGATCGTCGTTGCGGAGGACCGGTGTCCGAGGTGACAATGCGTGGAGGTGCCGGGTGGTCATCCCGGCGAAGTGTTGGAGGCGCTGCTTGTGAACACCGCATCGCGGTGCGCCTCGCCATGCGCGCCAGACGCTGACCACTTCGCTTCACCCGCCGGCTGACTGCTTCGTTCGCGGTGGGTGCTTCCCCTTATGGGAGACCACCGTAGTGTCCGAAGACTTCGGGACGGTTGATCGCCGTCCTCTGACAGCGGTTCTTGCCGCCAACATCGTTTCGATCACTGGGAATTGCCTTACGTACATGGGCGTGCCGTGGTTCGTGCTGCAGAGCACGGGCAGCGCCGCCAGGGCCGGGATCGTCGCGTTCTGCACACTGCTGCCCGCCGTGCTCGCTGCGCTCGTCATCGGTCCGGTCATCGACCGGATGGGGCGACGACGGGTGAGTGTCGCCTCGGATCTCGCCTGCGCAGTCGCCGTTGCGGCGATCCCGCTGCTGCAGTTCGCCGGCATCCTGCAGTTCTGGATGCTGTGCGTGCTGATGGCGATGACAGGGCTGTTCCGTGCGCCGGGTGAAACCGCTCGCGGCGTGCTGTTGCCCACGCTCGCCGAACGCGCCGGCATGCCGCTGACCAGGGCTGCGGGGCTGTACGACGGTGCGGCACGCTGTGCGGCGCTGACGGCATCCGCTCTCGGAGGCGTGCTGATCGCCGTACTCGGAGCCGAGAACGTCCTGTTGGTGGATGCCGCGACATTCGCAGTGGCCGCGCCACTGTTCGCGTTCGGAGTGCGCGGCCTGCCCGAGGCGCAGGCCCAACGACGGGCCGAGCCGACGTCGCTGCGTGCCTACCGTCGTGAACTCGCGGAAGGGTATCGCTTCGTAGCGGCCACGCCGTTGCTGCTGGGCCTGTGCCTGATGACGCTGGTCACCAGGGGGCTCGACCAGGGATGGAGTGCTGTGCTCCTGCCCGTGCATGCCCGTGAGGAGCTTGATGGCGCCGTCGATCTTGGTCTGCTGAACGCGGCGTTCGGGGTTTGCGCTCTGACGGGGGCGCTGGTCTTTGGGGCGGTGGGCAGCCGCTTTCGGCGGTGGCCCGTGTTCACGATCGCCTTTCTCATCGGGGGCCTGCCGCGCTTCGTGGTGGCCGCCTTCACCGACGCCTTCACCCCGCTGGCTGTGATCATGGCGGTAGAGGGTCTCGCCTTCGGTGTACTCAACCCCATCATGGCCACCGTGACGTATGAGACGGTGCCGGAGGACCTGCGCAGCCGCGTGCTGAGTGCGACAACGGCCTCGGTGCAGCTGGTCACTCCGCTGGGCGGACTGGCCGCAGGCTTCCTCGTGGATTCGGCCGGCCTACCCTCCACGCTGCTGACGGTTGGCGGTGTGTATCTGCTCGCCACGCTGTGCCCGGTGATCTTTCCGGCCTGGAGGCAGATGGACAGTACCGGCTCTCCCCATGACAGAGCGGAGGGCTCGCCGCTGCGGGGCTCGGGATCGAAGCGGGTGTAGAGGCGCGGGCCGCTTGTGCCTGGGCTGTCTTCCGCCTGCGGACCACCGCTCGGAGCTGCCCGGGCGGTCCATGCGATTCGCCAGCGGCTCACCGCTGCACTGGCCACGATGCTGCGCGGCCGGGCGTGGATCGTTCCCGCCGAGGGCGAACCGGTGCCGGTCGGCGTCGGAGACATCGCGATCATCCGCGGCCGGGCGCCGTATACGGTCGCTGATGATCCGGCCACTCCGCCACAGGTGATGATCAACAGCGTCGATTACTGTACGCGCGCCGACGAAGGTGACGCCGGCGACAGCCCGGACGGCTCAGCCCTGCTGCTCAGCGGTGCCTACACCGGTCGCGGCGAGATCAGCGAGCGGCTGCTCCACGCACTGCCCGAGGTCCTGGTGATCCCCGCCGCCGACGGCCGCTGCCCGCTGCTCGATCTTGTGGTCGAGGAGATCGTCGCGGACAGACCCGGCCAGCAGGTGATGCGCGACCGGCTGCTGGACCTGATGCTCCTCTCCACACTGCGGACCTGGTTCGACCAGTCCGAGGCCCACGCGCCACCGTGGTTTCGCGCATGGGAAGATCCAGTAGTAGGCCATACTCTGCGACTTCTCCATGACGATCCGGCCCACCCGTGGACTGTGGGGAGCCTGGCGGCCAAGTCGGGGGTGTCTCGTGCTGCGCTAGTGCCGTGACCGGAAAGGTTCACCGGGATGGACGGTGGGCGTGAGGGAATGAAGCATTTGCGGGCGTGAGCCTTTCAGCTCGCGACGGGCGACCGCCGGGCCAGGCCACGGTAGGGGCGGAAGCGCGGAGTGGTTTCCACTGGCTCGGCCTCGTGTGCGCTGAGGACGTAGAGTCGCTGCCCGTCTTCGCTGATGTGGAAGTGCTCAGCGATCAGCGCGGGTGGTGCGGCGGCAGCGTTCCGAGCGGCCAACTTGTCAGCGAGTTCGCGGGCGGTTGCGAAATCTTCAGTGTCGTAAGACGCCGTGGTGAAGTATCGAACGGCGGTCCCGCGCAGGGCGGTGG
Source organism: Streptomyces caelestis (assembly GCF_014205255.1). GTDB lineage: Bacteria > Actinomycetota > Actinomycetes > Streptomycetales > Streptomycetaceae > Streptomyces > Streptomyces caelestis. The sequence continues at coordinate 8,892,614 of NZ_JACHNE010000001.1, read as the reverse complement.
AGCGGTAGAGCGTGTAGCGGCCGGGCGGGCCGGCCGTGATCAGGTCCTGGATCGCGTTGCCGAGGGTCTGCTGGTTCTGGGGGTCGGCGGCGAACGCTCGGTGGGCGGCGGTGTGGGTCCACTGGGCATAGTTGAGGATCGTTTGGCCATCGACCCCTTCGAGGCAGTAGCGCGAGAGATAGGCGGTGGGAAGCCGGGTGTTCTCCCAGGCGTCGATGACACCGCTCATGACTCTTTCCTGCTCTTGGGGGCCCTGGGTGTGCCATTCGGAGATAAGAACAAGACCCGCGTCCGGACGGGTTGGATCGGGCAGGGCAGCTGCGCTGAGCTCAAGATCATTGGTCATGGTGACAGTCTTCAACCTCAACTGTGGCAGAGGTCAAGGACACGGGACTCGTTATCGAGCTCTCGCACATGCTGTCGACCTGCGGACCGTAGCCCTCAGCCGCCATCAGGCTGGCGCTGACCAGGGCCTGCCGCCCCAGCGGATGCCGACGCAGACGGCATGGTGCTGAATGACGGAGACGCGCAGTACCGGGTCGCGCAGTGGATTCGGGCGTGCTGCGACCCCAGCTGTCGGGTCGAGCCGCCGTTCGAAGTCTGGGAGACCGAACTCCATCTTTGAGGACCAGGCGCTCGTCGTCGGGACATCACGCCCACATCAGGAGCGAGGCGAGTGCGACCGCGGCTTGGTAGGACTCAGCAGTCTTGTCGTAGCGGGTGGCGAGGCCGCGCCACTGCTTCAGCCGGTTGAAGCACCGCTCCACCACGTTGCGCCGCTTGTACAAGTCCCGGTCGAACGCCGGCGGGCGGCCACCGGCGCTTCCCCGTGGGAGGCGGTTTGCGACCTGATCGGCCCGCTCGGGGATGGTGTGGGCGATGCCCCGCCTCCGCAGCCAGGTACGGATCGCCTTGGAGCTGTAGCCCTTGTCGCCGATGACGTGGTCCGGCAGTATCCGGGGTCGTCCCGGCCCGATTCGGGGAACCCGGATCGCGTCCATCACGGCGGTGAACTGGGTGCAGTCGTTGGTGTTCCCGCCCGTCAGCGCGAACGCGAGCGGACGGCCCAAGCCGTCGCAGACCAGGTGAATTTTGCTGGTCAGACTACCTCGGGACCGTCCGAGGGCAGGGCTCGGGGCCCCCTTTTTCGGGCTCCGGCGGCGTGCTGGTGGGCGCGGACGATGGTGGAGTCGACCGACACCAGCCAGTCGATGGCACCGGCCGCGTCGGCCTGCGCTTGCGCGGTCTGGAGCATCCGCTCGAACGTGCCGTCCGCCGCCCACCGGCGGAAACGGGTGTGGAGACTGGCCCACGATCCGTACCGCTCGGGCACGTCCCGCCAAGCGACCCCAGTGCGGAACTTTCACACGATCCCGTTGAGCACCATCCGGTCATCCAGACGCGGCCGCCCCAGCACCGGCCTGGGCGACAACGGCTGCACAAGTTCCCACTCGGCATCGGACAGTTCATGGCGACGTATCACCCCACCATGATCCACAACTCAAGATCACTTTGACGACAGCCTCTAGCGCTGCGGGAGGTCCGCCACACCGTCATCCGGCTCATCCGCGACCACCTCCGCCTGTCGCACTCTCATCCGCGCTCCTGGCAGGGACACGGCTTCGACTTCACCGGCGCCGTGTTTGACGGCGCAGACTTCTCGTCAACGGAGTTCATCGGCGGCACTGTCGACTTCACCGGCGCACAGTTCACCGGCAGCGCCGTCGACTTCAACGTGGTGTTCAACGGCGGCACGGTTGACTTCTCGCGTGCTTACGGTGTGGCCCCGAATGGCCTGCCTTCAAGTGGTTCGTCGCTGCCGCCCGGGCTGATCCTGCCTCCTACCTGGTAGCTGTGAAGGATCAGAAGTGCCGTTCTCAAGACAGCTGTAGGGGCTCAGCCTTGTCCACGCGGCGTGAGGCCGGGTGGGGCCGACGGGCAAGCAGGCGCCTGGACTGCGCGGCGCGGGACCAGCCGTGGGCATACATGGTCTCGGTCTCCCATTCCTCGAACAGCTTGGGCAGCGCCTTCGGGTCACGGTCGGGGTTGCGGTGCCAGCGGATGAAGGCGCCGGCGGCGGGGCGATCGGCGTCGCAGGCCGGGCAGAGCTTCATCCACACACCGGTCCCCCACGGGCCGTTCCGCTGCAGGAGAAGGTCGCCTCCGCAGCGGGAGCAGGGCCGCAGCGGCCGTTCGTCTCGGCCGGAGGTGGGCCTCAGTCGGAAGAGTTCTTTACCGAGCGACTGAAGCGACCGAGCCCATTACTCTTCACCCTCGCGGTCATGACTCCCCGTGGGGACCGGACGTCAGCGGTGCTGGTGTCGGTCCCTGGCGTGGCCGGGGCGCGCAGCATCGGGGGATAACCGGAGGAGGCTATCCGCCCTGATGGCTCGCCGCCTCACCGTCGAGGCGACCGTCTCCTGGCGGCACCCGACACCCCGGGATCAAACAGCGATTCCAGATGAAGCATCGGGAGAAAACGACCTTTCAGAACTGGCCCAAAGCACGGCTTCGCCAATGCTCTTCCGTACTTTCGGCCGGTACGCGATGCACTTTCGCTTTCTAGCCTGAGCGGCATGAACACAGGGGATCGGCCGACAAGGACGGCTGGCATGCTCTTCAACATCGGGCTCGGCGTCGTGTTCACCCTGGGGATCGTCTTCACGATGTTCATGCTCATGGACAGCTGGGGCGGCGCCTCCTGGGTGTTCGGCTCCGCCGTCTCGATCATCGTGGGCGGCCTCGCGCTGATGCGCGAGCGGCAGAAGATGCTGACCGCGGTCGGGGGCCTGGCTGTGACGGCCGTCGGCGTCGCGGTGTCCCTGATCGCCGGGGACGACCTGCCGCAGGAGCCCGCGCCCATCACGGCGCTGGCCCTGTCGGTGCTCGTCGGCTCCTCAATCAGGGCGCTGCCGAGGGGACCGGCCGCCGGGATCGCTGCGGGTGGCGTCGTGGTAACCGGGGGCGCCTGGTTCGACGGGTGGTCCGGCGTGACGAGCCTGACCACGATGGGGATGATCGCCGCCCTCGTGATGGGGTCGGTGCTGCGTGGCCTCGACCGCAACCGGCACGCCAACGCCTCCGCCCCGCAGGGCTCCTGGACCAACCCGCCGCGTTCGTAGCGTGGCCGGAGAACTGGTGGACGCGGTGAGCGCCGCCCAGACCGGTGCCAGTACCGTGGAGTTGGCCGCCGGCGCGCCCGCGGCCCCGCCGAACGGCGCGGATCGCGGGCAGCGGTTCGGTAATCTGATCAACGTGACTATTCCGGACCGATGGGCCAGGGGCGTCTCCACCGTCGGGCTTGGCGTCACGTTCCTCACGGCGATCGCCATCCAGGCCGTCGCAATCGCGCAGACCTGGGGAGCCGCGTTCTGGGTACCTGGGGCCGCCGCCGCCGTGGTGGTGTGCGGGCTCGCGATGATGCGTCATCGGGAGCGGACCTGGACGGCGGTTGCGGGCCTCGTCGTTGCCGCGCTGGCGGTCCTCATCCCGCTGCTGCCCGGGACCGAGCTTCCCGCCGGGCTCGGACCCTCCATGGCCCTGGGCCTGGGAGTGCTCATCGGTTCCGCGGTCAGGGTGCTGCCGACGGTGCGGGCCGGGGCCATCGCGGGCGCCGGGCTGCTGGTGATCGCTGCCCAGTCCGCCGCCCGGCCGGCGTCGGCGGTCGTGGCCATCGCCGCAGCGGCCTGGCTGGCCGCCCTCGGGGTTGGGCTGTCGCTGCGCATGCTCGACGGCCGGGCGACGGCCACCGCCGAACGGGTGCGTCGGGCCGAACGGCTGGAGCTTGCCCGGGAACTGCACGACATCGTGGCCCATCACATCACGGGGATGCTGATCCAGGCGCAGGCCGCCCAGATCGTCGCGAGGCGGTCTCCGGAGAACGTGTCGAACTCGCTGACCGAGATCGAGACCGCCGGGTCCGAGGCCCTGGCAGCGATGCGCCGCGTCGTCGGGCTGCTGCGTGACACCGATGACGCGGCGCCTGCCTCACCTGGGCCGGAGGCTCTGAGCACGCTGGTCGAGCGCTTCAGCCGCCAGGGCCCGAAAGTGCGACTGAGCGTGCCCGACGACGACACGCAGTGGCCGCCGGAAGTGACCAGCACCGTGTACCGCATCGTCCAGGAGGCGCTGACGAACGTCCTGCGACACGCGCGGCACGCCCGCTCCATCGACGTCATCGTCGGCCGCGACGCCGCGGCCGTCACCGTGGAGGTCGCCGACGACGCCCCGCCGGACTCCGCCCGGCCCCGTCACCGCGGCGGGTACGGTTTGATCGGCATGCGCGAACGCGTCGAGACGCTCGGCGGCTCCTTGTGTGCCGGCCCCCGGCCCGGCGCCGGCTGGTCCGTGCGGGCGACCCTGCCCATCCCCGCCCGGGGGCCCGGATGACCATCAAGGTTCTGCTCGCCGACGACCAGGCCATGATCCGCCGTGGCCTGCGGCTGATTCTGGAGGATCAGCCCGACATCGCCGTCATCGGGGAGGCCGCGGACGGCGCCGAGGCGATCGAGATGGCCAGGCGGCTGCGGCCGGACGTGTGCCTGGTGGACATCAGAATGCCCAAGCTCGACGGCATTGAGGTAACCCGCGCGCTGGCCGGCCCGGGCGCAACCGATCCGATACGGGTCATCGTCGTCACCACGTTCGATCTCGACGAGTACGTGTACGGGGCACTGCGCGGCGGCGCGGCCGGGTTCATCCTCAAGGACGCCGGTCCCGCCCTGCTCATCGAGGCCGTCCGCGCCGCGTGCAACGGCGAGGCGCTGGTCTCGCCGTCGGTCACCCTACGGCTGCTGAAGCACCTGAAAGAGACCAGGGCTGTGCCCCGCGGCCGCGCCAGGCAGTCGCCACAGCTGTCCGGACGCGCACTCGAGGTCGTGCAGGCCATCGCGCGTGGACGCACCAACCAGGAGATCGCCGCCGAGCTGTTCATCTCCCTCAGCACAGTCAAGAGCCACCTGTCGGGGATTCAGACCAAGCTCGGGCTGCGCAACCGGACCGAGATCGCCGTCTGGGCCTGGGAGAACCGCATCGTCGAGAGCACCTCTGAGTAAACGGTTCACTCCCTCAGCACAACCGCCAGTTTCCGTACGGTGGGGTTGAGTCACCGCGCGGGGGTGCAGTGACGGCAGGTCCCATTCGCGCATCATCGAAGCCATCCTCATGGCGAACGAAGAGGTCGTCCTCGCCGCCCGCGGGCCCCGACCAGGCCAGGAGAGAAAGGGGCGCCGCCGGGAAAGCCCCGGCGGCGCCTGGTCGGCACCGGTTGACACGGGGGTCAGGGTCAACTCACCCGGCGCCGGATCCGCCAGAGGCCGAACGCAGTGAGGACTCCGCTGAGTGTCAGGTAGATCGCCGTCTCCAGCCATTGGAACGACCAGTAGCGGCTGCTGGGGTGGTATTGGACGTCGACATGGAGGTTGTGCTTGGCGAGGCACACTGCCGTGTCGCCGAACGTGCCGCCCGCACCGGTCTTGGGCGGGCTGTCGAGGCAGTCGTTGAACTTGCTCGCGCTGAGGGTCTTGCCGTCTGCGGTGCGCAGCGGGCTCGTCTCAGCAATCCACGCGTCGGGCGGGTTGGGAATTTTCACCCCGCCGATGACGGAGCCACCGCCGATGCTGCCCAGATTCTGCGCCCCATTGATGGCTTCGACCGTCATCGGCAGCGTGGCCTTGACCGGCGGCATGAGGCTGGGCCGCACCACGTTGGGGAAGAAGAACTGGAAAGCGAGGAAGACGACGAGCGTCACAGCCATCGCGGGCAGGGTCTTGCGCAGCAGGAGCCCAACGACTGTGCCGAATGTGAAGGCCACCGCGGCGTAGCCGATCGGGGCGATGTTACGGGCGCCGAACACGAACGTCTCGAACTGCTCCTTGACCACCTCGTCGAAGGGGCGGGCCGCCCAGGTGAGCAGGGCCGCAGCCGCGCCGGTCACGATCACAGCGGCCAAGCCAACGAGCAGGATCTTGCTGAGGAGCCAGCGCGGGCGGGTGACGCTCTGGTTCCACACCAGCCGGTGGGTGCCGTTCTCCAGTTCCCGGGCGACCAGGGGAGCGCCCCAGAAGGTGCCGATGACGGCGGGAATCAGGGCGAGTCCGGTCGCCAGGAACAGCAGGGTGTTCTGGTATGCGCTGCGGAACTGGCTCCTTGCCTCGGCGCAGTTGGCCGAGCCCTCGCACTTGGCTTGGTAGGCGTCGTAGGCATCGCGGATGTCTGCACCGAGGGACACCATGTACACGGCAAGAACGGCCAGTGCGCCGGCGCCGAACAGCGCCTGGATGCGGAACTGCCGCCAGCTCAGCCACATCATCGCTGGGCCCCCCGGAATGCGGCCCCGGTCCGGGCGACGGGTACGGCGGCTGCCCGGGTCATGTAACCGAGGACGAGTTCCTCAAGCGTGACGGGCTCGGCCTGATAACGCAGGGCCTCGGGCTCGCTGTCGGTGCGGACGACCGCGCTGCTGTGCGCGCCGCTGTGCTCCACCGAGATCACCTCGATGCCGGCGGGCAGCCGCTCGAACTCGCCGCGAGGCGCGACCAGTCGCGCGTGCCTGGCCAGCAGATCCCGGGTATCGCCGGCGACCTGCACCCGCGAGTCGCACAGCACGATGAGGTAGTCGCAGACCTGCTCGATATCGCCGAGCAGGTGCGAGGACAGCACGGCGCTGGCACCGAGCTCGAGGACGAACTCCGTCAGGTTCTGCAGGAAGCCCTTGCGGGCCAGCGGGTCCAGCGCCGCCGCCGGCTCGTCGAAGATCAGCAGCTCAGGCCTCTTGGCCGCCGCGATGGTCAGCGCCAGCTGCGCTCGCTGGCCACCCGACAGCTGCCCAGCCTTCTGCGCGGGGTTCAGCCCCACCTGGCTGATACGCCGCTCAGCCAGGGCCGGGTCCCACGCCGGGTTCATCTTCGCGCCGAGCTTCACATGCTCGGCCACGGTGAACGAGCCATACACCGGCGTGTTCTGCGCGACGAAGCCCACCCGGGCCAGATGCGAGGCGTTCGCCGCGGGACGTGACCCCAGCACGGTCAGCGAGCCGGACGTCGGCTCGATCAGCCCGCAGGCCAGGTGCAGCAGGGTCGACTTGCCCGCCCCGTTCGGGCCGACAAGGCCGATGACACGACCGGAGGGGATGGTGAGGTTCACGTCGCTCAGGGCCAGCTTGCCGCGGCGGCCGTATTTCTTCGTCAAACCCTCTGCATGAAATGCCGGAGGGGAATCTGCATGTGGCATGCCCTCATCCTGGGATTCCCCCTTCTTTCCAGCATCAGCCCAAAGCACGGTTCCCTTGTCAGCGACCGTACTTTTGACCGGTTCCGAGCCCGGGTCCCGCTGCGGTGATCACTGAGGTTTTCTCAATGAAGATCATTTCCAGTGCCCATTGAGAACGAGTGCGGCGCGGACTATGTCGCCGATTCTGCTAGGGCTGAGCGTGACGTACTTGAGGGCTCGCCGGCGTTCCTTCAGTTCCGCCGCGGTCCGCTCGCCGCGCGCCCTTATGTGTCTGATCAGCACGTTCGTGGCGCGGGTTCCTCGATCCAGGGCGGTCTCGGAGTGGCCTTTGGGGCGGCGTACGGGAACGTGAATGCCGATGCCGACGCCGACGTAGCCCTTGTCGGCGAGCGTGTGAAGCCCGCCGGCGGCGGCCTTGTACAGCGCGGGCAGCGCGTGATAAGGGCCGCGGTGATGTCCGGGGTGGAACCCGGCTCGACATCGGAGACCCACAACGGGGTGCCGTCCGGCGCGGCCAGTCGTGCTTCAGGAGCTTGGGCGGCCAGCACGCCGATGCCCAACATGGAGGTAGCGGTGGCCGGTGGCCTGCGAGATCCCGGCGTCCCGGGCCAGGCAGTGCACGCAGCCGTGTTCTCGGAACCAGCGCAGCAACCAGTACGGCCTGGCGGAACGGGCCCAGGGCGCGAGAGCCCTTCGGGGTGCCGATCCCGTGCCCGTGGGCGGCCCGCAGCCGGGCGAGGAACTCCACGATGTGGCGTGGGAGGTCGAGCGCGGCAGCATAGATGACCAACGTGAAGCCTCCGATTCGAGCGGACATGATCTTGGCAGACCAGTCCTACCAGGGGTTTCACACCTGCCCGGCCTCGTGGGCCACCCGGAGATCATTTCGCTGGGGAAGCCTCAGTGGGTAAGAGCCGCGCTGGGCTCAGCCCTGCCGCACCAGAGATACGTGCTGCGAAGGGCCGACCGGGCGGCTTTGTCCACCCGTCGCAGCGGTGAGGCTGAACAGGGAGCGTTGCAGTGACATCACAAGATCCACCTTTAGCCGGATACGTCCGATTTCTTCCAGCCCATTGGAACAGTTGGATGCCGGGGAACCACATTGGGAACACGCCTTCCTACGGACCACATGCAGCCAGAACCCGGGGAGCACTGACCCCGTGCACCCGGCGGCCCCTAACTAATGATCGACGGAGGCCTCACTGCTTGGGCGCCACCGCAACCAGAGGTCTCCCCCGTCAGGCCGGTAGCGGTCTCCGTCGTCCAACCGCACCTCACCCACAAGCCGCCGAGCACCGTCCGGCGCCTGACGGTACGGCGCGAGGAGCAATTGCAGTTCGTCGTAGCGGGCATCACTTCCTCCGTTCCCCGGATGCTCCTCCCTCCCGGCTTCAGAAACCTCGTACCTGACAAAGATCGCCCACTGCTCGCGCTCCATCGCCACTGCCGCTGCGCTCGCGGGCCAGACGACGTACTCGTCAGCCGCGTCGGCCGGGTCATAGTCCCAACCCTCAAAGTAGTGCGGGACACCATTGATGACCGCGAGTCCTTTACGTGGCCCGTCGTGCCACTCCAAGACGGCGTACGCCTGCTCGAACCCGTCCGCGATCAACTGCTGCTCATTCCAGGGTTCAGCCACATCGGCAGGCTACCGGTCGGCGGCCTCTGCATCCATGATCGCGATCCACGGCTGGAGTGCTGAGAGGGCGTTTGAAGTAGGCAGATTGCCCTTGTCATCCTGCCGTTGAGCTGGCGTGATGTACGTCAGGATGCCTGGACCACCGCGGTGACGCGGTAGGGCTGCACCGCAAGGCGGCGCCACCGGCTGCCAATGCTGCGCCGTGGCTCCAGCTGGAAAAGGTGAGGCGGTCGAATGGATCAATGCATGGAGCAAGGGTGTAGTTCGAGCTACTGCCAGACTATCGCGGCGACCCGGCGGAAGTGCCGCCCAGAATCGCGGTAATGGCGTCCTCGGGATACCCCCGGGCGAGCAACGCGCTCTCGACGGTCAGCAGCTCCTCCGGAGGCATGAAGTCGATCGGCCCCCAGCGGGTGTAGCAGTCGGGGAACAACTCCGGACTCTGTACGAGCATCGCGTTGAAGTCCTCGTGGTCGAACGGGTAGTCGGTCGACACGCCGACATGCTCGGGGCCCACGAGGTCGACGGCGTGGTCGATGTGCCGTACCAGCGCGTCCATTGTGGCGTCGTTGGGGCCGAGGAAGATCCCGACACCGGTGATCCCGACGACCCCGCCGGTGGCGGCACACTCCCTGGCCTGCTCGTCAGTGTTGCGGGGATGGTCCCACAGCAAGCGCATGCAGGAGTGGCTGTAGATCACCGGCTGCTCGGAGACCTCGCACAGGTCCAGCCCGGTACGGGCACCGCAGTGGGAACCGTCCACCACCATCGCGACGGCATTCATCTCCCGTACCAGCGCTCGGCCGTAGGCGGAGAGCCCTTCGTCGGACTCGTCCAGACAGCCTCCGCCGGCCGCGTTGCGGTTGTTGTAACTCGGCAGCGTCGTACGGACTCCGAGGTCGTAGAAATCGCGCACCCGATCCAGACGCCCCTCGAGCGGCCCAGAATCCTCCAGGTCGAAGGCCACCGCCACATCCCCCGCACGCCCAGCGCTGTCGACGTCCGCGACACTCACCGCCGGCCGCAGACGGTCGTCCGCGTCCATCAGCGAGGCAGGGTGACGAGCCCCATCTCATAGGCGGTGATGACGAGCTGGACCCGGTCCCGGGCACCCAGTTTCGTGAGCAGCCGTGACACATGCGACTTGGCGGTGGCCACCGTGATGAAGAGGTCCTCGGCGATCTCGGTGTTCGACCGGCCCCGTCCGACCAGGGTCAGCACCTCTCGTTCCCGCTCGGTGATGCCCTCGACCGACCGTGGGGAGCGCTCCGAGACAGCCGCAGGGCGCCTGATGAAATCCGCGATCAGACGGCGCGTCACGCTCGGCGCGATCAGTGCGTCGCCGGCGGCGACCACGCGGACCGCAGCAAGGATGTCGTCCAGCGCCATGTCCTTGACCACGAAACCGCTCGCACCGGCCCGGAGCGCGCCGTAGACGTAGTCGTCCTCGTCGAAGGTGGTCAGGACGAGGACGCGAGTCGCCGCGGGACCGGCCGTGATCAGGTGCGTGGCCTCGATCCCGTCCATGCCGGGCATCCGGATGTCCATGACCACGACGTCGGGGCTGGCATCCCTGACCAATTGGACGGCCTCCGCGCCAGTGGCTGCTTCACCGACGACCTCCAGGTCGGGGTAATCGGCCATGAGTACGCGCAGACCGGACCGAACCAACGGCTGGTCGTCGGCGAGCACCACCCGGACGGTCATCGTGCCTCCACCGGAACTCCGACGGGTGCGGGCATCGGCAGCCGGGCCTCCACCCGGAAGCCGCCCTCAGGGCGCGGCCCCGCGCTGAGCCGGCCGCCCAGCAGACCGACCCGCTCCCGCATCCCGATGATGCCGAAGCCGTGGGCCGAGCCGTTCCCGGTGTCGCCACGCCCGTCGTCGACGATCTCCACAGACGGTTCCTCGTCTCCGTAATCGATGGCCACCCGGCAACGTCCGGTGCCCGCGTGGCGGACCACGTTGGTCAGCGCCTCTTGAACGATGCGGTAGGCGGACAGGTCGATGTCGGCTGGCACAGGACGCTGCTCCCCGCTGCAGCGCACGTCGACGCGTACCCCCGCGCCCGCAGTCGCTGCCGCCAGCCGTTCGACGTCTGCCAGCCCCGGCGAGGGTGCGAGCGGTGACTGCTCCGATGCGGTCGCGCCCCGGTCAGCCTGACGGAGCGACACCAACGTACGCCGAAGCCCCGACAGGGTCTCTCTGCTGGTGACCTCGATGGCGCGCAGGGCCTCGCGAGCCTGCGCCGGCTGGGTCTGGATGACCCGGCTGCCCACACCGGCCTGAATGGCGATGATGCCGATGCTGTGCGCGACCATGTCGTGCAACTCCCGTGCGATCCGCAGCCGTTCGGCGGTCACTGCCTCGGCCACCTCCTGCGAGCGCAGTGCCACTGCGTGCTCGCGGCGCTCGCGACTCAGCAGACCGGCCATGCAGGATGTGGCCAACGCCAAGAAGGCGATCACCGCGTTGACGGTCAGGCCGTCCCCGTGCGCGAAGACCCCGATCACCAGGAGTTGCACGGCGACAGACACGGCCACGGCGACAATCGAAGCGCGCCGTGCGCAGGTGGCGACGATGAAGCCCAGCACGAGGTCCACCGCCGGATACGACAGGAACTGGCCCTGGTACGACGCCGCCAGGCTCTCATGGCCGGAACTCGGAGGACCCACCACCACAGCGGTGGATCCGAAGAGTGCCATGGCCAGAGCCAGCAGCGGCATCCGTCGCACCACGCCGGCGAGCAGGCTTACAGCCAGCAGCGCCCCCACACCGTGGACCGTGCCCGACGCCCGCGGCGCGCCCCCCACCGTGCTCTGGGTACGCCGGCTCTTCCGGCGTCTGGCCTCCGAGGGGCGCACGGTCTTCCTCTCCAGTCACCTGATGTCGGAGATGGAGAACACTGCCGACGAGCTGGTCGTCATCGGCCGGGGCCGCCTCATCGCCGCCGAGCCGCTACGGGACTTCGCGGCCCGTAGCACCCGTAGCAGTGTTGTGGTGGGGACACCGCAGGCCGCCGAGCTGGCAGCGGTGCTGACGGCGGCGGGCGCCTCGGTCGAGCCGGAGGGCTCGGCGGGCGCCGAGAAGCTCGCAGTGACCGGGCTCCCGGCTGGCCGGATCGGGGCGCTCGCCTTCGAGAACGGTGTCCGGCTGGACGAGCTGACCACCCGTACCGCCTCGCTGGAGGCGGCCTTCATGGAACTGACCGCCGACAGTGTCGAATACCTGGCAGGACAACCCCGATGACCACACTCGCCTCCGTCTCCCCGGCCGCCCCCGTCGCTGTGCCGCCCGTCCGCTTCCGCGACCTGCTCGCCTCCGAGTGGATCAAGACGCGGTCCCTGCGCTCCACCCCGTGGACGATCGGACTCACCGTCCTGTTCGTCGTCGGGTCCGCCGCCGTGGCCACGCTGGCGGACGAGGCCGCAGACTCCGGGCCCGCTGAGTTCCTGCCCTTCGACGCCTACCCGGCGGCCGGCTACTGGACGCTGATGCTCGTCGCCAGCAGCATGGGCGCCCTCACCATCGTGAGCGAGTACAGCAGCGGGCTGATCCGCACCGCCACCGTGGCAGTCCCGGCCCGCGGCTCGGTCGTGCTGGCCAAGGCGGCCGTCACCGCCGCGTTGTGGGCTGCGGTCGGCACGGCCGCCTCCACTGGTTCCTTCCTGGTCTCCCAGGCCATCCTGGACGGGCGCCACGCCGGCGTTCCGATCACCCACCCCGGGGTGTTCCGGGCGCTGGCGGCATCCGCGTTGCTGGCTCCGGTCTGCGCCCTGGTCGGTCTGGGTCTCGGCGTTCTGCTCCGGCATGCCGCCGGGACCATGGTCACCAGCGTCTTCACCCTGCTGATGCTGCCCACCATGTTCTCGGAGAGCAACCGCTGGTCGGCAGGCATCAACCACGCGATGGTGTCGGCCGCCTGGAAGCGCCTGGTCCAGGCCTGGGGGCCGGATCCCGGATCCCTGAGCTACACCGCCACGGTCCCCGGCTCCTGGATCGTGTACACGCTCTGGCCGCTGATCACGGTCGCACTCGCCGTTCTCGTCGTGAGGCGCCGCGACGTGTGAGTGTGCCTTCCAGGCCGCGACATGTGAGTGCAGCAGGCCGACGGTCTCATACAAGCGCAGCGTCGTGGCCGGTCTCCGGAGGGGATCAGGCTGTGGCCTCCGGAGCGGCATCACATCCCTGCTGCCACCGCACGTCGTTCGGGGGCGCCGTGGCAGGACCTGTTCACTCGCGCTGGTTGAGGGCCCGGGTCAGTTGACGGTTGGCTTCTCGGGCGGCTGCCAGCTCGGCCTCTCGCTCTTCCAAGGAGGCCCGCACGTTCGAGCACATCGCAGTCCGATCTCGACGTGCTCCACGTCGGTGAACTCCACGCCCAGACCGTGAGCGCGGGTGTTGTTGTTCCGGAAGTACATCTCCGCCAGGCCCCCAGCCGCGATGCGCTGGAGCTGCCGCTCCTTGGCACCCCGCTCGCGGGCGGTGAACAGCCGGTCCGCCCGGCGCGGCGGCAGGGCCTGGGTGATGTCGCGGATCCGGGCGTCGTCGGTCGTGCCCGGCGCGGGCTTGCCCTCGTCCGTGTACGGCAGGACGTCCAGCGGGCTGGGGCCGGTGGAGGGGTGGACGATGCAGCCCGTGCCGATCGCGACGGGGTAGAGGTCGGCCGCGACGGCGGCCTTCATCAGCTTGCGGTGGATGCCGACCCGCTGGTTGGCGAGCACGGCGGCCCGGATGTCGGGGCGCCATGTTGCCCGCTTGAGCGCCGGCCACGGCTCGTAGTACGGCACCTGGCCCCGGTTGCGCTGCCGCAGTTTGCCTTGCCGCCCTTCACGGTCGCCTTGATCGCCTTCTCCGGCAGCGCCATCGTCGGGTCGACCTGCTTGGAGCGCGCCATCGCCTCCAGGAACTCGCTCCCGCCCATCGTGGTGGTGACGCCGACGTCTTCCATCAGGGGTCGGCGAGCCGCACGATCATGCGATCAGCAGGCCCTGCGGCGAGCTGAGTACGAAGTTCCCCGTCGGCGCGGGCGGCCCCGCAACGGCATCGCCACCCGCTACGAAAAGATTGCGACCATCTACCTCGCCGGACTCCACATGCAGGCATCTTCATCCGGTCCGCCCGATGATCCGGATGGAATGGCTTAACTCCCGGCCGTGGCGGCCGTGACTACGGTGACTGCGACCATAGCTGCCTGCATGTCGCGGATGGCAGCGCGGACGCTCTCGGCCGCCCATTGCCCGGCGGCCACCTCCCCCATCCTTGCGGCGACCTGCTTGCGCGGGCGGTCGGGAAAGGCCAGGCGGTGCAGCTCGGCGGAGTGGATCAGTGCGATGAGGCCCGCTGTCCGTGTGTCCGGCTCGGCGCCATCCAGTACGACGGCGCGGAGCCGTTCCCGCAACTCAGCCTCGACGGCGCCGTCGGCCTCGGGATAGCGGCGTATCGGAAACACGCCGAGTGCCCTGTGCTTCTCCTCCACGACCACTCCGCGCTTGCACAGGCTCTCCAGAGCCGCACCGACGGCCTTGGCGTGGTCCTTTGTCAGCCACTCCGTCACCCGTCGCTTCTTGCGACCGCGCAGCCACGTCTCAATCAGTGCCGTCCGGCTGTCGAGTAACTGGTCCCCGGTCGGCGTCGTGTCTGTCAGTTCGAGGTGCTTGCCTGCAACGGACACCCGCCCGGCCAGGACCAGTTCGAGCAGGATCCCTCCCGACACCGCCCACCCAGCGGCTTGCCGCTGCTTCGCCGACCCGGACTCATCGTCCAGTGACAGCAGCATGATCTCCTCGGCCAGTGTGATCGCCATACCCACCACCCCCGTATACACCCTGTGATCGCTTTCTCGTGATCAGACGCCCTGAACCGCTAAGAGGTTCCCGCCGCCGATTCCGGCTTTAGTACTGCAGCCGCAGTGGCGGGAGTCGGTGGTCGCGGTCACCGGGTATGTGCCCAGCCGGTGGCCGGCGGGGCTCCCCGGTCACTGGTTCTCCTTCGCTGGCTCTGGTGCCTTGTCAGGCCAGATGGTGATCAATATGGGCCAGATCAGGCTGTAAATAGGGACTTTGGTGAGAGGGTTGAGCCACACGAGTAGCGGAGCGCCCTTGTCGAGGGTGGCGACCAGCACCACCAAGCCGAAGATCAGGCCGACGCTGATCGCGTAAGCCAGCAGGAACCTGACCCAGGACTTCCAGGCATCCGCGACAGCCGCGCGGCCGTAGCGCTCCGGGCGCGGTGGGACGGCGGCTCCGCTGAAGCGGCGGGCGAACTTCGCATCGGCCCAGCGGACGGTGCGGTGGCCGTAGACCGCGGTGATTCCGAGGTAGGCCGCCGACAGGCCGTGCCAGACCGCTGGCTCAGCACCGTCCCGGATACTGAGCACGGTGGCCCCCCAGCAGCACGACGTCGATCAGCGGGACGCACAGCAGCAGCGCGCCGCCGATGGTCCGTCCGCCGGCCAGCGGCATAGCGCGCGGTCAAGCCGCCTACGAGGAAGACCCAGAAGAGCACATGCCAGTCCAGGTTCGCGCGCCCAGTGTGTAGAGCGTCGAAGGTCACCACCTGCCGGTCAGGTCGAGTGGGGCAAGCAGCTCCTGGAAGTGGCTCGTTTCGGGGAGCGTCTTGGGTTACGGGGATAACTCTGGACCGTCAAGGTTCCAATGCTTACGCTCTGCCCTCGACGTAGTCCCGTTTCTCGGGCGTTTCCGGGATGCGAGTGGTGAGCCGCGCCGCACCGCGCGACCGCTATCTGCGTGCACCCTGTCCCCTACACAAGTCGAAAGTGAAGTGATGAGCAAACACAGAGTGGCCGCGGGCGCCTTGGCGGCGGTCGCGCTGGCTGCTGGGCTGGTGGTCAGTGGTACGGCGGAGGCGGCAGCAGCGTGCACCTTCTACGTCTCCGCGTCGGGCAGCGACGGTAACGCCGGAACCTCACCGGATCGCCCCTGGGCGACCTTAGAACGGGCGCGGGACCACATCCGACAGCACGGGCTCAACAAGGACATGCGGGCCGACCTCCGCGTCTGCCTGCGCGGGGGCCGGCATACCCGGACGGCCACCTTCAACCTGGCCGAGGCGGACTCGGGTTCCAACGGGTTCAAGGTCGTCTACCAGGCGTATCCGGGTGAGACGCCCATCATTGACGGTGGTAAGGCCGTCACGGGCTGGAAGCGGGTAACCGACCGGCCTTACTTCGTGGCCGACGTGCCGGAGTCGGCGGGCTACGCCGACTACTTCCGGCAGCTCTACGTCGGCGGCCGGCGGGCTCAGCTGGCGATGGGCAAGGCCATCGTGGGCAGCGGCTTCTTCGATGAGGCATCGATCCCCAACCCGCCGGCCAACCCGGAGCGGCCGACCCGCTCCTACGACGGCGTGCAGTTCCCGGCGGCCGGCGTTCCGGCGTACACCAACGTCCGCGACATTCGGCTGCTGCACATCGCGATCGGCTTCAAGATCGACTACTTCCCCGTCGTGGACATCAGCGCGAGCGGCGCCAACAAGCGGGTGCGCCTGGCACAGCCGCACTTCCAGGCGCGGCTGAACCGCGACGACGGCTTCTCGCTGGACTACGACGACACGTTCTACGTGCTCAACGCGTTCGAGGAGCTGGACTCCCCCGGCGAGTGGTACCTGAACCGGGCGACGAACAAGGTGTACTACCACCCGCGGGCGGGAGAGGATGTCAACCAGGCCGGGGCGTACGTGCCGGTGGTGGAGACGCTGGTGAACGTGGCCGGGTCCAGCCCGTCCGCGAAGGCGAGCGCGATCGCGTTCGACGGCATCACGTTCGAGCACGGCAACTGGCTGCTGCCTCGCGACCGGTTCATCGGCGGCTCGCAAGCGGAGGCGCAATACGCGGACGACCCCTTCAAGGATCCGAACCACGACGGCTACGGCGGCGAGGTGCCCGGTCAGATCAAGCTGACCAACACCCGCGGCATCACCTTCACCAACAACACCGTGCGCAAGATGGGCAGCGGCGGACTGCAGCTGCTGACCGGAGCCGAGGACGTCACCGTCACCGGCAACCTCTTCCACAACCTGACCGCCGCCGGGGTCATCGCCGGCCGGTGGATGGACGTACACGTCGACGGCGCCCGGCGCACCAGGAACGTGACGATCAGCAACAACGTCGTGACCGACATCGGTGACGACTTCTTCCCGGCGACCGGGATCAGCCTGATGAACACCTACAACGTGGCGGTCACCCACAACCTCGTCCACGACACCGCGTACATGGGCTTCCATCAGCGCAAGGCGGAGGAGCACAGCCTCCTCGACGGGGCGGACGGGATCGGCAAGACGACGTTCAGCCACAACGAGGTGTACAACGCCACGTCCAAGGTGTCCTGGGGGGTGCACGACTCGGGGGCCGTCTACTCGTTCGGGTCGTGGCCGGGCAGCGTGGTCAGCCACAACCACGTGCACCACTCGACGTCGACCGCGAACTACTACAGCGACAACCAGAGTCACCAGACCCGCTGGGACTACAACGTCGGGCAGGGCGGGCGGTTCGACTTCTCCCCGCGTTACCGCCAGCCCCTGTCGGTGTACGCGTCGCACAACTACACCGACTTCGCCGACAACTGGCTCGGCGGGGCCATCTACGACGGCGACGGGCGACCGCACGTGGTGACAGATGGGGCGTGGCCGGCCGAGGCGCGGACCATCATGAACCAGGCGGGCCTGGAACCGGCGTACGCCGGGCTGCGCTGGAAGGTGCCCAGGGAGAACCTGGCCGACCACTCCACCGTGTCGCAGCGCAGTGCCTGGAACAGCGACCTCGGCAAGCTTTGGGACGGCGTCACCGACACCGCCGAGGCCAGCTCCAACGTGAACGAGTCCTGGGTGCAGTTCGACCTCGGCGCCGACTACGAGCAGTTCGCCTTCACCATCCAGCAGGACAACTGCTGCACCTGGATGACCACCCACTGGAAGGTGCAGCGGTGGAGCGCCGGCCAGAACGCCTGGATCGACATCATGCCCTACCAGGCGATCAACACGACGGCGCCGGTCGTCTACCGACCGCCGGCCGACCTCGCCACCACCAACATCCGGCTCTACGTGCGCAACAGCAACCAGAACGGAAAGGTCGGCGTACAGGAGTTCAGCGCGACCGGCGTGCGCAAGTAGCGGCCTCGACATCACGCGGCGGGCGTGGCGCGGCGGGCGGGTGCACACCGGGTCGTGCGCCTGCCTGGCCGCCTTCCGCGCAGGAGCAGTGACGGACCTTCACCTCCCCCCTGACCCCGACGCCGCACCTCGGGCCTCGGGGTCCCTCCCTCACATCGTCACCTCTCACGGAGCGCCTGGTCCCCTCTGAGTTCCTCGCCAGCGGCGAAGAAGACCACGAACAAGGCCGCGGCCAAGAAGACGTCCGGGCGCCGGCCGCGCAAATGGCCGGGGCCCTACTCGGTCGGGTGAACACGCCGGGATCGGAGAACTTCTGCGGACGCCGGCGCGTAGTGCCAGGCATGAGGCAGATCGCTGACACGCATGTGGCATAGCCGGGCCTGGCCGTGGTGGAGGTCGCGGCCGCTGATGATGAAACCGCGCTCGCGGTCCAGGAGCTGCTCGCCGCACGGTGCGCCATCGCACCGGCGGACCGCACGACTCGGGAGCCCGGCGAGCCCGGTGTACGGCTGCGGTTCTTCCTGGACCTGCGCCAGGAGCCGGGCTCGTAGCGCTGCGGGCCCCGGCCGCGTCCCGCTGACCAGCCGTGGTCGGGGTCGGTCTGGCCAGCGGTGGGGGCGGTCGTCCAAGGTGGCGCGATGAGCGAGCTCCGACCCGGTGACATTACTGACGAGATGCGCCAGGCCATGGACTTGGCCCTACGGGAGAGATTCCCAGAGGGAGCTGCGCAGCCCCGCTGCCAGGATCCGGGCCGACGCCGAAGGCCGGTATGCCAGCGCGGAGCCCGGATGGCAGGCCGGAGTCGAGTGGACGCTGCTGTGGATCGAGAACACCGCCAGCCAGCTGACCGAGGGCAAGCCGAAGCAAGCCGGTGGCGGGTGAGCAGCGCGCAGACCTGCCGTGGTCGGACTGATGGTCGGGGCTGTGTCAGGGCGTGTCGCCGGAGTAGTGGAAGCGGCAGCTCACGCCCGGGCCAGGCTTGCGCGGTTCGCCGGGGCGCGGGTCGTACAGCGACCGACCACCAGGGAACTGCCCGAGCTCGGTGGGCAGGGCCGCGCCGTCGTCGACTTCCTCCGGCCGCCAGCCTGTGATGTCCAACAGCAGTCCGTCCAGCGGCCCGCCTATCAGCGCGGCGTACGTCTGGTGCGGGAGCGGGCCCGGGTTGGGGTCGTCGTGGTCGTGGCCGTAGACCCGGCCGCGTAGCAGCTGCTCATCTCCGTTCATGCCGACCAGCCTTCCAGCCACCACCGACAACGCGGTCCGGGCAGCGGCCCTCGGTTGTGAGGCTTTCCTCTCGCGAGCCTCGGGGCGGTGGGCAAGCCGCCGTCCGGGACGGCTTGCCCGGGCTGCCCTTGGGCTTGCCCAGCGGCTACCGGCGCGGCCCGATCCCGAACACGCCGCGGCTCTTGGGCGCCGGGCGTTCGGTCGCCGCGCGGGTAGCAGCTTCCTCCGCCTGGCGTCGCGCGCCCCGTTCGGCTTCGGCCCGAGCGCTCGCCGTGTCCGCGCACGGCCCGCACATCTGCGCCCAGCGGTCGTCGGTGAACTTCGCTCCGCAGCGGGCGCACACCGGCAGCTGCGCCTCCCGCTTCGGCGGCCTCGCGCTCGGCCCGACGTCCGCCGGGCGTGCTCTCGCTGCACCGCGTACAGCCGGTCGCCGTCGGGGTTGTCCAAGGCCTGGGTCAGGGTCTGCCACTCACCGCGCCCGAGCCTGCGCCACACCGCGCCCCCGGCGCCGGCCGGGTCGGCGGTGAGCCGCTCCAGCTCGGTGACGGCCACGGGCACCGCCTGGTGGTAGTCGACGGCCGTAATGCCCGCCTCTATCCCCAGGTAGGGGGCGCTGGCGAAGTACGCGCGGGCGGCCTGCTCCAGGCGCGCGGATCCGGCTGGCGCGCTCCCGGTGAAGACGAACGCCACCGGTACGCAGCCCCCCCCCGGCCAGTCGCCGGGTAGCTTGCGCAGGGCGGAGATCCGTACGTTCTTCGGCAGCAGCCGCTAGGTACGGCGGCCTGCCCGCCGTACCCCGGCCCTACTCGCTGGAGGATCCCCAGGGCGTTGAGCACTTCCTCCCTTCGTAACTCCGGTGGGCTTCCAGACCTTGGGTGTCGAGCTGGGAGGGACGACTGACGCGGGATGCGGCTTGGCATGCTCGCGCCATCGCCCGGCGAGCCTCGGACGCCCGACCAGCGAAGCTGCACCCACGTACACGAAGCCGGAGAACGGCACACCGCCGCCCAACGCAACCTCTTCAACCGCCTCCTCGGATCTCCACCACTGCCTCACCAAGAATGTCCCCTACGACGAGACCACCGCCTTCCCGGCCCCGCCGATCGTCACCCTTGCAGCGGCTTGTGGGTACTTGGCGGCGGGCGGGGAAATCTGGTGGTGCGCGGCCGGAGGGCCGCTGCTCGACATCTTGACAGCCCCCTCCACCGAACTGGGACGGTCCAGTCACATGAGGAGTCACTCCGGCAAAGGGCTCAACCGGCCGCTCATACGCAGATCGTCCACCTCTCCCGGGTGCGTCAGCCGGATACCGAAAGCGTTCTCAACAAGCGACAGGACGCCATAGAGAGGGGGCTGCTCGCCAGGGACGAGCCCCAACGGCCGCATGTACTCATCAAGCCGTGTCGGGTCCTGCCCGGTCGGCTCAATCCCCTGGAGCGTGTGAAAGTCGACGATGACGTCGCCGTCGACGGCGTACTTGAACCAGTACATCGGCTTCTCGTTGTAGTGCAGGGCAACGGCCTCGGTACCGACGGACACGGCGCTCAAGATCTGCGCCTCGAGCCCGTGCACACCACCCTGTTCCCACGCCCAGGTCCATGCTCCATCGACGCCCGTGGTGACGACGGGTTCCTCATCGTTGAGAAGGTCGTCGCCGAAGTCGTCCGACAGATCCATCCCGTCGCGAAGTGCAAGGGTTTCCTGGTCAACTCTCATGCGGGTGAGCAACTCGACAGGACTCAGCCCCCGTACGAAGGTCAACGTGTAGATGGGGAAGTCGCCGACCCGGAACATCTCCAAGCCGCCTCCTGCGTGTGCACTCGTCATTCGGCGGATGCTGTCACACCCCACTGACACCACAGCCAACCGCCACCGCTTGGCAGATCAACTGCATCGGATGTCTTGACCGCGGTCTGCCCATCCCGGTCCGTGGTGCCCGTCTTGATCCTTGACCGGACGGTTCGTCCATGGCCGATGCGCCACTGACATGCCGCCCCTCGCCGAAACATGTCATGGAGGGGAGTCCTGGCTGCGGCCTGAGGCGCGGCATGGTCCGATGCGAGGCAAGAACCGAGGACCGGTAACCGCGCCGGACGCTGGCCTGCGTCGGTCACTCGGTCAGTTGCCTTTGACGAAGTCGATCACGTACCACTTGGCGGTGGATGCGTTGTAGACCGCGGTGAGGAAGTCACGCTTGTTCGCCGTGGTGGTGAGCAGGGTGGAGGGATCGTGGAGCCCACGACGAAAGCGGAGCTGCGGGTCAGCGTGCGGTTCCCGGTGGCGTCCTGGATGAGTTCCCAGGTGATGCGTTTTCCATCGGTGGGGTTGGTGGGTGTGCCCAGTGTGCGGTTGCCCTGGAGGGTGACGCGGAAGTGGTTGCCCAGCGCGGCGTTGGTGGCGATGGTGGGGGCGTCGGTCAGCGTGACGGGGGCGGGGCTGACACGGCTGTCGACGTAGTCCTTGCGAGTCAGGTGCTGGGCCTGTGTGGGGGCTGCCGTGGTGGAGACGTTGCCTTCGTAGTAGACGTCGCCGGCACCGTAGACGAACCCGGCCGCGACCGGTAAGCCGCCGACCCAGACGGTCACGGTGCGTGGGGCAGCCTCGTCCGGAAGGCGCCTGCGGTGTGCAGCACTACAGCCCGGTGTACGACCCGGCGGATCTCGGCAGATGGCCCGGTAGTCGGTGATGTCGTAACCTCCGTCGGCCAGTGCTCCAGACCCGGCCCGCGGACGAGGTCATCGTCGTCGCCGACCGATGCACCGACGCGGGCTTCCGCCTGGACACCATGGCCAGCGTGGACAGGCCGGCGAGGGCGGCGCCGTTGAAGGCCAGCAGCATGGAGACCCTGCCGTCGGTACGGCCGGAAACGCGCGGGTTCCCGGACTCCTGCGGGTCGGACCCTCGGAACTCGGATGAACGTCCCGCTTTTGGGGAGTCAGATAGATGGGTTCCTCGACGCTGGGGCGCAGATCGACTGCCCCGACACCGATCAGGACTCGGCGAGAGGAGGACTCCGGGCTGGGACTTCTCCTTTCGGATCACCCCCACGGGCGTGCGATAGGTTGCCCGCCATGACCGAGCTCGGGCCCGTCGCCTGGCCACCTGCTCCGATCAGGACCGAACGGCTCGTACTCCGCGAGTCCGAGGGCCTGACCGTGCGGCGTTCATCGAGCTGTTCGCCTCACCAGAGGTGCGCACCTACCTCGGTGGCCCCGACCGCGTGATGAGCTCGAACGCGCAGTGCCCGAGATACCCGGGCGGCGCCCTGGCCTTTTCGTGGTCGCTCTCGACGGAGCGATGATCGGCACAATCACGCTTCTCGATCGGCGCGACGCGGAGCGTCCGGGACACGTTCGTCCGGAGTCCGGGGAGGCCGAGCTCGGCTACATGTTCCTACCGGAAGCGTGGGGATGTGGGTACGCCGCCGAGGCGTGCGCAGCGGCACTCGACTGGTTCGCCGACGCGCTCCCCGGCGAGCCGGTGGTGCTCTGCACCCAGACCGCCAACGACCGCGCGATGCGCCTTGCGGCGAAGCTGGGGTTCACCGAGGTGGAGCGGTTCGAGGAGTGGGGCGCCGAGCAGTGGTCGGCGTATGGTCTTCGGTCCCACCGTTCCGCTGAGCTAGTGCCGCATCAGGCAACGTGCGCCCTGGTGACGATCCAGCGTAGGCGCTCGTCAGCGGCGCGTGGACTCCAGATGGATGCGACAAGCTCGCCATCGGCTACCAGGCCGCACTCCACCTCGCCGCCATCCTCATCTGTACGCGACGCTGACCAAAGAGACAGAACCTAGGCGTGATGCAGCGCGTCCAGTTCGGGCAGGAACGAATTCCGGCCGAGCAGCCCTGCGGACGGGTCGAAATGAAGTGGTGTCGCTGGTGGCCTGTTACTTGGATGCCTGGCGTGACTTCTGCCGATTTTGACGATCATCCTGAGCGGGCACTGCTGGACCGGCTCGAGGAGTACTACGACGCGGTCCCGCGCCACGGCGCCCGCGTCGAGGACCACGGGCCGCTCACCTTGTTCGTGCGGGAGGGCCCGGGCTGGCCGTTCTACGCACGTCCCACACGGGGATGGTCCGGACCACTGAACGCCTCCGACGTGCAGAAGGTCCGTGCTCGCCAGCGGGAGCTGGGGATCCCGGAGAGTTTCGAATGGGTCGCCGAGACCACGCCCAAGCTGCGGTCAGCAGTCGAGGAGTCGGGACTCGTGGTCCACGAACATCCGCTGATGGTGCTCGATCCCGGTACTCCCGCAGCTTCCCTGGACGGGTGGTCAGGCAGCATAGAGGTGCGGATCGTAGGCGCGGACGATCCGATACTGCCCAGCGCCCTGGCCGTTCCTCACCTCGCCTTCGCCGAGCCTGGAACCCACGTCGGTCTCGCGGGAACACCGCAACTGACGGAAGCGACCGACGCTCGTATCGCCGACGGATCGGTGGACCGCGCTATCGTGCGTATCCGGGCAGGTCGAACGGCGGTCGCCGCAGCTGTCGAGCACGGATCCGCGCTGTCCGCAGGCCAGCACCAACCGCTCGCAGGAGTCAGCGAGATCGTCGGCGTCGGCACGCTCCCCGCAGCTCGCCGTCGCGGTCTCGCACTCGCGGTCACCGCGACACTGGTGGCCGACGCCCGATTGCGGGGGGCGGCAACCGTCTTCCTGTCTGCAGGTGATGACGATGTCGCGCGAGTCTACGCCCGATTCGGCTTCCGCAAGATCGGTACGGCGCTGATCGCCGAACCCTCCGAATAAGCAACATCAAAACGAGGCGGGCTGAGGTTCGCCAGCGGCAGCCGGTGGGAGAAGACCCGCCGCCTGGTCGAGCCCTCCGCACACGACGAGGACCTGCGCGCCGTGGCCTACCAGTTGATGGACGCCGCCGGTCTCCGGCGTGGCGACCGGGATCACGCTCAGGGGCGAGGACCTCCTCGACGCCGGCCAGCACGAACCGCCTGGCTTTTCCCTGGGTACGCCGCCGGGACACACCGCTCCGCGAGCGCGAACACCTGATCCTGGAGAAGGGGCGGCCGCCGCGCTATGACCACCCGTTCCGCGGCCTCGCCCGAGGCAGCCAGCCCGTACGCCGTCAAGCCGAAGCGTCTTCGCCTGCTGCTGGTGCTGGCTGGACTGAGCGGCGTAAGCCCCCTGGCCACAGACATGTATGTCCCCGCCTTGCCCGACTTGGCCCGCTCCTTGGCAACCGACGCCTCCGGTGCGCAACTGTCCCTGACCAGCTTTCTGGTCGGCATCATCGCCGGGCAGCTTGCCCTCGGTCCGCTCAGCGACGCGGTCGGCCGCCGTCCCGTCCTCATCGGCGGGTCCCTGTTGTTCGCCGGCTTCTCCGTCGTGTGCGCTGCGGCGCCTACGGTAGCTGTGCTGAACTCGGCGAGGGTGGGACAGGGCGTCGCAGGGGCCGCCGGGATCGTGGTCTCCCGAGCTGTCGTCACCGATCTCTTCGACGACCGCGAACTCCCTTCGGTGTTCTCCCGTTTGGGAGCGATCGGCGCCATGGCCCCGGTGCTGGCCCCGCTGGCCGGCGGCGCCCTGCTCCTCGTCGTTCCCTGGCGTTATGTCTTCGCCGTCCTCGCCCTCATGGGCATACTCCTGGCCGTGGGCGTATGGCGCTGGGTTCCCGAGTCCCATCCGCCCGACGCCCGCCTCACCGGCGGCCTGGCCACCAGCCTTCGCGCCATCGGCCGGGTAACCGCACAGCCCGCCGTCGTCACCCCCGTGCTGGCGCTCGCCTGCGGCGGAGCCGCCGTCTTCGCCTACATCGCCGGCACCACCTTCGTCTTCCAGGACATCTACCACCTCTCCCCTGCCCTCTCCAGCCTGGTCTACGGCGTCAACGCCATCGGCAACATGTCCGGAAGCCTCGCCTACGGGCGCCTGACCAGGCGCCGGTCTCCCGAAGCCCTCCTCATCATCAGCGGCATCCTGGCCACTGCCGGAGCAGCGGCACTGCTTCTCATTCAGGCAACCACCGGTAGCAGCATGCCCCTGACCTGGCTCTGCCTACTGATCAGCATCAGCGCATTCGGCCTCTTCTTCCCTGCCGTCATCACCATCGCTCAAAGCCGCGGCCGAGCCGCCCCCGGAGCCACATCCGCACTCCTCGGCAGCGGCCAGTTCCTCCTCGGCGCAGCCGCCTCCCCCTTGGTCGGACTGTTCGGCGCCCAAAGCCCCGCGCCCATGGCAGCCGTGATGGCCACCTGCCTCACCCTGGGCACCCTGGCAGCGATCGCGACCAGACGGACGCACAGCTAACTGACACCGGAGCCCCGAGCATGCGCAAGGAGAGGAATAGCTCCAGTCACGAATACGTGACGGCTACCAGCTCCCCGCCCCGACCTCCAGCCTTCCGACGTCGCCCCCCTGCAGCCCGCCGCTTCCACGGCAGGCCGTCAGGCACGACAGCGGGGCCAAGGGAGCGCTGCCTGCTATTGGGGGCGGCGTCCGGTGACGTCCCCGCCCAGGTCGTCGGGCAGGGCGATGCGGGCGGTGATGCGTTTGCCGACCGGCTCCCGCTGGACCTCGAAGCCCTGGGCGACGGCGAAGTACGGCGCGCTCGTCGAGCTGAGGAACCGACCCGCATGTTCGCGCTGCGCGTTCATCGCGCCGGCCCTCCGCGTGATCCAGCTGCGGAACACCCGGAATATGGTCGCCGCGTGCCTGGTGGCCCTCGGGGTCCACTCTGGCGCTCCCTTCGCTCCTCATCAGCTCATTGCTGGTAGCGCTGGGTCTATCCATGTGGTTCCAGGCCGCGGTACGCGTCTTCGCGGGCACTGGGGCGGTCGTGCTGACAATGGCCTCGCTGGTCCTGCCGGTCGTCTCCAACCTCGTCATCTTCCTGGTGGCCCACCTCCCTGGCCTGATCGGCGGCGCGCAGCCGGCGGAGCCGTCGGGCGGCAGCGACAAGTGTGAGCGGCAGCAGGGTCTGCCAGAACGGACGGTGTAACCAGGGGCGGTTGGGGTTACTGACGGGCTGCGGAGAGACGGCCGTCAAAGGTGATGCCGAGGCGTTCCGTGCGGTCTTCCAGCGGCTGGTTCAGCGGGCTTGTCCTTGCCGGTGAGGTTCAGAGACATGATCGCCATGTAGACGTACTTCGGCCGAGCTGTTCGGCCCTGTCCCCACGGCCGAGGAGGCCCTCACCCGGTTCACCGACGAGCTGCGCGCAGCACCGGCGACAGGCCCGCGTCCCCTCCCTCGCCGCCCGGCGGCCTGACCAGGACACCTCGGGTCTATCCCTCCTGGTCGAACCACTCCATAACGGTGCCGGCCGAGCCGAACGGGTGACGGGGCGGGCGCTCAGGACTTCCCTGGCCGGGCTGAGGGGCCCGGTGAAGCCCTGCGATCGCGGGGCTCACCGGGTGTCCCCCATTGACCATCAGATGTCCGCAACTGACTGAGCGATTCGCCGGATGTCGGCAGAAGATCGAGAGGTGCTGCGGCGACCAGCTGCGGGCCGCAGCGTGGCGACCCTGCGGGCCATACACGAAAAGTAAGGAACTGGCATGGACAAGCGTGCAGCGTCCGGAGGCGCCGCCTCTGCGGCGATGCGAGCGGTCGTCGTCACTCAACCCGGCGGCCTGGATGCTCTTCAGGTCACCACGGCGCCGATGCCCGAGCCGCAGCCCGGATGGGTGCGCATCAAGGTGAAGGCGTTCGGCGTCAACGAATCCGAGGTCACCACCCGAAAGGGCGAGTCGGACCCGGAGGTCACCTACCCGCGGATCCCCGGCATCGAGGGCGTCGGTGTGGTCGACCAGGCCGACGAGGACAGCGGGCTGCGCCCGGGTCAGCAGGTGGCGACCATGATGGGCGGCATGGGCCGGTCCTTCGACGGCTCGTATGCGCAGTACGTGACCGTCCCCGCGGGGCAGGCCATCCCGTTCGAGACCGGCCTCCCGTGGGAAGTGGTCGGCGCGCTGCCGGAGATGTTCCAGACCGCCTACGGCTCCCTCGCCACGGGCCTCGGTCTGCAGGCGGGGCAGACGCTGCTGATCCGCGGCGGCACCTCCACGGTCGGGCTGAGCGCGGCCACGATCGCGAAGGACCTCGGAGCCACCGTGCTGTCCACCACCCGCAGCCCGGACCGGGCCGGGGAACTGCGGGCCGTGGGTGTCGACCATCCTCTGGTCGACAACGGCACCATCGCCGACCAGGTGCGCGAGCTGATGCCGGACGGCGTCGACGCCGTACTGGAACTGGTGGGCTGCTCGGTCCTCGCCGACACCTTCCGCACCGTCCGCCGCCACGGCACCGTCTGCTTCACCGGAGCCCTGGCGGGCCAGTGGACGATCCCCGACTTCACCCCGTTCATGATCCCCAGCGGGGTGAGGCTGACCAGCTACGCGGGCGGGGCCACCGACCTGCCCGAGCAGGTCTTCCAGCAGCAGCTGCAAGCCATCGCCGCTGGGCGGCTCAAAGCCCCGGTCGCGAAGGTCTACCACGGCCTGGAGCAGGTTCGCGATGCCCAGGCCGACGTCGAGGCCGGCACGACGCCGGGCAAGCACGTGGTGCTGCTCGACGACTGAGAAGCACACCCATCCGCCGCCGACCGGAACCGGCGGACGGCGGCCTGCACGAAAAAGGAGCCGTCATGGGCGTCAACAAGGAAGAAATCAGCAAGACCATCCTGGAACTGGAGAAGGCCTTCAACGAGCGGTGGAGCGTCGGCGACAGCCGCGGCTACCTCGACAACTACGCCGAGGAGATCAGCTACTTCGACCCGATCGAAAAGGCTTTGGTCGTCGGCCGTGACGCGGCCGTCGCCCACATCGAGGCGATCTACTCCAACCCGCACATCGTGCGCAACGAGTACCTCAATACTGTCGTGCACGTCAGCGACGGCGGTGACTTCGCCGTCCTGGCCTACAACCTGAATACCTACGTGCTCGACGACAACGGCAACGAGCGGCAGCTGCGCGCCTGGAACGCCACCGAGGCGTACCGGCTGATCGACGGCGAGTGGCGCATCGTGCACTCCAACTGGGCGTTCGCCCAGACCGCGACAGGCGCGATCGCATCCTGACCGGGAGAATCCAAGGTGACGCACCCCCGGCCAGTGAGCAGCGATCGAAGGAGGCGGCCGGCCCCGGCCCGGCCCCCGCTCCGGACGCGACCAAGGTTCACGGGACACGCGTGCACGACCTCAAGGACATCGACGTCACGGTGCCGCTGGGCAAGCTCGTCGCGATCGCCTGGCGGCGGTGGAGTGGGAGCTTGTGCCGCGCCCGCCTCACATGCCGGTCCTGGCTTCGCGGGCCGCGAAGGCGGCCGGGGTGAGACCGGTGTGGCCACGGAAGAAGCGGCCGAAGTTCGCGGGATCGGTGAACCCGAGATGGACGGCCACGGCCCGGGCGTCCCAACCGGCACCTCCCAGCAGGCGACGGGCTTCGAGCAGCCGCCGCTCGTCGATGACCTCACGCACCCCCTTGCCGGTGACGTCCCGGGCCGCGCGGCTGAGGGTGCGAACCGAACAGCCGAGCAGCCCGGCATAGTCCGCAGCCCGGTGCAGTTCCCGGAAGTGCAGCTCCAGGGCGTCCGCAAACCGTGCGTACGTGTCCCTGCGGCCCGTGCCGCCCGCCAACGCGCCGTCGGAGGTGACGTCCGGGGAGCTGGCAAGGCGCAGCAGCAGCGATTCGAGGAGGCTGCGCCGCAGGGCGTGGTGGACATCGAGCCGGCGCCGCCCCAGTGCACGGTGCTCGTCCAGGAGCTGGAGCGCCGTCTGCCGCAGCCAGGCCGCGTCATCGGGGTGCGGGCTCAGTACGGCAGGGGCCTCGTGCGCGGTGAGCGGGGCCAGCAGGCGGGCGGCGTCGGACGTCAGCACGTCCGGCTCGAACAGGATGAACAAGCCGCGGGCGGCGCCCGGCGGATGCCAGCACTGCGCGTGCCCGGGGCGCACCCACAGCCACTGGCCGCAGGCAACGGTCCGCGTGACGTGGTCGACATCGTGGAGCAGCTCACCCTCGGTCACGAGGATCAGGTAGTGGAAGGTGGCGCGGCCTGGACGGGGCGGATTCCACGGCCAGTCGTCGTGCTCGGCGAAGAAGTCCTCGACGGTGCTCACCTCAAGGCCGTACGGAGTGCCGACCGGGGGCTGGAAACCGTACAGCGGAACCGCGGCCTGCACGGCCTGCCCGCTGCGTCCGACGCGTGGAGAACGCATGGGGTGTCGCTTGTCGACCATCACGTGTCCGCAGCGTACCGCCCGATTGCCCGCTTCAGGGAAAAGGATGGGGCGTGCCGTCCGCGTCCCTTGGCCGACGCCCCTGCCCGCCACCACCAGAGGAAGGAAACACTCATGAACGGATCGACCCTGCAGACATTCGCCGCCGAGTGCGCGGAGGAACTCCCCGGAGCCCAGCTGGAGCATCCCTTCGGCCCGGACTGGGAGGTCTACAAGGTACGAGGCAAGGTGTTCATGCTGATGACCGAGGTCCCCGGACGCCCCGTCGTGATCCTCAAGGCGGACCCCGGCGAGGCCCACGCTCTCCGGGAACACAGCAGCCACATCACCCCCGGTTACCACATGAACAAGAAACACTGGATCACGCTGGAGGGCGGGACAGGCATCGACAAGAAGCTCGCCAGGGAACTCGTCACCGACTCCTACCTGCTCGTCGTCGCCCTCTTGCCCAAGGCCGAGCAGCCCGTCGACCCGCACACCTACGGCGCCAGCACGCGGGCGGACCGGTGACCGCGGCCGGCGACCGCCCCCAGGACACCACCCGCAAGGCGGCCCTCGCCCTCCCCGACGTCAGCCAAGGACGCCCCTTCACCCCGCCCGAGGAGCCGTCGCCGTCGGGTGACCGGGCGTCGACCCGGCACGCCACCACTCGGCCGAGCAGCTCCGGCGCCGGCGGCCACTTCTGAGCCGGAGGTTCCGGCATCGGCACATCATGCCGATCGGCCCGATGGCCTCGCCGTTGTGGGAGCCGGAACCGTCGCCACCCTAGTGCTCTGACCGCATAGGTCCGCCGGGTCGGTCGTCCGGACGGTTGGATGGGCGTTGACGTCCGGTCCGCCTGCTGGGGGCGTGATGGCAGAGCCTGTCCGTGTGCGCAGGTTGACCGATCAGGAGGGGGCGCCCTGGCCTGCCTGGACACTCGGTGGACGGGGGGCCGTCACCGCCTTGTCAACCCTGACGACGGCACCGTCTCTGGTGGGACACCACCTTCGTCAGCGGGCTGCCGACGCCGACCGGCGTCGGTAGCCCGCAGCTACAGGGCCTCGGCACCTTCCAGGCCCCAGTCCCCTCCCGGCCGGTATCGAGTACTCGAGAGCCTTCTGGCGGCTGAGACGACACACCCGGACGACGACCAAAAGGAAGTCCCGCCCACACCACGTCACCGACTCCCTTCAACCCGACCGAGACACCCACCGCCCCCGGGAATCCCGGGGGCTTCGTGTGCAGGCGGCACCGGCGAAATGCGCTTGCGCGCGGTGACGACATGACTGTTCCTGGAAGACCGAGGTGCCGACCTACGAGGCCACGTCGCTTCACCACCGACCACCACCGCCTCACCCCCGAACAGCGCTGCCTCTTCACGTCCGTCCGCAGCCTGGGCTGACGCCCGCGCGTACGGCGCCCCCAACCTGGCCGACGGTCACGCATACGACGATGCCCATGCCGGTCGGGACATGGGGGCACCTCAACCCACGCGCGGTGACTCGTTTCGGCGATCCGCGCCATGAGTGCGCTGGCGCCGGACCTGCTGCCGACCGAGTGTTCCGCCACCCGACGGTCGGCGCGCTCGCCGCCTGGCTGCGCGCGGTGAGACACCCATGACGGACGTCCACGGGGGAACCCGACGCGCCCACGGGGGCCGGTGCGGGCCCTGGCCGCGTTCGTGGAAGGGAGGGCCCTGTTGGGCACGGAGGTGACCGCACGACCGGCGGGATACCGGCAGGTGATGTCGGTGCCCGGGTGGCGGCCCTGGGCGCTGACCACGCTGCTGAGCCGGATCCCCGACGCGATGGCGCCGCTGGCGCTGGTGCTGCTGGGCCATCAGACGGGATCGTTCACCGTCGGCGGACTGGCCTCCGGCGCCCACGCCATCACCGAGGCCGCGCTGGCGCCGTGGCTCGGCGTGCTCGCCGACCGGTGGCGCGGCCACCGCTACGTGCGGGTGGCGCTGGTCGTCCGCGCCGCCGTCTACACCCTGCTGGCCGCCACCGCCACCGTGCTGCCCGCCGCGGCCCTGGTGATCCTGGCGGGCGTTGCGGGCGGCATCGGGGCCGGAGTGCCCGGACAGCTCAGAGCGTTACTCGCCCGCACCATGGACCCGCCGCTGCTGCACCCGGCGATGAGTCTGGACACCACGCTGCTGGAGCTGGCCTGGACCGTGGCCCCGGTCGGCGTGTCCGTGCTGGTCGCCGTCGGCGACCCCCGGCTGGCGGTGGCCACCATGGCCGTGCTGGCCGTCGCCGCGGCACTGACCTCGCTGCGCCTGCCGGCGGCACCGTCCGACGGCTACGGGGCCGACGGCGCCCGGCGTTCGGGACTGGCGCTGGGCCCGGTCCTGCTGCGCGCGGCCCTGCCCTCACTCGCACTGGCCCTGGTCGGCGGCTTCGCCGGCGGCGTCCTGGATACCGCGGTGCCACCCGTGCTGGACGCCTCCGGTTCCCCCGCCTCGCTCGCCGGGGTTCTGTTCACCGGCTACTCCATCACCAGCGTCGTGGGCGGGCTGATCTACGGGCTGCGGCACTGGCCTGGCAGGATCCACCGCCAGGCGGCGGCGCTGCTGGCGGCCCTGTGCCTGGTCCTGCTGCCGGCGGCGCTGGTGCCCAGCCTGCCGGTCATCGCGGTGAGCATCGTGGCGGCGGGGCTGTTCGCCGCGCCGCAGCTCACCGCCCGCTCTCTGACCCTGCAGCGGGACCTGCCGGAGTCGGCGTGGAGCGCCGGGTTCTCCGCCCTGTACGCCGCCAACGGCGCCGGGTACGGGCTGGCCGGTTTCGCCGTCGCCGCCCTGCTCCCCCTGGGCGCGCACTTCGCCTTCGCCGTCCCCCTGGCGGTCTGCATCGCCGCCGCCGTCGTCGCCTTCCTCCCTTCAGGAACCGCCCGTTCCTGAGCCAGCACGGTCTCGTACCTCCACCGGCGCCGCGACCCGCCGACCTCCACGAACTCCGGGCCGAGGAAGTGCGCGACCGGATCATGACCGCGCGCAACCCCGGTTGACCGCGGCGCAGCCGGACAGTCTCGCGGCGGACAAGGCATACAGCAACGGACCGGTGCGCGAGTACCTGCGGCGGCGGGGCACCCACCACACGATTC
Organism: Streptomyces caelestis; assembly: GCF_014205255.1. GTDB lineage: Bacteria > Actinomycetota > Actinomycetes > Streptomycetales > Streptomycetaceae > Streptomyces > Streptomyces caelestis. The sequence continues at coordinate 8,860,113 of NZ_JACHNE010000001.1, read as the reverse complement.
CGGAGCAGACTGACGGCCAGGCCGCTCGCCTGTGCAAAGCTCACGCGGCGGGCGGCCACCCGGCTTCGACGAGGACGGCTACAAGAAGCGCAACACCGTTGAACGAGCGATCAACCGCCTGGAGCAGTCCCGGGCGGTGGCCACTCTCTACGACAAACGCGGCCTCGTCTTCCTCGGCACCGCGATGGCGGCAGCCCTGGCCAGCTGGCTCCGGAGCTGACGACCGGACACGGCTCAGCGACCACCCTCGGCGGGCCGCTGGTGCCCACACGGCACCGGGCCGCCGTTCTTGTCGAAGACCTCGGCGTCACTCCCCGAGTTCACCCACACCGTGATTCCCTGATCATGCACGACCACGTTGAACGGCGACTGCTCCGGCTCCGTCTCAGTCACCACGGTGAACTCTTCACCCGGACGAATCCAGTGATCCGTTCCCCACGGCTCCACCCACAGGCAGACCATGCTGCTGGTCTCGTTGCTCACGCTCGTCTTGGACACGCTCGCACCCTAACCAGCAACATGATCGGCCGGACACGTCCTAGTAGTGCTTCGTTAGGTTCTGGGCTGTCTGCGGCGGCTGCGCGGGGTGGGTAGGGGGCGTCCGCAGGTGGTGCATTCACCGGCCCAGCACCTCAGCAGGTCCTGGAGGAGGTCGAGGACCTGGTAGAGGGTCAGGCCGGTGTGCGGACTTTTGGGTCGAGCCGCCGGAGGGTGAGGAATGCCTGGGCGGCGGTGACGAGGGTGACGTGGTGGTGCCAGCCGCGCCAGGTGCGGCCCTCGAAGTGGTCCAGTCCCAGGCCGTGCTTGAGTTCGCGGTAGTCGTGCTCGATCCGCCAGCGCATCTTCGCCCACCGCACCATGTCGGCGACCGGGGTGGTGGCGGGCAGGTTCGATATCCAGTAGCCGGTCGGAGTGCCCTGGCCGTCCGGCCATTCGACCAGGAGCGTCTGGGTGGGCAGGACGCCGTCCCACCGGTTGCGGCCGCCGCCCGCCTCCTGAGCTGCGGCCAGGGCCTGCTTGCCCGCAGGCCGCACGGACAGGACCGCGAACCGTGAGGTCATCGCGCCCTTTCTGCCCTGGCGCCATGTCACCTCGGTGAACCGGCCGGCACCGGCCTCGGCTGCGAGGACCGAGACGGCCCGCGGTGCAGTGCGATACCGGGGCAGCGTCGGCGGCCCGAGCCCGCCGTAAGCGGGCTGGTGCGGCTCGGCATTCTCCGGGTGGGCGACTTCCTTCCCGGTCAGCGCCAGCACATAGGACAGCCCGCGCTGTTGAAGACCGAGCCGGAACGGGGTGCTGACGCCGTAGCCGGCATCGGCGACCACGACCGGCGCCTTCAGCTGCCACTCGCCGAGCGTGTCGAGCAGGCCGAGCGCCAGGCGCCACTTCTCCTGGTGCACCACCTCGTCGGGCACTCCTGCCCTGCGGCACCGCTCCGGCGTATCCGTCCACTCGCGCGGCAGATACAACTGCCAGTCCAGCGGGCAGGACGCGGTGTCGGTGGCGGCATGGACACTGACCGCGACCTGGCAGTTCGCTCGTTTCCCGACCGCCCCGCAGTACTGCCGGGCCACCCCCACCGACGCGGTGCCGCACTTGGGAAACGACACGTCGTCCACCACCCACACCTCGGGCGTGATCACCTCGGACAGCCGCTCGGCGATCCGCCGCCGCACCGGCAGCGGATCCCACGGCGACTGGTTCACGAACTGCTGCAGGGCCTGCATGTTCCCGTCCGGCAGCCGCTCGGCCATCGGCTGGATCGATTTCCGCCGGCCGTCCAGCATCAGACCACGCAGATAACACGCACCCCATCGCCGCTGATCCCGCCGCGGCAGCGAGGCGAACGCATCGGCAACGAACTCCGCTAACTCACCCCGGAGCCGTTCCACCTCCCCCAACCTCATACCAGAACGATGCCCACCACCAGGGAAGATCACACAACGTAACGAAGCACTACTAGAAGGCTGATGAAGATCTTGGTGAGGGCTGTCCGGCCGTCGGGCCGGACAGCCCTCCGGTCATGTACCGGCCGGTGCGATGTGCCAGGTGCCACTGGTGTGGGTGAGTCCGAGGTTGATCAGTCGGCGGAGGTTGAGTGCGGCGGCTCGGGTGTGGAGCCAGGTGTCGTTCTTGATGGTGCCGCGGTAGCGCAGGCGCCGGTTGCCGTGGTGGACGAGCCAGGCGACGGCGCGTTCGACCGGGGGCCGCCAGCGGCGGTAGTCGGCCTGCCAGCCGGGGTCGGTTGCGGCCTGGTGGCGGGCTGCTGTCTGGATGTTGTGATGGGGCCGGATGGTCAGGATGCGTCCGGCCCTGGCTTTGGTGCACTGCTCGCGCAGGTGGCATCCGGTGCATAAGCTCCCGAAAATGGCTTTGCGTTGGTGGTGCTGCCCGCCGGGGCCGGACAGGGCCACGGTGTGTCCGGCCGGGCAGGTCACGACAGCGGCTGTGGTGTCGATGGCGAAGTCGTCGAGGGTGAAGCCGCCGGGGACGGCAGGCCGCAGCGGGGCGGGCTTGATGAACAGCCGGTGCCCGGCCTCGTGGAGGGCCTGGCGGACATCGCCGGTGGAGTAGGCGGTGTCGCCGAAGGCATCGAGTGGGGTGTCCTCGTCGGCAAGCAGTTCCAGGCCGACCGCGGCCTCGTGGTGCTCGGGCCCGGCGCCGGGCCGCAGAGCGACGGCGGTGTATAACCCGGTCTCGGGCTCGACGGCCAGGTGGGCCTTGAAGCCGTCCTGCTGGTGAGTGCGGGTCTTGTGGACGTGGCGTGCTTCGGGATCGATGGTGGAGACCATCCGGCCAGGGGCGGTGCCCCGGGTGATGCGCCAGCGGCCATCCCGGCCGTCGGAGTCCTCGGCGGGCTCGACGTCCTGGCCGGCGACCAGGGCCAGGAGGCCCACCGCGTTGGCCGCCCTTTCGCCGAGTTGCTCATCGGGCAGGTGGCCCAGCAGCCGCAGGGCATCTGTGACCAGCGCGTCGACCAGCTCGGCGCGGGCCTGCTCGTCGTTCCAGGCGATGCGGGGCTTGCCCGGGTCGGTGTAGTCGTGCGCGCTGCACTGGGCAGCGGCGACCGCGTCGGCGCCGGGGACCTCGCGGATCACCGCGCGGACGGCGGCGATGATCTGGGTGACGGTGTCCTGGGTGGCGACCGCGTCGTCCAGCACGGTGGAGTCCAGTGCCCGGCGGTGCTTGCCCTTGAGTACGCCGGTGGCCTTCACGACCTCGCGCACGGCCTCGAAGATCCGGTTGGGACGGGCGGAACGGGCCAGCCGACGGCGGAAGTAGGCCAGCAGCGACGGGTCGAACGCCATGTCGTGAAGGCCCAGCCCGCATCCGGCCTTCCACCGCAGGTCGCACCGCAGTTCCTGGACCGTCTCGAAATCCGACAGCCCGTGCAGGGCCTGCAAGGTGACCGCGGCGGCCAGGATCTGCGGCGGCATGCTCGGCCGTCCGTTCGCCGACGGGTACATGTCCGTGAACATCTCAGCCGGGAACAGCTCGCCACGATGCTCGGCCAGGAACGCGAACACACTCCCCTGCGGGATCACTTCCCGGCAGGTCTCCCACACGTCCGGCCCGACCATCTCGCCGACCCACTCACCCATCGCCACATGACGAGTCTGGCCCTGCCGCTGACGCGGCAGGGCCAAAACCCAAGATCTTCATCAGCCTTCTAGGGGCTGTTGGCGGGCGGTACGCGGAGCGCGCCGACCTGTCCAACCTGGCTGGACGTGCTCGAACTGAGAAGAGCCACGATCCCCTGCGCGCCGTACGACGAGGTCGTCAGCCGCGCCCACGAACCATCCCGGAAGGAGATTTTGAAGTCGGACTCGGCCACGCTGAAACTCTTGATCTCCGCGCCGACGACGTCCTTCCGAGGCAACGACCATAGGACGGCCTCGGATCCCGGGACCTTCTCGCCACCGCCCCACGAAACGAACCGACTGCCCCGCGCCGTGTCCTCGTACGACAGGACGCGCACCAGCCCATCCGACTCGGCCACTTCCATCTCGGTCACCATGCGCCAAGACCGCCGGGAGGGATCGAGCTGCCAGGGCAGCGTGCGAGCCGTCTCGCCCACGCCCGCCCACATGACGGGGAAGTCGTCGACCTCGTTCTCAGGCTCCTCCAGCTTCCCCCGCCTCTCGGGGGACGCGGGACTGCCAAGGGCGTCGGCGATGATGTGAAGCGGCAACATCAGGAGCCCGGTAACGACAGTCTGGACGTGCTGGCCGAGCTGGCCGAAGAATCCGCGCACCGCGAAGGCCTGTCCAGAAGGCCATCCGGGCAAGTCGGACTCAATGTCGTTGCGCTCGTGGTCGCGAAACGAGCGCCGCTTCGCCACCGATGCGGCAGTACCACTCGCGAACTCGACCCGGTAGCGTTCCGGTTCCTCGTCCATGACCTTCCTTCCTCGCCACTCTGGCAGGGTCCACTATGCCAAGTAGGGCGGGCGGCTCCGTTCCCTCCTGTGGCCCGACCGGGGCATGCGGTGACCGAGTTGCAAGAGCCGGTCGCGCGCCGCTGAATACCCTCGTCGCGTTCAGGTACGGCACCAGCTGACCGACGGGGAGTCCACGCTCGTCCGCGTCGCCTGCGTCACTTCGGAAGGCGGGCGCTCACCAACAGTGTGCCGGCGGTGCGAGGGCCCTCACCGGTGGCGGGCAGCACGTCGACATCGATCTGGGTGAACCCGGCCGCATCGAGCGCCTTGGTCCACACGTGCTCCTGGAGTACCCAGCGGCGCATCGTGGCCGCCTCGCCATCCGGCCTCTTCGCCGGGATGTCGGCGTGCACCACATCGGGCTGGGCCATCTTCCCGGACAGGTAGTGGGCGAGGGTGGAGAACACCAGTCGCCCGCCGGGCCGCAGCGCGGCGGCCGCCGCGGGCAGCAGCTTGCCCGGGTCGGTGAAGTCGACGGCCCCGAAGACGCTGTAGAGCATGTCGTACGTGGCGGCCGAGGCGTGCAGGTGGTTCACGACGTCGGAGTGCACGATGCGCAGGCGTGGGGCAAGGTGCCCGTACAGATCGGTCGCCATGGCGTGCTGGGCAGGCGAGGCATCCACCGCGATGACCTGGGCGGGATGGTGACGAGTCGCCAGGTACGCGGCGTGCCGGGCCGCTCCGGCGCCGAGGTCGCCCACGCATTTTTCCGTCAGGTCGCCCAGGATTTCCGGTCCGGGTCCGGCGTCCTGGCCCCAGTTCCAGTAGAACGCGACAGGCACCTCGCGGTCAGTGCCGACGCGGGTGCGGCCGTAGTGGTGCCAGAGGTCTGCGGTGCTGGATGTCACCCGCCCCATCCTGGCGGTTGCAGCCAGGCGCCAGGCCCGTTCGCCGAAATGTCACCCAGGCGCGCCGAAGGGACCTTGGCCACACGGCCGTGACCCCGAGGCTCCCACCCTGCGAGCGGTCAGTGCGAGTCGCTGCCCGGGTGGCACGGGCTGTAGTCGGCCGCGTCCGCCCACAGCGACAGGTCGACCTCCCAGCCGTCGGCCGGGATCAGGTGGGCCGTCCGCATCACAGACCCGTCGTTCTTGAAGTCGACCTTCGGCACATGGTGCAAGTACTGGCCGCCGTTGAAGCGATCGCACAGGTCGAAGAACGCCACGGTGTCGAGGATGATCGTGTGGACGCCGATGTCGACGATCTTGCCGGGCGCGAGCCCCAGCTTCTCGCCCCGGTGGGCCATCGCGGTCAGCAGGTACAGGTACCCCTGGCCGAGGACCCGCTCGGCCATCACCGAGTCGTACGGGTAGTCACGCATGAGGCCGACCTGCACACCATGGCAGCTGTCGCACTTCCTCTGACCGTCGACCCGACCAGGACGTGTCGGGGCACGCCGACCTCGAGGGCGGCTCGGTGGGCCAGAGTCAAATCGACGATGTGCGCTGGGCGTTTCGTGTCATCTCTGTCGCCACCCACCGCCACGGCACCCCGCCTGGCCACCGCCCGCGACCTGTTCGACAGGGGCGTGCACGGGCGGCTCCTGGCCGTGCTGCCCGGTGTCATCGCGGACGGGCACGCTGCGGCCGCGTCCCGGCGTGACCTCGACCAAGCTCGGCTCTCCTCCGTTTACACCCTGGCCTCCGCCGTGCTCGTCAAGGTCGGCTCGTACGCACGCGCACGGCTCACCGCGGACCGCGCGCGCACGTGGGCCGAAGTGTCCGGTTCCCCGCTCGCGGCGGCGGCCGCCGCCCGGGAACTGGCTATCGTGCTGCGCCACCAGGACCGCAACGTCGATGCCCAGCGCATCATGACGGCGGCGGCCGCCACCGTGGAGGCGACCGGGCTGCGCACCGACGCGTCGGCGGCCGCATACGCGCAGATGCTGTGCACCCTCGCTTACACCGCCGCCCGGGGCGGGCAACGGGCTGAGGCGCTGTCGATGACCGAGGAGGCCCGCCGCGCCGCCCGCCGGTTGCCGCAGATCGCTCCCGCGGGCCGTCTGTTCCCTGTCAGCCCGGCCGCCGTCGACCTGTACGCCGTCGGCGTGCACTGGGCTCTCGGCGACGCTGGCGCCGCTCTGGAAGCCGGGAAGGATCTGCGGGCCGCACAGTTCCCGACCGCCGAGCGCAAGGCACGCCTGGGTACCGACATGGCACGGGCCTGGTGGGCGTGGAACCGCCCCGAGCAGACCGCCCGCGCCCTGCTGGACGCCTACCGGGCCAGCCCCGGCGAGGTCCGCGACCGGCCCGCGATCCGCAGCATCGTCCACGAACTCGCCAAGCGGCACCCCCGCACCAGCGGTGTGCGCGAGCTGCACGCCGCCGTGGCGACGGCCACCTGACCAGCCGCCCACTCGGCTGTCCTCGACCGTGCGGCCTCAACCAGTGCGTTGTACTGGCCAGCACAGAGGGTGTCGAGGTTCGTCTCGCGCAAGGTGCCTTGCCTGGTACACCGGTCCCAGGCCAGGCCTTCGCGGCCGGCACTCTGCTCGCCGCCTTGTTCCTGGCCGATCTCGCCTAGCCACCCTGCCTTCATGGTGAGCTTCGCTGTGCATGAGCGGTGCGGCGAGTGGGTGACGTGTCGACGGCCTGGCCCGGGCTGGTTCGTTGACCCGGGTGGCTGCTTACCGGACAGGTCGGTGACTGATGGGGCCCCTTGAGCATCCCCGCCCCAGCTCTGGGTGACTTCGTGCGGCCAGGCCGCGCCACTGCGAGAAGGGCGCGTGGCGGATCGCGGCACTGCGGCGTGGGCATGTCGCCGGCCGGTAGCGGGCAGTGATGAACTATGGCTACGGATGGTGGCGTTGCGCCCGGTGTGCAGGTCTGCTCTCTCAAGGTCGATACGCCGCAGCTGATCGCGCCGGGGACCGCGTACAAGATCGTCCGTTTCCCCTTCGGCGCGGCGGAGCCGACGGACCGATTCGGAATGCACCAGGCCGTCCAGCCGGACGGCTACGTGGTGAGTGACTGGGCGACAGACGACCGCAGCGGCCTGATCTGGCCGTCCAAAGCCGGCTGGGGCCACCTGCACGCGATGATCCAATGGGAGGCCGCCAGCGGCACGGGCGGCTACGGCGAGCTGCGCGACCAGTACGTACGTGACCCGCTGGGCCTGACGCCCAACCCCAACGACACCACGGCGACCGAGCACCGCACACCGACGCCCGGCGGCCAGTTCTACGTCAAGAACCACGGCGTCTTCGTCGACCCAGGCACCCCGGTTGCGCTCCGTGTCACGCACAACGACGCCAACCCGCGTCTTTTGACCCTCGCCGAGTTCAAGCTCGTCATCCACCCTGCCGCCTGACGAGCTCGTGCATCGTTGCGAGTAAGACGTCAGGCTCCCCGATCGTTGCTCACGAAACGTGCGGTGGGGGACGCGACTCGTGCGGTGATCACCAGCCACCGGCGGACCAGGGCCTGACGACCGATGTTCAGGGCGCATTCTGGGCCCTGGCTCGCGCTGATGACTCCGTGATGAGGACGGCCCTGTAGACCCTGGACCGAGAAGCCGAACCGCTGAGGTGTCCCACCCAAACACCGGCGTGCACACACGGCCGGGCGGGCTCGGGTGCGGTTGCCTTTCAGGGAGCGGGTCTGGTCGTTGAGGTTGTAGCCGCGCAGGTCGTGGATGGAGCCGCCGCTGCGGGTGACGCAGACCCGCCGGCCGCTGCGGTTGCGCTTCTCCTACACACGGGCGGTGCGGTCGGAGTTGTTGCGGACGGAACTGCCGCGGTCACGGATCGCGGAGGGGAGGTCCTTCACGCTGCCGTCCACGGCCCGCTTCGCTCATGGCTGCCTGCCGAAGTTGGTCTCGGGGTAGATACACACATAGCCGGACGGGCAGTCGGTCGCGGCCCGCGCCATGCCGGTCCGACACATCTGGGCGTCCCGGCGCGCCCGCAGCCCCGCCAACAGCACGCTGACCGCGTCGATCAGCCCGAACGCGGGCAGGTCGCCGTAGGAGACGTCGTCGGCTCGGATCTAGGTGTGCTGTTCGGAGAGGTTGGTAACGCGGCTGGCTGGGGTGTGGCTCGCGCCGGCTGGCGACATCTGGGACGCCCGCGCGTGCGGCCAATTGGTGTTCCAGGACCGCGTATCACTCGATCCTCGTGCCAGACACACGACACTTCTCCTCCACAGCGGGCTTCACCGGTGAGCAGAAGTCAACCGCTGTTGCCACCATGCCGGTCGGTGCTGGCATCGGTATCGGCGGGACGGAAGCATGCCGTCACCGTTTTGCCGTGCCGCTGGCACCTCATCCCCCACTCATCGGCGAGCTTACGCACGATTGCTACTCCGCGGCCGGATACTTCCCCCGGCTGTGGTTCGCGCTGGCGCGGCAGCGTCGGGTCCTCGTCGTGGACGCTCACATGAAGGCAGTCGCCGTCCCACGTGAGGACCAGGTGCGCGTCGCTGTGCGCGTGGATGTGCGCATTGGTGATCAGCTCGGACACAGCCAGCACGATGGTGTCCACCGTGTTCGGCTCGGCAGCGGCCCAGGGCAGGGACTCGAGACGCCTGCGTGTCCACTCCCGTCCGGCGCGCACTCCCTCGGACATGGGGAACGAGTGCGCCCATCCCATCGCCTTCACAGCCACTGCCCCGACATCCTCTCCTTCGTCCCCCACACAAGTTTGTGATGGATCGTCTACCCGGCATCTGCCTTAACAGCCATAAGAGCGCCCCTCCATGTCCGCAATCGCCACCTCGGAGTGTCCATCGCGGCTTGGACACGTTGCTGCGCTTGCTGGCGTTCCCGTCTGGAGTGCGGTTTTCCAAGATCCGATACGAGTCCCACACTGGGTCGCACCGGCGCGGCCCGCGTGGAGCCGGCCGCCGCGCCCGACCGCTAGCCGCTCGATGAGACCGCCGCCGCCTCCTGGATCAGGCTTGCCGTCAGCGTGCTCCGCGACATCGACGACATGGGTTACCCCGTCCAGCTCCACGCCTGAGCTGGCCGCCCTGTCCGCCCCGATGGGCTCCCCGGCAAAGGTGCGGCTGCGCACCTTTTACACATGCTTTGGTTTGGTTACTTCTCTGAACTGCTGAGCTTCAAAGCGTGGTGTCGGCAGGGGCTGACGGTTCATGATCCCTGCGGTATGCCGACTGCATGAGGTATGCGCAAGGGGGCCGGCTGGCCGACGCGCGGCGGGCCTTCCGCGAGAAGTTGAGGATGCAGGCGGCCGAGCGGTTCGCCCGGGGCGACGAGAACGCGGTCATCGCGCACGACCTGCGGGGCAGTGTCCGGTCGGTGCAGCGCTTGCGCAGGGCCTGCTCCCAGGACGGGCCGAGAGCCCTGACCCCCAGAGACCGGCGTCGTTGCCGCTGCTCAGTGACGAGCTGTTCACCGTTCTGGAGCAGGAGTTGGCCAAGGGGCCGGTGGCGCACGGCTGGCCGGACCAGACCTGGACTCTGTCCCGGATCAAGGCCCTCGTCGGACGCCGGTTCCAAGGCGACCGGTGCTGGTCGCCCAGAACAGGGCGCGCCACGATGACGACTCCCGTGCCGCCGGTCACCGAGCCAGACCCCTCCGCACTGACCTGCCCAGGCGACCAGGTCGGGCCGTGCGCCCTGTGCCAGCACAAAACCCACAAGTACGTCCGTGGCGACTGCCCACTGTGCCAGTGGTGCATGGCGCCGGCCATGGAGAAGTGGGGGCCCGGGCGTGCGGTACGTCAACACGCGCTCCTGAGCTTGTTCTTTAACCTTTCAACCGTTATAGGGCGATAAGGGTCTTCTCGCGGCGGATGGTTTTGCCCACGTCGTAGCGGGGTGCCCGGTGTCTGTTCGGGATGCCGGGCGGTCTTCCGGGGCCGGGCCGGTGGGGTTTTGGTGCTCTGGCGGGGCAGGGCAGGTGCTGGCGGAGGTTCCGATTTTGGAGGACCACAACCATACCGCCGGCGCGCCCGGTCCTTCGACAAATGCTCGACCTCCAGCCGGACCAGCGTGCTCTCGATCAGTGGCAGTTCGCCTTCGTGGTCCAGCCAGGCGGCTCGGTGAGTCAGACGCGGATGGGCCCGGTCCCACGCCTGCACGGTCGCCTTGCCTTAGTTCGCGGTGGCGGTGCGGGTCGAAAGGGACCGACGAGCAGTGTCACGCGGGAAGATCGCCTCGCTCGCCTGAGGCAGTGCCCAGGTCATAGCACTCGAACGGCGGCCGACCAGCGTGGAAGGCATGGTGCGTGACGTGGACCCTGCCCGAGCCGATGCCGACCTCGCCCGTGCCAGATCCTGACCTGCGGCCCGGCTGGGCCGCGGAACGCAAGTGGGACGGGTTCCGGGCCCTGGTCTCCGTCGACGCGGGGCAGGTGATGCTGCGCTCAAGGCGCGGTACCGAGCTGGCCACCGCGTTCCCGCATCCTGAAACGCGCAGGTCCGCGCACCGGGAAAGGTGCGCGGACTGTGCGTACGGCCGATTCGCTCTGTGCGTACGGCGATGCGCTACTCGTTCTTGATGGCGGTGAGCATGTTCAGCCGGGCGGCACTACGGGCCGGCCACATGGCCGCCAGCGTGCCGACCAGTGCTGCCAGCAGCAGGAAGAGCGCGAAGCGGCCCCAGGGCAGAACCAGCGCGTAACCCGGGACGCTCGACGCCACGGTCTCGCCAACGGCCCAGCCCAGGAAGGCGCCGAGGCCGAGCCCGATCGCCGCGCCGAAGACCGAGATGACCACGGCCTCCAGGCGGATCATCCGCTTCACACGCCGCCGGTCCAGGCCGGTCGCCCGCAGCATGCCGATCTCCCGCTGCCGCTCGAAGACCGACATCGCGAGGGTGTTCACGATGCCGAGCACCGCGATGACCAACGACATCGCGAGCAGCCCGTACATGACGTTCAGCGCGGTGTTGATGAACCCGCCGAACTCGGCCCGGATGTCCTGGCGGTCGCCGATCTCGATCGCCGGGTTGCCGGCGAGGGCGTCGACGACGGCCCGCTTGTTCGCGGCGCTCTCGCCGCCGTCCGTCTTGACGTAGATCCGCGAGATGACCGACTCCGCCTCGTGCGGCTCGAGTACGTCCGTCGAGACGACGACCGGCGAGACGACAGTGTTGCGCTCGAAGACGGCCCCGACCGTCAGCTTGCCGCTCTTGGCGTCGTCGTACGTCACCGGCACGCTGTCGCCGGTCTTCCAGCCGTTGGACCGCGCGATGTCGTCGGCGACGGCGATCTGTCCCCGGGCGAGGGTGCCCAGCGAGCCGGAGACCGTGGTGAGGTGGATGGCTCTCTGGAAGTCCGCGGGGGTGACGCCGGAGACCGGCTGCAGACTGCCGCCGAGTCGCATGGACGCGGGCTGCTCCTGGGAGACCGCGTTGACGCCCTCGGCCTTGCGCAGGGCGGCGACCGCCGAGGCGTCCAGGCCCGAGCCGCCGATCGCGGTGACCATGTAGTCGGCCTTGACGATGTCCGTGGTCATCTTGTCCACGGCCTGACCGAGGGTGACCCCGAGCACGGTCAGCGCGGTGACCAGCGTCAGGCCGATGGTCAGCGCGGAGGCGGTGGCGCCGGTGCGGCGCGGGTTGCGTACGGCGTTCTGGCCGGCGAGCGTGCCCTCGATCCCGACGGCGCGCAGCAGCGGCCGTACCGCGGCGACGGCGGGCCGGGACAGCAGCGGGATCAGCAGCATCACCCCGACCAGCGCCAGGATGGCTCCGAGCCCGACGAGCGCCCCGCCCCCGGAGCCGCCGGCCCTCCCACCCTGGACGCTCACGGCCACGCCGAGCAGCGTGAGGAGGCCGCCCAGGGAGTTCCGTAGGACCAGGGACTTGGTGGTGGCCGGTAGATGCACGCTGCTCATCGCCGCGACCGGCGGGATCTTCGCGGCACGGCGGGCGGGCATCCAGGCGGCCAGCATGGTGACCAGGACACCGACGGCGAACGCGACGATGACGGTCGTGGACGTGACGATCACCGGACCGTCCGGAAATTCCCCGCCCAAACCGCCGCTGGTTGACCGCAGTACGACGGTCGCGCCCACCCCGAGGGCAAGACCAGCGACGGAGGCGAGGGCCCCGAGCACCATCGCCTCGGCCAGGACGGAACGGGTGACCTGCTTGCGGGAGGCACCGACGGCGCGCAACAGGGCGAGTTCCCTGGTGCGCTGGGCGGCCAGCATGGTGAAGGTGTTGGCGATCAGGAAGACGCTGACGACGAGCGCGACGGCGGCGAAGGCGAGCAGCATCGAGTTGAGATTCGACGCGTCCGCCTCGGCCAAATCGGCTTCCTGGTTGGCGAGTTGCCGACCCGTCTGGGCTTCCGCGTAGTCCGGAAGCAGCTTCCCGATGGTGGCGGCGAGCTCGGTGTTCGAGGCACCGGGAGCGGCGGTGACGGTGACGGTCTGGTACCGGTCCGGCTTGAGATAGAGCCGCTGGGCAACCGGAGTGTCGAACAGCACCAGGCTGCCGCCGTCGGCCACGGCGCTGTCCTCGGTGGTGAAGATGCCGGAGAGCGTGTACGTCTTCGCCGGACCCTTGGTGGCGACGCGCACGGTGTCGCCGACGTGGTACCCGCCCCGGGCGGCCGAGGCCTTGTCGAGGGCGACCTGCCCGGCCTCGGTGGGACCGCTGCCGTCGGGGAACACATACAGCCCGTCCTGGCCGTCCTTCCCCGGCGCGAAGTTGGCGCCCGCGTTGAACAGGGCGCTGCCGAGGAGCTTGCCGTCCTTGTCTGCGACGGAGGCATCTCCGTAGACCCGCCCGGCGGCCTCGGCGACCCCGTCGAGTCCGGCGATCTCGTCGAGGGCCTTCCGGCTGAGTCCGGGGTTCTCACCGGAGCCGGACGCGTATGCCCGGACCTCGACGTCCACGTGGGCGTAGCCCTTGGCCGCCTGGTTGCGGTAGGCGTTGGCGAGGGTGTCGGTGAAGACCAGGCTGCCGGAGACGAAGGCGACGCCGAGCATGACGGCGAGGAGGGTCATCAGGAGTCTGGCTTTGTGGGTGAGGATGTTGCGCAGGGCTGTTCGGAGCATGGTGGTTGGTCCTGGTGGGTGAGGGCGAGGCTGAGGGCGCGAGTGGGGCCGGGGGTGGAGGGCGGCTGATGGTGAGGTACGCGGGTTGGTTCGTACGATTCGGTTCGTGACTCAGCTCGTCACTCAGCTCGTGATTCAGCTCGTACGGAACTTGGTGTCGAAGGCCTTGATGCGGTCCAGGACACCTTCGGCGGTGGGCTGGTACATCTCGTCGACGATCTGTCCGTCGCCGAAGAAGATGACACGGTCCGCGTAGGAGGCGGCCACGGGATCGTGGGTGACCATGACGACGGTCTGGCCCAACTCCCGTACGGAGTGGCGCAGGAAGCCGAGGACTTCGGCACCCGAGCGGGAGTCCAGGTTGCCGGTGGGCTCGTCAGCGAAGACGATGTCCGGCTTGGAGGCGAGAGCCCGAGCGACGGCGACGCGCTGCTGCTGGCCGCCGGAGAGCTGGGCGGGGCGGTGGGTGAGGCGATCGGAGAGGCGGACCATCTCAATGACGGTGTCGAGCCACTGCTTGTCCGGCCTGCGGCCCGCGATGTCCATGGGGAGGGTGATGTTCTCCAGGGCGGTGAGGGTCGGCAGCAGGTTGAACGCCTGGAAGATGAAGCCGATCTTGTCCCGGCGCAGCTTGGTGAGCTGCTTGTCCTTCAGGGAGCCGAGTTCGGTGTCGCCGACGCGGACCGATCCGGAGGAGAAGCTGTCGAGTCCGGCGACGCAGTGCATCAGCGTGGATTTGCCGGAGCCCGACGGGCCCATGATCGCAGTGAACTGCGACTGTCCGAAGTCGACACTGACCCGGTCGAGGGCGACCACCTGGGTCTCGCCCTGTCCGTAGACCTTGGAGAGCTCCGTGGCACGGGCGGCTACGGCGTTGATGCGGGGGGTGGCGGGCGAGGCGGTGGTCACGAGGACTGCTCCGATCGACGGCAGAGACGGCGCGGGCGCCGTTCCCGGCCGGCCTGGCCGGAACTTCTCCATCGTCCGGTTCGTACGGGTCCTGCGGATCAGCCGAAATTCCGAGGACCTGGGGCTGACGGGAGAGGCGGTCTTGTCAGCCTTACGTATGCCGTTGAGTCAACCCTGGAGGCGAACCCTGTGCAAAATGCCTGAAAAGGGGCCGCCGTCCCCCTCGCCGACAAGACCCGCCCCATCGGCTTCTAGACCTTTCGGCCGAGGCACAAGGTCGCGTATCGCACGAACACGGCCCACGCTGAAGGGGCAACTCGGGAACCTGGCGAGCCCGGCGTACGGCTGCGCTGCCACCTAGTGCTGTGGCCGGGAACGTTCGCCGGGTTGGTCATGGTGGCGCTTGAGGCGGTTGGATGTGACCTCACTTCCGGTTTGGTGTGGAGGCGGGATGGCGCGACCGGTCCGGGCACGCATGCTGACCGAGCAGGAGGGGCAGAAGCTGCGGCAGGTCGTGCGGCGAGACAGCACGAGCGGGTGCGGTTCCGGCGGGCGATGATGCTGCTGGCTTCGGCGGGCGGCAGCACGCTCCCGGCCATCGCACGACTGGTGCAGGCTGACGAGGACACCGTCCGTGATGTGACCCACCGCTTCAACGAGGTCGGGCTGTCCTGTCCGGACCCACAGTGGGCGGGAGGCCGTCCCGCCTACTCGGCCCCGATGACGAGGACTTCGTCGTCCAGACGGCCACCACCCGCCCGACCCAGCTCGGCAAGCCCTTCACCCGCTGGTCGATCCGCAAGCTCGTCGATCACTTGCGACGCAACATCTCCCGACCGGTCCGGATCGGCCGGAAGACCCTGCGCCGCTTAGAGGTCCTAACAGAAGTTGTTGATCAAGTGACCATCGGGCTTGTCTGCTCGTTGGTCGGGTCGTGGGGAAACGTCAGTCGCGGCCGTGGATCGTGTCGGACGAACTGTGGTCGCTCATCGAGCCGTTACTGCCCGAGCCGGGGCCGAAGCTGGTGGCGGGCCGGCCGCGAGTGCCTGACCGGCAGGCCCTGTGCGGGATCCTGTTCGTGCTGCACACCGGCATCCAGTGGGAGTACCTGCCGCAGGAGCTGGGCTTTGGTTCGGGTATGACGTGCTGGCGACGCCTGGCCGCCTGGAACGAGGCCGGCGTGTGGGACCAGCTGCACTTGGTGCTGCTGAAGAGGCTGCGGTCGGCGAAGCAGCTGGACTGGTCGCGGGCGGTGATCGACTCCTCCCACGTGCGGGCGGCCCGCAGAGGCCCAAAAGCGGTCCCAGCCCGGTCGACCGCGCACGGCCGGGCAGCAAACACCACGTCCTTGTCGATGGCCAGGGCGTCCCGCTCGCAGTGTCGCTGACCGGCGGGAACCGTAACGACGTCACCCAACTCCTGCCCCTGCTGGACAAGGTCCCACCCGTGGCCGGCGTCGTCGGACGGCCACGCAGACGGCCGGACATGCTCTTCGCCGACCGCGGCTATGACCACGACAAGCACCGGCGGCTGCCGCGGAAACGCGGTATCCGGCCCGTGGTCGCCGAACGCGGACAGCCGCACGGCTCCGGCCTGGGCATCTTCCGCTGGGTCGTCGAACGCACCATCTCCTGGCTCCACGGCTTCCGCCGCCTGCGCATCCGCCGGGAAAGACGCGACGACATCCACGAAGCCTTCCTTGGCCACGCCACCTGCCTCATCACCCACCGACACGTCCAACGCCTTTGTTAGGACCTCTTACTGGCCCGCCGCGGGCCTTCCAGCGCACGAAGACCTGGAAGGAATCCCCGGATCCTGACTTCGATGCCAAGCTGGAGCGGATCGAGTACGCGATCAACGAGCGCCCGCGCCGCACTTTCGCGTTCGATGAATTCGGCCCCCTGGGCATCCGTCCGACCGCGGACTCCTGCTGGGCCGAACAGGGACGTGCAGACCGATTGCCGGCCACCTACCGCCGCGCCCACGGCATCACCTACTTCCACGGCTGCTATTCCGGCGGCGATGACCAGTTGTGGGGCGTCAACCAGCGCCGCAAAGGCATCGACCACACCTGGTCAGCACTCAGATCCATCCGCGCGGCCCGACCCGACGGGGCTCCGATCTACGTGGTCCTCGACAATCTCTCCGCCCACCTGAACTGGCGCGTCCGGCGCTGGGCGGCGAAGAACAAGGTCGAGCTGTGCTTCACGCCGACCTACGCCTCCTGGGCCAACCCCATCGAGGCCCATTTCGGGCCGCTGCGGCAGTTCACCCTCGCCCATTCCCACCACTCCAACCACACCGTGCGGACCCGGACCCTGCACGCCTACCTGCACTGGCGCAACGACAGCGCCCGTCACCCTGAGTCCTGGCCGCACAGCGACGCGAACGAGCCCGCATCCGCAGTGAGAGAGCGACCGGCAGGGGCGGCAGAGCGGTCCAGGCCGGGGCCTGATCGCCGGACCTTTCCCGGTCACGGCACCAGGTCGCCAGGCAAATTGATCGTCTTGTACTCCAGGAACGAGCTGAGGCCCTCAGGCCCGAACTCGCGGCCGATCCCGGATTCCTTGTATCCGCCGAAGGGGGCGGCGAACTCGATCCGGTACCCGTTCAGCGTCAAGGTCCCCGTGCGCACCTGGCGAGCGATGCGCATGGCCCGGTCCAGGTCGTTGGTCCAGATGCTTCCCGACAGGCCGTACTTCGAGTCGTTCGCGATACGGACCGCGTCGTTGTCGTCCTCGAAGGGGATGACGACGAGCACGGGGCCAAAGATCTCCTCCTGTGCGATGCGCATGGAGCTGTCTACGTCTGCGAAGATCGTCGGTTCGACATACCAGCCCTTCGACTGGCTCGCGGGCCGGCTGCCGCCGACCGTGATCGTCGCGCCGTCCTGCCGCCCGCCGGCGATGTAGTCCTCGACCCGCCGCCGCTGGCGCTCGGCCACCAGGGGGCCGACCTCCGTCGAGGGGTCATCCGGATCGCCGACCCGCAGCGCAGCAGCTGATTGCGAGATCGCTTCCACAACCTGCCGGTAGCGGCTGCGGTGAGCGAGGATCCGGGTCTGTGCCAGGCAGTGCTGGCCGGACATCATGATCGCGTACGGCATGAGGGCGGGGACGACGTTGTCGATGTCGGCGTCCTCGAGGATGATGGCGGGCGACTTCCCGCCGCACTCGAGGGTGACGCGCTTGAACTGCTCGCCGCACAGCGCGCCGATCCGCCGCCCTACGGCGGAACTGCCCGTGAAGCTGATCTTGTCGACCAGCGGGTGCCGCACGAGTGCCTCACTGTTCTCCCGGTCGGCGGGCACGATGTTGAGGACACCCGGGGGCAGACCGGCCTCCATGGCAGCCTCAGCGAGCAGGTATGCGTCCAGCGGGGTCTCCGGCGCGGGCTTCAGCACGACGGTGCAGCCGGCGATCAGGGCGGGAGCAAGATTCACCATCGTCAGGATGAGCGGCGCGTTCCACGGCACGATCTGCCCTACGACACCCACCGGCTCGCGAAGGATCCGCGCCGGACCGCTGAGACCTGCTCGATCCTGCTCGAAGGGGAATGTCATGGCGAGTTCCCGGTTGTAGTCCAGAACCATCACGGGAACCGGTGCCTGGAGCTGGTTCGAGAAGCTGATCGGCGAACCCATCTCCGTGGTGATCAGCTGTGCGATCTCGGGGACACGTGCGCGCAGGTACTCGCCGAACGGACCCAGCGCGTTCGCACGCTCCTGTGGAGACATGCGGGGCCAGGGGCCATCATCAAAGGCGGCGCGCGCCGCGCGTACTGCCCGGTCGATATCCGCAGGCGTCGATGAGGGAGCCGTACCGACCCGCTCCTCCGTGACCGGAGAGATGACCTCGATCACGTCTTCCGAGGCAGGCGAGACCATGTCCCCGCCAATGAACAGCCGGTCCTGAACTGTGCGGCTGGTCATGGCCGCTCCTCTCGCCGTGCCAAGACACACCCACGCGGATGGCCGTCGGTGAGCCAGGTCAAAGCCGTCACCGCGTGATACTGCCTCCAGCCGACCACGTCCGGGCCTCGGCCGCGCGCGGGCTTCCACCAGACGGAGGACCGATGCTGTTGCGACCCGCGATCAGCAACCCGGCGAACCTTCCCAGTCACGGCACTAGACGTGCGCCAGGTGCTCCGCTCGTTGCCCCGCCACAGCTGCGTCCACGAGCCCAGAATCCACCAAGCCCGTGCCACGTGAACCCCCCGACTCTTGAGTAGAGCGCGTGTGCAGACATCAAGGGGAGGAGCAGCAGTTACGTTACGGAACGTCCCGCTTACTGATCTTTTCGTAAGTTCGGTGGGTGTGGTGGACGGATGGTCAGGCCGGTATGGGCGAGGAATGACCATGGCAGTCCGGGGTTGGTGTTGATGCGGTGGATGCCTTGCTCGGTGGCGTCGGCGACATCGGCGAGGTGGTCGCCGGCGAGGTTGGCGAGTTCACGCTTCTTGAGCGAGGACCACAGCAGTTCCACCGGGTTCAGCTCGGGAGCGTAGGCGGGTAATCGTTCCAGGGTGAGCCAGTCCTGTTCGGCGACCCAGGCCCGCATCGCCCGGCTCCAGTGGGCGGACAGGCCGTCCCAGACCAGGACCACTCGCTCGCCGCGGTAGAACACCTTCACCTGCTCCAGGACCTCGATGAGCCCGGCGGTGTCGTAGCTGCCGGGCTTGAGGTGGAAGCACAGGCGGGCCCCGCGATCGGGGTCGGTGGAGTGGTAGCCCAAGGCTCCGGCCATCGACGCGCGCTTCCAGTTCAGACGGTGCCGCAGGAGCGGAGTCCGCCCTCGGGGCGAGTAGGTGCGGCGGATCTGAGGGAGCAGGGAGACGCCTGATTCGTCGAGGAAGACGATCCAGGCACGTGTGTTCACGGCCCCTTTTTGATGCGCGGCCACTCGTGCGCGATCCAGCGGGCGATCTCCGACTCGTCCCGCTCGACCGCCCGCCGCTCGGGCCGTTGCAGGCTCCATCCGAGCCGGCCGGTCAGCAGCCGCCACACCGACGCCCTCGACAACACCACCCCCGTTGCCCGGGTGACGACCGCGCCGACTCGTTCCAGGGTCCACAGGTCGGCCTCGAAACCATGAGCCTGGGCACCTTGCTCCAACGCGGCCCGGACCATCTCGACCTGGGTGTCGTCCAGCTTGGGTGGGCGTCCGGTGGCTGCCCGTCGCCGCAGGCCCGAAGCACCGTCTTGCTCCCACACCCGCCGCCAACGCCGCACACTCTCGGCACACACCCCCACCGCCCTCGCGATCTCCGCATTCGAGACGCCGCCCTCGAACAACTCGACTGCCCGAACACGACGCGCCTCCGCCAACTGAGGCCGAGACAAAGGAGGAAGGGAGGAGCCGGCAACCGAAGGGGAAGGTTGATATGCCACCCCGACAGCCTCCCACCCACACGGCCACCACACCCACCGAACTTACGAAAAGATCAGTAAGAGGTCCTAACAGAAGTTGTTGATCAAGTGACCATCGGGCTTGTCTGCTCGTTGGTCGGGTCGTGGGGAAACGTCAGTCGCGGCCGTGGATCGTGTCGGACGAACTGTGGTCGCTCATCGAGCCGTTACTGCCCGAGCCGGGGCCGAAGCTGGTGGCGGGCCGGCCGCGAGTGCCTGACCGGCAGGCCCTGTGCGGGATCCTGTTCGTGCTGCACACCGGCATCCAGTGGGAGTACCTGCCGCAGGAGCTGGGCTTTGGTTCGGGTATGACGTGCTGGCGACGCCTGGCCGCCTGGAACGAGGCCGGCGTGTGGGACCAGCTGCACTTGGTGCTGCTGAAGAGGCTGCGGTCGGCGAAGCAGCTGGACTGGTCGCGGGCGGTGATCGACTCCTCCCACGTGCGGGCGGCCCGCAGAGGCCCAAAAGCGGTCCCAGCCCGGTCGACCGCGCACGGCCGGGCAGCAAACACCACGTCCTTGTCGATGGCCAGGGCGTCCCGCTCGCAGTGTCGCTGACCGGCGGGAACCGTAACGACGTCACCCAACTCCTGCCCCTGCTGGACAAGGTCCCACCCGTGGCCGGCGTCGTCGGACGGCCACGCAGACGGCCGGACATGCTCTTCGCCGACCGCGGCTATGACCACGACAAGCACCGGCGGCTGCCGCGGAAACGCGGTATCCGGCCCGTGGTCGCCGAACGCGGACAGCCGCACGGCTCCGGCCTGGGCATCTTCCGCTGGGTCGTCGAACGCACCATCTCCTGGCTCCACGGCTTCCGCCGCCTGCGCATCCGCCGGGAAAGACGCGACGACATCCACGAAGCCTTCCTTGGCCACGCCACCTGCCTCATCACCCACCGACACGTCCAACGCCTTTGTTAGGACCTCTAAGACGGTGTCCTATGTGATCGAGAAGGCATCGGACGCGCCTGGAGAAAGCCGCTGGCGTGCCAAGGCCGATCGGCTGTGCGCCAACCGACGTGGTGACTGCTGCGCTCCCAGGCCGGAAGCCGCTACAGCAGCGTGAAGGTCCCCGGGAAGCCAAGGAGGGCGCCTTCGACAAGGAGATGCTGCGCATCCCACTCACCGGCCGGCAGCCGGCACCGCTCAGGGCACTCTTCCGATGGTGGCCAACACCCCCAGCGAGCGGGCGCTGTATCAGCGGGCATACAACGCGGCCTCCTCGGTGATTGATGGAGTCGATCTCTCGGCAGGGGACGGGGCCGCCGTGCCCGACATCGTGATCGGCACACGGATCAGCACGGAGTAGCCACGTTCAGCCCGTGATCCCGGGCCCGCGCCAGCGAGGGCGCGGGCCTCTGGTGCCGGCCAGTCACTCTTGTAGGAGTTCGGACGCCGCCACCGATGAATCCGAATGACGTCGCGCGTGGTGCTGGCCTAGCACCACTGCCGCGGCCTCGCGCCCCGAGCCGAACGGTGCCCTGAGAAGTCTGTACCGGCCTGCCGCGAGCTGTGCAGTCGGAACCGCTGGAAGATAAATACGTCGACAGCGCCCCTCGGTACTCGGCAAAGTGGCCG
Organism: Streptomyces caelestis; assembly: GCF_014205255.1. GTDB lineage: Bacteria > Actinomycetota > Actinomycetes > Streptomycetales > Streptomycetaceae > Streptomyces > Streptomyces caelestis. The sequence continues at coordinate 8,838,809 of NZ_JACHNE010000001.1, read as the reverse complement.
CCCGTGACGAGCAGTGAACTGTGGACCCGCGCGACCGCTGACCGCTATGACGCCGAAGAGACCGAAATGTCCTCGGCTGCGGTTCTCGAACCAACTCTCCACTTCCTCGCCGAGCTCGCCGGAGACGGCCGGGCGCTGGAGTTCGCCATCGGAACCGGACGAGTGGGCGTCCCGCTCCGAGAACGCGGCGTGCCGGTAGTGGGCATCGAACTGTCCGAGCACATGGCAGCCGTTTTGCGGCGCAAGATCGACGAGAGCGCCCTTCCGGTAGCCATCGGGAACATGGCTGCCACCGTGGTCCCCGGCGAGTTCACCCTGGTCTATCTCGTCTACAACACCATCACGAACCTGCTCACGCAGGACGAGCAGGTCGAGTGCTTCCGCAACGCCGCACGTCATCTGGAGCCCGGCGGCCGATTCGTCATCGAGCTGGGCGTGCCGCCGCTGCGGTTTCTGCCGCCCGGCCAGGTCGCTGTGCCGTTCGACGTCTCCGAGCAGCATCTCGGCTTCGACACCTTTGACCTGGTGGAGCAGATTCTCGTCTCGCACCACTTCACCCGCGACGGCGATGACGGCCGCTACCGTCGCGGCAGCTCCCGGCACCGGTACGCCTGGCCGGCGGAGCTCGACCTGATGGCACGGATCGCTGGGCTCGAGCTGGAACGTCGCATCGCGGACTGGGACGGGGCGCCGTTCACCCAGGACTCCGCGAAGCACATCTCCGTGTGGCGCAAGCCAACCTGAGGGCGGCCACCGGGCCGTCAATGTAAGCCGCATTTGTCCTGACACTCCTACCGGGAGTTCAGGCCTCGCCACCCTCACCCGCGACCTTGCACAGCTCCAGGCGCGGGCCGACCTCGGACTGGAGGGGGCGGCCGGTGTAGCCGTGTGGGCCCCTGCGTGAGGGTGTGGGCCCGGTCACGCAGTCGGCACGGACCCGCTGTGCTCCTGTTGTCGCCGCTCCTCCCCGGCTCACTCGCCTGTGTCAGAAGACGAGCACCGCCCGGTCTGGGATCAGGGTTTCCAGGTGCGCAGGTAGGAAGCGATGCGGGCGGTGGTGCAGCGGGGATTGTTCAGTTCGTGGGCGAGTGCGGCGAGCTGTTCGCGGGTGGGGTTGACCGGAATGTTGCTGGCCTCGAGATACATGACGGCGACGGCGCAGGCGACGGTGAGGTTGGAGCGTTCCAGCCAGCGGCAGCGGCCCAGGTTGTGTACGAGGGCGGCGGCGCGGGCGTAGGCGCCGTCGTAGACGGGTGTGTCGAGGAGTTCGCCGCGGTGGCGGGCGACGGCGGCGATGGGGACGCCGTAGTCGTCGGCGGCCGGGTCGCGCTGCCCGGCTCGCTCGGCCACCTCGAGGATCCAGGACTCGTCGACGTGCAGGATCACGCGGCGGCGCCGGGCTGCGGGTCGGCGTACGGGGCGTCGAGCTGCTGCTCCAGGTCGTCGAGGAACGCGCCGTGCTCATCGATGAGCCGCTGGGCGGCTGTCATGCCGGCGGCGCGGGCGCCGGTGGTGTCCTCGATGATGAGCCGCTCGACGTATTTGTTGAAGTCCAGCCGTCGGGCGGCCGCAGCGGCCTTGCCTGCGGCGAGCACGTCTTCCTCGAGCCGGACCTGGGTCTGCTTCTTCGTGGAAGTCACCTCTCGATGGTAGCAGGGTGGTAGCACCTGCGGTTGGTCACGGAACCGGCAGGCGGCAAATCCTTCCGGCAGAAACACACGCCAGGGACACCAGCGCCACCACTTCCGGTCGATGTCGATGTCGATGGAGTGTGTCTGTACGAGCAGTCCGTGCCCGACGAATTCCACTCCATGCCGGACGAGCAGACCCCCGCACCCCACGCCATCAATTGCAGGAGACGGTTCATGCCGCGCCCCCAGCGGTGCCGATGCACCAGCCAGCCAGCGCAGCCTGCACCCGCTCGGCCTCCTCCCGCAGCTGCGCGACCTAGGATGTCCGCCAAGTACTCTCAGCCGGGAAGCCCGTAGCGGACTCCAGTGAGCCGCTCGGAGAGGTCCCAGAGCCGACGGGCGGTGCCAAGGTTCTTCGCGGATTCCGCGGGCTGTACGAGCGTCGGGTAGCCCTTGGACTCGTTGCGTCCGTCGGGTCCGATGAACTGGCCGCTCTGGACTTGCGGTTGGACGGCGGCGTAGAGCTGGTTGAGGGCGCCCTTCTCGACGTCTTGGGCGATCAGCCGGTTGGTGACCTTCAGGATCGCGTTGAGTATCCCGGTCGGGCCCGTGGACTGCAGGTTCGTGGCCGAGTAGCCGGGGTGGGCGAGCAGGCTGCGTACCAGGCTGCCCTGGGAGCGCAGTCGCCGGCCCAGTTCCAGGCCGAAGAGAACGTTGGCGTACTTGGACTGGGCGTAGAACGCGCGGGGCGAGTAGGAGCGTTCGCCGTTCAGGTCGTCGAAGCGAATGGACCCGCTCTTGTGCAGCGTGGAGCTGACGGTCACCACCCGCGGATCCCGGCCGGCCATCAGTCGGTCGAGTAGCAGCCCGGTCAGTGCGAAGTGGCCGAGATGGTTGGTGCCGAACTGGGACTCGAATCCCTGTGCGGTCAGGGATCGGGGCGGCATCATGATCCCGGCATTGTTGATCAGCATGTCCACCGGGCTGTCGACCGTGTCGGCGAAGGCGCGGACCGAGTCGAGGTCGGCCAGGTCGAGCCGGCGCAGCTCGACCATGCTCCCGGGCTGTTCGTCACGGAGCATTTCCAGCGCCGCCCTGCCCTTGTCCGGATTCCTGGCCGTCAGTACCACGCGAGCTCCGCAGCGGGCGAGTTCGCGTGCGGTGACATAGCCCAGCCCGCTGTTGGCACCGGTGACGATCGCCGTGCGGCCGGTCTGGTCCGGAATGTCGTCAGCGGTCCACCGGTCGGCGAGGGCGGGTGCGGCGGTCATGACTCGGCTCCTTGAGGGTGCGGCGCGGTGCGGGTCAGATCGGCGACGCTTGCCGAGAGCAGGGCGTGCAGGTGTGCGCGCTCCGCGGGCAGCTTGCCGATCGCGTGCAGCGCGGCAAGTCCGTGCGCGGTGGCCCAGAGCCGGGCGATCCGGTCGTCGTAGGGGTCGCTGACCCCGAGAGTGCGGGCGATCACGGCGCCGACCGCAGCGCCCTCGTCCTCGGTCGCTGCGGCAGGCACCCGGACTCCCCCCAGGCCGTACATCACCTGGTAGAGATCCGGCTCGTCCAGTGCGAAGTCCAGGTAGGCCGCCGCAGTGGATTCCAGCGAACCACCCGCCGTGTCCATCGCGTCGGCAAGGCGGGCGAATCCGTCCCGGACGAACGCCAGCAGAATGTCGTCGCGGCCTTTGAAGTAGCGGTAGGCGAAGTTGGCGGAGTAGCCGATCCGATCGGCCAACCGCCTCATGCTCACCGCATCCCATCCCTCGGTGCGGGCCAGTTCGCGAGCGGCGGCGAGGATGGTGGCGCGGGCCTCGGCGCGTTCCCGGTCCCGGCGCTGCTGGGCTCGGGAACGCTCGGGCTGGTGTGCGGAGGTGGCCATCAGTGACCGTGTCCGCCGTCCTGGCCGCCGGGCACCTTCACCGGCGGGAGCAGGCCCAGCTGAGAGAAGAACTCGACGGCGTTCAGTTCATCCCAGTGCTCGACGGCCATGCCGTCGCGTACCCGCCAGATGTCCAGCGACCGCATCTCCACCTCGCGGCCAGTGGGCTCCTCGCCGAGCAGCGACCCGAGGTGGGTAGCGCGGTAGGTGAACCTGCCCGCCACCCGGTCCCCGGAGACCAGGACGTCCTCCAGGGTCACCCGGGTGTCCGGGAACGCCGCGAACCAGCGGGTCCAAAAGGCCCGGTTGGCCTCCCGGCCGTCCTCGACGTAGGGGTTGTGGTTGATGTAGCCCTCGGCGACGAACCCGTCCACGGCGTCGGGGTCGTGGCCATTCATCAGTGCCGCGAAAGCGTGCGCCACAGTCTGCTGGGTCATGGCTTCCTCTGAATCAGCAATCTTGGTTACACCGTACACGAAGAGTACGGTGTAACCAATGATGGGATGAGAGTTGGCAAGCAAGCCCATCGGGCCGCCAGGACCCGGGAGGCCCTGACTCTGGGGTTCGGCGCGCGATGGCGGGCGGAGCCGAGTGAACACTCGACGACTCACGCGCGGGAATCCTGGATGCGGCAAACGACCGTCTTGTGACACGCGGACCTTTGATCACGAACCCGCAGGCTTCCGTCTACGCGTTGCGCGCCAACGTGCCATGGCCTGGAAGAAACGCGGCCCCGATGATGTTGCCTCCTGCGACGGACACCGTGGTTCACCGGACCTGGAGGAGACACTGAGCATGACCGAGATCAGTACGGGTGGCGACCTGGTCACGTACATCAATGTCTTCACCGTCGCGCCAGAGAATCAGCAACGTCTCATCGAGCTGCTCCAGTACATGGCGCGGGAGGTCATGCCGAAGCAGCCTGGTTACGTGCAGGCCAATATTCACCGGGGCCTTGAGGGCAATCGAGTGGCCAACTACAACCAGTGGCGCTCGCAGGCAGATCTGGCGGCCGCGCGCGAGGACGCGGAGGTGCGGGCGTGCATGGAGCAGGTCTTGAGCATTGCGACGCTCGACCTCGTACCGTACGAGGTCGTGTCCGTACATCGGCGCTAGTGCTCTGACCGGGAAGGTTCGCCGGGTCGGCGGTTGGGTCGGTTGGTTGGATGGGGTGGTGACGTCCGTTCTGACCGCTGGAGGTGTGGGACTGCCGATCGTGTGCCGGGGCAGTACCGGCTCGGTGCGCTACCGGGCGGGCGATGATGCTGCTGGCGTCCGCCGGCGGGGACCGCGTCCCGGTGATCGCCCAGTTGGTCCAGGCCGACGAGGACACGGTGCGGGAGGTGATCCACCGGTTCAACGAGCTCGGCCTGGCCTGCCCGGGCCTCGATGGGCGGGAGGCCGTCCCGCCTGTTCGCCCCTGACGACGAGGACTTCGTCATCCAGACGGCCACCACTCGCCCCACCAGGCTCTCGTGACGACACCCTGTGGGGCGTCAACCGCCGCCGCAATGGCACCGCCGGCAGCCTGGCCGCGCTGAAGTCGATCCGCGCCGCCACGACCCGACGGCGCCCCGATCTACATCATCCTGGACAACCTCTCCGCCCACACCGGCACGGACATCCGCCGCTGGGCGAAGAAGAACAAGGTCGAACTGTGCCTCACCCCGAGCTACGCCTCCTGGGCCAACCCCATCGAGGCGCACTCGGCCCGCTGCGACAGCTCACCCTGGCCAACTCGAATCACCGCAGCCACCCCGCAGGCCCCTCTCCCCACCTCCGCACCTGCGCCTGCCTGGGCTCGCCGCGCCGCCCACGCCATCGCTCTGTGTGCCGTCCCGTCCGGCCTGTGGCGCATCACCATGGCGTCCGGTGTCCATGTGGGCTACAGCGACCAGGTGCTGCGCGACGTCTTCGACATCCCCGGCTGGGGCATCGCATACGTCGTCGGCCTCTCCGTCCTCACTGAGTCGGCCGCTCTGTTTCCGCTGCTGCTCGTCAGCGACCGGTGGAGGCCGCTGCACCCCAGGGTCCTCGCCCCGCTGGCCTGGACCGCCTCCGGCGTCCTGGTCCTGGTGGCACTGTGGCAACTCGTGGTCGCTTTCACCGCCGAGAGCCAGACGTACATGTCGAGCGGTACGGCACAGACCGTCTGGGGCTTCGCTTTCGCCCCGCTGTTCGCCATCCCGGCCTTGATGACCTCGGTGACCTGGTCGTACGCAAAGCGGCACCGGGCACGGGGAAAGGCATTGTCACGCCGCGCCGAGCCGGTCGGTGAGGCCGTGCAGCCGACCGGGTACTGGTGCAGCGGTCGCCTTCGCGGGATCCACGTTCGCCTCGAGCGCTGGCACACGATGAAGCTGTCGCCGACGGGCGGGCCGGCCGTGGAGGCGCTCGTGCGCATGCCCGCGGGGGAGCCCGCATCCCTGATCCTCCGCAGAACGGATATCCTCGGGCACTGTCCTTGCCTGCTGTGGTCATCACTTGGTGTGAAGCTGATCGACGGGACCGATCATGGCTGCCGTCCAAACTCGCCTCGGTTGTCGATGACCCACTGAGCAAAGGTGCCGGACGGCTGGCCGGTGAGAAGCTCGACATGATCTGTGATGAGGTCCGATTCGTGTCGTCGCACCGACGCCGCGATCAGCGCATCGACAAGCGGCTCCGGACGACCGTCCGCCAGCATTCGTGCGCGCGCGAGATCCGCTGGAACTGCTTCGAATCGCAAGTCTCGTCCGAGTTCGGCGCCAAGGATGTTGACCTGCTCAGCTCTGCTGAGAAGCTCGGGTCCGGTCAACAAGTAGGTGTCGCGAACGAACCCATTATGGTGCCCGAGCATGACCGCTACAGCCGCCGCAGCGACATCACGCTCGTCCACGACTGCTGTGCGCGCAATATTCGGGCCCCTCACCACGTCACCCGATCGCAACTGTGCCGACCAACCACGCGTGTTCGATGCCAGGGTGTCGCTGCGCATCACAGTGAGGCAAAGCTCCCCACTATGGAGCAACGCTTCCATATCAGCGTGCACCTGAACAATCGGATCGCTTTGGCGATCAGCGTCATCGTCGATGGCTGTCGAGGACAGGTAGACCAGGCGTGGTGCCGCCGCGGCGAGCTCCGTGATCAGCGGCTGAGCAGCGGCGCAGTCCAGCAGTGGCCAAACGAGAAAGACGGTGTCGACTCCGACGAGTGCTTCGCGAACGGAAGCGGGGTCTGTCAGGTCGCCAACCACCGACTCCACCCCTGGGTGCGACTCGACCTGGCGGCGATCGAGGCGCCGCACGGCCGCCCCGTGGGTTACGAGACGCGCGACGATCTCACGGCCGACGTTGCCTGTCGCGCCTGTTACCAGGACCGTTCCGGCACGAGCATCACCAAGACAAGGGAAATCATGCATGCTTGAGAAACTAGAGGTTCAGGTCGACCTGAAGGCAAGGGGCGAGCGTGAGGATGACGATCGGCGAGGCCGCCGCGCGACTCGGCGTCGACACACACGTCTTGCGCCACTGGGAGCAGGTCGGGGCACTCACCGTGGGGGAGATGCGAACGGCTACCGCGTCTATGATGACGATGCCTTGGAGCAGGCGCGAACCGTGCTGAAACTGCGGCGGGTTGGGCTCTCACTGCCCGAGGTCACCGCCGCGATGGCTCCGAAGAAATCAGAGGCACAGAGGGTCGTGAGAGCGAAGATCGCAGCGCTCGAAAACGAAGTCATCAGCAGGCAACAGGCGATCGTCTTCCTCCAACACACTGTCGAGTGCCGCTACCGATATCTCGACGAATGCCCAGACTGCGCGATCTTCGTCCGTCAGCCCTGACGAACTCGGTCCCCGATAGCGGAGATCGGCTGCAGGAGATCGAGGGCCGAGCGAGGCCGTGGGCGTCCCGGACGCGTTATGCGATTCCTGCTATCAGGGCCGTGGCGGAGAGGGCCAGCGCTCCGAGGCCGCCGATCGTCCCCGCGATCGTGGCATCCCGGTGGCCGGCCACACCACTCAAGTGGGTCCGTACGGCGAGGGTGCACACGGTCGCTTCGGCGGCGAGATCAGCCGGGCTGCCCAGCGCGGGGAAGGCGTCGCGGACGCGGGCGGCGGTGTCCGCCTGGAGCAGCGAGAAGGCGTAGAGCGTGGCGCCGTCGAAGCCGTCCGGAGCTTGCCCCCATCCCTCCCAGTCCAAGATCCGCAGAGGCCCAACGAGGCCAGCCCAGTGCGGGTCTGCATGGGCAGAGGTCCAGCAGGTCACGGCTGGGCCGGGATCCCGAGGAACTCGGGTGGCTCGGTCCATGTACTGCTGCCGTTTCGCCCAGTTGCACGAGCAGCAGCTCGATGGCCTGACGGCGGCGGTGGTCGGCCGGGTCCGTACCGACGTTTCACCTGGTCCACCATCAGCTCCATCCTGCGTGTCAGCGAAGACACCGCCCGCCGCCACTACACCGAGGGGTACATCCTGCGGCGCCTCGCGCGCTTCAACCGCTCCGAGGCGGTACTCACCTCACTCGCCAGCCTCTTCAACAGCACTGCCCCGCATGCCGCCGCATCTCCGGAGGAAGCCGCCGGCGGGGACATCGCGGGTGAGTCCCGCGACTCAGGAGGGGAAGGCCCCGATCAATCCGCCCCGATCGAACCATCCGGAGCGGCGTACAACCGTCTGGCACGGATCCTTTCGGTGCCGATCCGCACCGCTCAGCTCACTAACAGGGAGGTCAGCAGCCGCATCGGATGCTCCGCCTCCTACCTGTCGCGCATCTCTCCGGCGAACGCGTGCCAACCCTGGTCCCGCACACGGAAGTTCACCCAGACCTGCGGCGCCGACACGGAGGTTCCGCGGACCGTCTGGGAGTCCGAGAAACTCAGCGAGAAGTACCGCGAGACGCCGGTGAAGCCGGACAACCCTCCCATGCCCGCCGCCGAACGGCTCCGCGCCGCCGTGCACACCCTGCACCTGCGCGCGGGACGCCCAGCACCAAGCGACGTGGCGGTCGCCAGCTGCTGGCTGCTGGGCACCGGCGCCGTCGCCTCCACCCGCGAAGCCACGGCCCTGCCACACCGCGACGTCCTGGAGACATTCGTGCCGGTCCTCGGCGACGACATCGACCACTTCGGGCAGCTCCTGGACAACGCCCAGCGCGAGGCCGCCGGCGGAGCATTCCTTCAGCCCTCCCCCACCCCACTGGGCCAAGCACCACAGCGGAGTGGCTACGTGGGCCGACACGCCGTCTCGGCCCACAACGGCGTCGTAGAGCCATGGAGTCGCAGTCCCGCGATGCGACGTATGTGCGGGGCATGCCGCCCTACGCGTTGTTCCGGCAGCAGGCCGCCTGGAGATCGAACAGTCGTGTCATCCAGGTCGTGTCCTGCAGTGGAGGCGACCGGTCGGTTTTTAGCCTCGAACTTTCGTGACGACTGGTCACTACGACGCAGCGGAGGGTCCTGGACAGGATCTACCCGGCGCAACGTCACCGAGGTTCTGGAACTACTTGGGGCCACGCGCGTACACGCGGACGCACTCGACGACGACGCAGGGCTTGCACATCCTGACGAACCCCCGCCTACGACCGTCGCGGCGGACTCAGCCCGTTGTGCGCCGGATCGCTCTGCCCCGGGCGGGGTTCGCCCCTGGCTCCTCGGCCGACGACAACTCCCGGCGCCGGAAAGTACCCGCGGCCAGAGTCAGCGGGCCGATCAACAACACGAGCACCGCGACAGCGCCAAGCGCGACCGGCAGGCTGGTCAGCTCGGCGACGCCGCCCACCATCGGAGGCCCGAGCAAGAACCCGCTGTAGGCAATGGTTGTCGCAAACGCGACCTCGCGCTCACCACCGCCCCCATCGGCCCGTCGCCCGGCCGCGCCACTCAACTCCATGACGACGGGAGACGCGTACGCCAAACCGACACCAGCGACAGCGAAGCCGGCGAAGGTGAGCGCCGGCGACGGCGCCATGACCGCGGTGACCAGCCCCAGCCCACCGATCACCGCACCCCCGATGAGCATCCGTGGTGCGCCCCAACGACGCTGAATCGCCTCACCGCACAAGCGGGTGCCCGCCATGGTGATCGAGAAGCACGAGTAGATCAGGGCGCCGGTGGCCTCGCTGAGACCGCGCTCCTGCACACCGAACAGCGCCGACCAGTCCGCGGTCGCTCCTTCGGCTATCGAGGCACACAGTGCCACGCCGCCGAGCAGCCACAGCACCGGTCGCCTGAACGGTGCCCGCCCGGCGCGCCCGCTCTCTGCGGGCGCCCTCAGTAGTTCCTCAACAGGAATCCAGCGGGCGATGCCGACGGTGACGCTGCCGCAGATCACCGCGACGATGACAAAATGACGGCTCGGCGCCAGCCCTTGTCCGGCCGCGACCGCGGCGCCGACCGAACCGGCCAGCGTGCCGAAACTGAAGGCCGCGTGGAACAGCGGCATGATCGCCCGGCCGGTCCGCCGGGTCACTGTCACGCCGGACACGTTCATCGCCACGTCCATCACGCCGACCATTGCGCCGAGCACGATCAGCAGCAGGCCGAGCGTCGCGGGCGACCTCGCCAGTCCCAGAGCCGGAAGCATCGCGGACCCGGCAACGCCGGACACCGTCATCACAACGCGAGCGCCGAACGCCGCGCACAGCCGACCGGCGAGAATCGAAGCGGCGATCATACCTGCGCTGGCACCGAGCAGAGACAGCCCCAACGCACCCTCGTCCGCACCGATCTGCGCGGCCAGCGCCGGCACCCGAGGGGCCCACGAGCCAAGAAGCGCGCCGTTGAGAACGAACGCACCGAGTACCGCGATGATTCCCGGGCCCCGGCCGCCGGCTCGGTCCGGATGGGTACCGGTCATTGTCAACTCCGTCCCGGCCTCGTCTTCGTCAGGCTACGATCGGCCCGGCGCCGTGGCACACCTGCGGAGATCTGCGTGGATCACGCCGATGGAACCGAGAGTAGGTGCGCCGGAGCACCCGCCGGTCGCGATGGCAGGATTGCGCCAAGAGGATGGCTGGTTCACGCCAAGCGGGTGCGGTGTCAGCTAAGCGTTGTCCCACAAATGATCTACGCTATGCCAGTTGGCCAGCGCCGCTGCCTCTCATCCGGCCAGTGTGAGGTTGTGCAGGCGGGCGATGCCGAGCATGGCGTGGTGGACGCCGGCGCCTTTCAACCGGCAGTCGCGGAGGGCTTCCAGGTCTTCAGCCTGGAAACGGCCCTTGGAGGGGCGTACGGGCCTTCGTTTGCTTCGGTGCGGTGTCAGACGACCCAGGTCGCGGGCTCGCGACGGTCCGCGTCGTCAGCAGTTGGTCAGTTCCCCGCCGGTGCACTTCGGGTCGTAAATGGTGCCGCGCCTGGTGTGGCCGGATCCGCACTGGGTGCAGGAGCCGTCCGCGCCCGGGTCCAGGCCCCAGTAGTGCACCGCTGGTGGAAGACCCCTGTGGGAGGCGACCCACATGGTCTGGCAACGAGCTACTGCGTTGGGGGCTTCTGGCTCCGGACGCGAAGACCGGCGGCAAGAAGGCACCACTGAGGTCGATGGCCAGCAAGCGATCACGCTGACCAGGGAGCAGGCCGGGGTCACCGACAGGTGGCACGTCGCAACCGAAGGCCAGCCGTACATCCTGAAATCCAGCAGGAGTGGTGGCGCCCTGCCCGGCGAGACGACGCTGGACTACAACAAGCCGGTCGATGCCAAGGCGCCGCCCGCTGCCGACGTCGTCGATGTCAACAAGGGTCGGCGGGGCGGCCCTTGCGTCGGGTGAGCCTTCTGGTCATCAGCGTGATCGCAGCCCACGTGATCAGCGGTTCACTCATCTCCGGGAGGCGATTGTGGTCGCGGCAGTGCCGACGTGCCCGCATGATCCAGGACCAAGATCATTTCACTACCCACCTGGCCTTCATGTGGGCGTTGAGCTAGTCAGAGGCTGTTGCCTTTCCGATCACGAGCGGTGTCGGTCGAACGGGAGTCCCGATCGCTGCTGGGCGGGCGGGTATGAGAACAGGGCCTCTTGGGCTGGCGCTGCTCGCGATGCTCTTCCCGCTGGCGGTACCAGGTCGTTGCCGGAAGGGGCGGCCTGTACGCGCAGCAGACGGGCCAGCTCCCCGAACACGAAGAGGTGAAGAACGGCCTCCGCGCGCTCCACACCAGCACCGACGGCGGCCACACCTGGACCCGCCTGTGGACCTACCGCAGGGGCGTCGAGCCGCTCTCCTCGCTCGGCGACGTCGTCGCGGCCGACGACGGCAGCCTCACGGTGTACGGAGAGAGGGGAGTATGGCGCAGCACCGGCCGCGCCAGGACGTTCCAGCGGGCCGGCGACTCGCAACGCGCGGCGGGGTCCGTCACCAGCACCCCGATCGGCTGGCTGTGGGCCGACAGCTACGGCAACGGGCACTACCGGATATCCACTGACGGAATCCACTGGCAGGAGTTCACCGTGGGCTCCGACTGAGCACCGTCTGGGCGCTTATCGGGTCTTGATCAATGAGCATCGCAGCTTGCGGGGCGGGTGCCCGTCTGTGGGCCGGGGGCCCGGCGATCTGCGGCTGCGCCGTGTGGGCGCGAGTAACCGGAAGCGATGCCGCCGGCAGGCAGTGGCGGGGCCCGAGGGCCCCGGCTGCGTGCCTGCCGAGATGGTGTGTCAGACCATGGCCAGCCGGTCTACCAGCAGCTCCACCCTCGACTCGGTGTCCTCCGGCGGCAGCCGTCCCGCTCGGGTCAGAGTGGCCAGCCCGTGCAGGGCCGCCCAGAACACCTCGGTGAACAGCCCCGGGTGGACGCCGTCCCCGGCGACCTCGCCGAGGCTCTCCAGCAGGGCGGCGAAGGCGTCCTGCAGAGGCTCCGGGGTGTCCTCGTCCGCGAACGCCAGGCCGCCGTCGAGCTGGAACATGGCGTCGTAGACCGCCGGGTTGCATTCGGCGAAGTCGAGATAGGCGCGGGCCAGCGCGGCGACCCGGGCGCGCGGGCCGTCCGCGGCGCGGGTCGCGGCTCTCAGCATCGCGGCCATCTCGGCGGCGCCTTCGAGGGCGACGGCGCCGATGATCTCCCGCTTGCCGCGGAAGTGGCTGTAGAGGACGGGCTGGCTGTACTCGATGCGTTCGGCGAGCCGGCGAGTCGTGACCGCGTCCCAGCCCTGCTGCTCGGCGAGTTGGCGGGCCGTCGCCACGATGAGGCGTTCGCGGACCGCCCGTTCGCGCTCCTTGCGTTCCTGTACCGACATGACTCGATCCTAGCATTGCTAGATAATCGAGCGGCAGCAGTACTAGCGTTGCCTCGTCACCTAGCAATGCTAGAAAACCGGAGGGACATCATGCTCACCGCACTTGAGGTCTTCACCATCGTGGTCGTCGGCGTGATGGTGGGGGTGGAGTTCTCCGTCGCCTTCGTCATCAACCCGATCCTCAACGCACTCCCCGGCGACAGCGGCCAACTCGGCCGCGCCCACGGGGGCCGGATGCTCGGCGCCGTGATGCCGGTCTGGTACATCACCTCGCTCATTCTCGTCGCGGTCTGGGCCATCGCCGGATGGCACCACCACGGCACCGGCCTCGTCGTCACCGCCGGCGCGCTGTTGATCTTCAGCGTGATCATGTCGATCCTGCTGCTCGTCCCGATCAACAACCGGGGCAAGACGTGGACCCCTGACAACCGGCCCGCCGACTGGAAGCAGCAGATGAACCGCTGGGACCGCCTCCACTACGTCCGCGTCGCCGTCATCATCGCCGCCTTCGCCCTGCTGGTCGTCGCCCACGTCTGACCCCGCGGGCCGACACCGCGCACGCGGCGCACGACCCCACTCCCCGGCGGCAGCGGGCCACCGAAATCCCGACATCCGGGAATGCAGCTGCCGCGAGGCGCCTGGGTGGGACGTCACCGCACCCCTGGCCACACCCGTCCGGGCGCCCCGAAGGTTCGCAGGACAGGCCATTGCCGGAACCCAGGGCAGGCCACCACCAGGCTCTTGATGCCAACCGCAGCCGCGCTGGATGCGCAGGAGCTGGCCGTGTCGCACCACGCAGCGAGCTCAGAAGACACCGGGGCTTCCCTAAAGCCGCGCCGAGGTCCACAGTGAAAGCAGCACTACTGCGGAATGGAGGCGGTCATGCTCCTGCTCGGCATCATTCTGCTGGTTGTCGGCTTCGTTACCGGCATATCGATCCTGTGGACGATCGGGATCATCCTCGCGGTCATCGGCGCCATCCTGTGGATCATGGGATCCATGGGACACGCAGTCGCCGGCCGCCGACACTACTGGTGACCTGCCTCCACGCCCGGCACCGAACCGACGTCCCCGCGTAGCTGGTCCAGCGGCGCGGGATCAGGCGCGGGACGTGCCGGGTAAGCCAGGCACTGGCCAGGCCGATCGTCGCGCCAGTGGCGACATCGCTGGGATGGTGTGCGCCGGATTGCACGCGTTCGATGGCCACGATGACTGCGGGCACCGCGCAGGCCGCGGCGGCCGTGGAGGCGGCCGCCGCGGTTCGCCCGGAGGGGAACGGGGAGGAGTCGGGGCGCACACCGGAGGGACCTCAGGTGTGCGCAGCACCGGCAGCGCACCGGTGACCGGCAGTGTGTCACTCCCCCAGGGCCGATCCGTCCTTGCGGGGCGCTGTCGGTCACGCCGGCCGGATGTTCTCCGCCTGCGGTCCCTGCTGGCCCTGCGTGACGTCGAACTCGACCCGTAGCGCACGCGCGCCATCCCCTGCCTCGTGAGGATCGTGCCTCCGGCCGGCCTCACCCGCTCCGCGTGCCTCCGGGAGCGCAATGCCGGACACTCCTGTATAGGGCCGGCGTACTCGCGCGGGCCATAGTGAGGGTGTTCGGCGTGCTTGAGGTCCCGCTCTGGCTGTGGGGGGCGTTCGCCGCGACGGTGGTCGTGTCGCTGGCGGTGGACCTGCTGTCCCACCGCACCGCGCACGTCATCGGCTTCAAGGAGGCCGCCGCCTGGAGCGGCCTGTGGGTGAGCCTCGCCCTGATCTTCGGCGCGGTCGTCTTCCTCGTCCTCGGCACCACGGCGGGCACCGAGTACACGACGGCGTGGCTGCTGGAGAAGAGCCTGTCGGTCGACAACCTGTTCGTCTTCGCCGTGATCTTCGCGTACTTCAAGGTGCCCCGCGCCTACCAGCACCGCGTGCTGTTCTTCGGCGTCATCGGCGCGCTCGTCTTCCGCGGGATCTTCCTCTCTCTCGGCGTGGCCGTGGTCAGCCGCTTCACCGCGGTGCTGTTCGCCTTCGCCGCGATCCTCTTCTACAGCACCTACAAGCTCCTCAAGGACGAGGAGGAGAGCTTCGACCCGGGCAAGAGCTTCGCCGTACGGATGCTCCGCAAGCTCATCCCGGTGCGGGACGAGTACGCCGGGGCGAAGTTCTTCGTCAAGGAAGCCGGCATACGGATGGCGACCCCGCTGCTCGCGGTGGTCGCCGCCATCGAGGCCGCCGACCTGATCTTCGCCGTCGACAGCGTGCCCGCCGTCCTCGCGGTCAGCGACGACGCCTTCATCGTCTACACCAGCAACGCCTTCGCCATCCTCGGCCTGCGAGCCCTCTACTTCATGCTCGCCGGCCTGCTGGACCGCTTCCATTACCTGAACAAGGGACTGGCGGTCATCCTCGCCTTCATCGGGGTCAAGCTCATCCTCCAGGCATCCCACAAGCTGATCAGCCCGAGCATCCCGGAAATCCCCTCACCCATCAGTCTCGCGATCATTGTCGTCGTCCTGACAGGTTCAGTGGTGCTCAGCCTCAAAAGGCCCGCCCCGATAGGCGTTCTGGAACAGGCCGACGAACAGAATGCCTCCGCGGCCACCGAGCAGTCCGAGACGCCCAGCGCACTGCCCGTGACGGATGCCCCTGAGCCTCCAGCCGGTGTACCGGGCGGGGACGGTGGAGCCCGCCCGCGCTCGGGTCGGCGAAGAGGCAGGGCACTTCCCGACGCGGCAGAACGGTCATATAGTAAAAAAATGGTCAAAATAAAGCGCAAGTCAGCAGCATTCGTATGCCCGACGTGCAAGAAATCCGTGCCAGCCGCAGTCCACCGCCACAAGAGCCTCGGCGTCTTCGTTCCCGTGTGGGGCCCGGGCCCATGTCAGAACCGCGAATGTCCCGACTACCGGCTGGACCCCAACCGAAAGCGCTCTTCGCCCCGGTAACGAAACCGGCGGCGCGGCGAGGACTGACGGCCTGGACCGGCGGGGGTTCCCTGCCCGTCACAACAGGCATCCCGCCGGATCCCCGCCGGGATCATCGGCCAGCACGATAGGTCGCCGCCCGGCGGTTCACTACAGCAAACCACCAGGCGACCGAAGCCGGCGGCAAGCGGATGAGCGAGGGTGGCCTTGATCCCGCGCCGCCGCAGGTAGGCGCGGTTGTCCGGCTGGAGTACACCTTGTCGCCGCGCACCCGGTCCGGCCGGCTACCCGGGCGGCCCGTGCCGCGGCGCCGGATACGTAAGCCGTCCAGCACCGGGGCGAACACCGGGCTGCCACCCCGCTGACCGGGCGAGGTCAGCCAGCGCAGCGGGCGGGCTCGGTCGTCGGAGAGTAGATGGACTTTGCTGGTCAGCCCGCCGCGGGAGCGTCCGAGCACGTGATCGGCGGGCTCGCCGGAGCGGGCCGCCCCCTTTTGAGTGCTCCGGCAGCGTGCTGGTGAGCCCGGACGACGGTGGAGTCCACCGACACCGCCCAGTCGATGTCGCATCGGCGTCCGCCGCCGCCAGGACGGCGGCGAAGATCATCTCCCAGGTGCCGTCCACGGCCCATCTGATCAGCCGCTTGTGAGCGCTCTGGAAAGAGCCGAGCTCGTCGGGCAGGTCCCGCCAGGGCGAGTTGGTGCGGTACTTCCACGCGATGGCCTCAAGAGTGCGGCGGTGGTCGGCCCACCGCCGCCCGCGGACCGGATCCGCCGGCATCAACGGCTCGATCCGGTCCCACATCGCATCGGTGATCACTATCGGACAGAGACATCCGATCAACTGACCAACCCGTCAAAGAGACACGCGTGAGGCGCCGTCGCTGTCGCGAGCGAGCAGTGGCTCCACCCGTTCGTACGCCGCCCAGTCACGAAAGTGACGCGTGTACAGGTCGGCGTCACGACCGAGATCGGTGTCCTCGGCCTCCTTCACGTCGACGATCGCCCGGAGCTGCCAGGTGACCGTCTCCTGCCGGTCGTTCACGTAGCTCGTTTCCGCCTGGCGCGCCCGTCGTTCGACCCGCTCTCTGGCGGACCGCTCGTCGGTCGCGTGCACCAGGACGATGTTCTCCTGGTACAGGGGCTGCTCCTCTTCCCCGGCCGCGGCCGGGGAAGAGGTGGTCGCCTCCATCACCACCAGGGCGATGTAGGGCTGCGAGGCCGGCTGGTCGGCGCCGGTTCGGTCGGTCACCCTCGCTCCTGCCCGCTCGTCGGTCCACGCGCCGAACGCTCTCCGCTACTTGTCGAAGCGGCGGTCGTTCAGCAGCTTCCGCCTTCACATCATCCCGGTCGCCGGCCTGCTTCTCGGGCCAGGCCCGGACACCCGTGGACAGGCTGGTCGTTCGCCACTGGATGGGGCACCAGACAGACGCGGGACGTCACGCTCGTGCGTCCCGAGCGGCAGTGTCAGCTACCGACGAACAAGTCCGGCAGCTGTGCGGGCATTGGTGAACACAGGACGCAAGCCACTCGCCGAAGCCCTCGGCTTCTTCCTTCCGGGCGAGCTGTCCCGCGAACGCGAGAGGTGGACACTGGCCTCCAAGATGTCGCGGCTGCCGCAGCACTGGGCCCCTTCCGGGCGAGCCGCTAGACAACTCGGACGAGGCAGTTGGGGACAGCCGCGTGAGTCACAACCACACGTAGCCAGCCGGCGGGCCGCGACGTCAGGATGCGTCGGGGCTCTGGCCCCCGACGACCTTGACCGCTGAGTACTTGCGCCGCATTTCCTTCAGGGGCTGGTACTCCGGCGCGTCCCAGAACTCCTGCAGGTCGGCCTTGGAAGGGAACTCGTGGATGACCAGGGTCGAGGGCGTCCAGTCGCCTTCGAGGACCACGGCGTCCTCATCGATCAGCAGATTGCGGGCGCCGGCCCGCTCAATGAGCGGAGTCACACCGTCGATGTACTGCTGGAATCCGGCCGGGTCGGTGACGTTGAGGTCGATGACGACGTATGCGGGCATGATTGGGTTTCCTCCGTCGGGATCGGGATCCGGTGAACTCGACCGTACGGAGGAACAACTGGTCCTTTCCATGCGTGAGATGGGCCAGAACATACGCCATCGTCCCGCCGGCGAGGCGGACAGGTAGAGTCGGCTCATGGACGTCGTCAGCGATGTGATCGCCACGATGAGGGGCGGCCGTCCCAAGTTCACCCACTCCTACCGCGACGGGGAGTGGGGCAACCGCTTCGGCCCCTACCCGGGGGCCGGCTTCCACATCGTGCTGCGCGGCGGTTGCTGGTTGCTGCCCTCGGACGGCGACGCGATCCGGCTGAGCGCAGGCGACGTCGTCTTCCTCCCCCACGGAGCCATGCACGGCATGGGCAGCGATCCGGGCGTGATGCCGGCCCTCCTGCCGCCCGACCCGGTCCCGGAACGCGCGGACCTGTCGGGAGCGCACAGCTCCAGGACCGACCAGGCTATGAGCGGCACCGTCCTGCTGTGCGGTGCCTACCGGCTCGACCGGGGGCAGGTGCACCCCTTCCTGCACGCCCTTCCTCAGGTGATCCACATACCCGCGCGACCGGGCATGAATCCCGCGCTGCGGGCCACTGTCGATCTCCTCGGCGCGGACCTGGCGGACGCCGGCCCAGGAACGGACGCCGCCCTACCCGCCCTCCTGGATCTGCTGTTGGTGTACGTCCTTCGCGCGTGGCTGCGTGAGGAAACTTCCCGCAACCCGACCGCCGGCTGGTGCGCCGCTCTGACCGATCCGGCAGTGGCCGCGGCTCTCAACCACATCCACCGCCGCACCGGGTACCCGTGGACGGTGCAAAAACTTGCCCATCACGTCGGCATGTCGAGGACGGCATTCGCGAGGCGGTTCACCCGGACGGTGGGGCAGGCGCCGATGGCGTACATGACGTGGTGGCGGCTGAGCACCGCGGCGCGGATGCTGCGCGACGGTGACGACCCGTTGGCCACGGTGGCCCAACAGATCGGCTACACCTCGGAGTTCGCCTTCGCCAACGCCTTCAAGCGCGCCTACGGTGTCGCTCCCGGCCGCTACCGGCGCGCGCAACGCGAGCCGCAACCCACCGGCGCAGGTTGAGGCCGGGCCCAAGCGGCCTTATGTGCCCCAGAACACAGCGGATGATCCGGAGTGGGGCCAGCCCCCACCCCGAGGAACTCAGCCCGCAAGGAACGGCTGGTCTGCCCGGCGACCGGAGAAGAGCCAGCGGCACGCCGGGGTTGGTGGCGGCGTCCATGTTGTCGGGGGCCGAGTGGGGCCGAATCTCGCTGTGCGCGGCGCCAGGCGCGAACCGGCGGGAACCGGCGGCCGCAAGCTGGCATCATGCGCAGCGAGAACCAAGCGGAGCACGGGAGTTGGGGGATTCATGACGGGGCCGTCGGGTGTGGTCGAGCGCCTGTACTTCGGGCGGGAGGACGCCGAGCGGGACATGTCCGACGGCCTGCTGCGCGAGGGGTTCCTGCGGACCGCCGCCTACGATGCGGCCGTGTCCGGCCGCAAGATGCTCATCATCGGCCGCAAGGGCTCCGGCAAGAGCGCCATCTGCATGCATCTGACCGCCGCCGGCGTCCACCCCGGCGGCACCGCCCTGATCACTCCCGACGACGCGGCGGGCGACGAGATCCGCCGATTCGAGCTGCAGGGGCTCACCGGTGACACTGCCAAGTCGCTGATCTGGCGTTACGTCTTCGCCGTCCAGGCCGCACGGCACATCGTCGCCCACACCAAGCAGGTGCACGGGCTGCGGCGACTGCCCCGCCCGGTCAAGGCACTGCGGCGATTCCTCCGCGCGAACGGCGAGTCCGCGGACGAGTCCGGCCTCTACGACCGGCTGCTCCACGGCGTGACCGGGCTGCAGACGTCGCTGTCCCTCGAAGCCTTCGGTGTCAAGGCGGCGGTGGATGTGGGCGGTGCCCCGCCGGCGTCCGAAGGCGCCCGCGCCGCACGTCAGCTGGAGGTCGTCGAGCGGGGCGTGGCGGAGGCGTTCGCCGATCTGGACTGCGCGGGCTCGCACGCCCCGCTCCTGCTGCTCGTGGACCAGCTGGAGCAGATCTGGTCGAGCGACCCGGACAGCAACGCCATGGTCATCGGGCTGCTGCTGGCGGCGAAGCATGTCTCGGGCGCGTACGGCAAGGCGCTGCGCTGTCTGCTCTTCCTGCGCTCCGACATCTACGACACCCTCAACTTCAGCGAGGGCGACAAGTTCCACAGCGAGGAGCTGCGCATCCAGTGGACCGCCACCGGCCTGCGGGGCCTCGCTCTCGCCCGGGCCCGCGCGTCGGCCGGCGCCGAGCTGACCGGCGACCGGCTGTGGCGGGAGGTCTTCCCGCCGGCCGTGGGCGGCGAGGACACCGCTGACTTCCTCTTCGGCCGCGCCCTGCCCCGCCCGCGCGACGCGATCCAATACCTCAACGTGTGCCGGGACACCGCCGTCGAGCGGGGGCACGAGAGCATCCACGAGAGCGATGTCCTGCTCGCCACCCGGCAGTTCTCGGAGTGGAAGCTGCAGGACCTGGCGAAGGAGTACCTGGTCACCCAACCCTTCCTGGCACAGCTGTTCGTGATGTTCCAGAACACCGGCTACGTCGTGATGCGCAGTGCGCTGGAGGCCCGCTTCGACACCGTCGCCGAGACGCTCCACCGCCAGTATCCCGCGTACGCCGAGGGGCTCACCGCGCCCGGCGTGGTCGACACGCTGTACGGGGTGGGCTTCCTGGGGGTGCGGCGCGGCAACGACGTGGTCTACACGGGCGGGGCCCACGTGCCCGTGCAGCCGCACGAGACGGAGTTCCACATCCATCCGTGCTTCCGGCCCGCGCTGGGTGCCACCCACGCCATCGACCTGCACCGGTACGAGCCGCGGGCGCTCACCCATCGGCTGCTCCAGAGCAGCACCAACCCGTCGGCGGGGGTCGGTCCTCCCGTGCGCCGTGACTTCGCGCTGCTGGAAGAGCTGGAGCGGTCCTGCGGCAGCATCCAACGACAGGTGGGGCGGGCGGTGGGGCTGCCCGCCGAGACCCGCGCGCAGCTCTCGCAGCAGGTCGTCCGGGTCATGAGCGACGCTTCCCAGGCACTGTTGCGGCTGCGGGACGGCGAGGCCGTCGACGCCTACGGCCATGTGCTGGCTGCCGCACAGTACTTCACCACGGTCGCCGCGCAGTTGCTGGCCAGCGGGGTGGATGACGGCAGCGGCGGCAGCGTGGTCCGCAGGATCGAGGACGAGGCCCGGCGGTTGACCCGTACGGCAGGCGGCAGTCACACGGGAGGCGGTGGCTCCTCCAACTCCTGATGCCGGCCTGCTTGTTGCTCGGACCCTGTCACTCGTCTCCCCGCGCTGCTACGGTCCGTTCCCATGGCCGTCATGATGTGTTCCCGGAGGGGTTGTGATCGCCTGCTGTCCGTGTCGCGCGTTCCGGGGGGCAACCCGGTCGCCAGGAGCGACCCGGAGCACTGGGCCGTGGTCTTCTGGCACTGTGCGGGCTGCCGCGCCTACTTCTGCGACCGGTGCGTGACCCGGCGTGTGCTGCGCAGGCCGGTCTGCGTCAGCTGCGCAGGTGTCCTCGCCAAGCCCGATATCGAGACCTTGCTGAACTGAGCACCCGCGTCGGCCCCCGCCGCGGTGCGGGCAGCGGACGCGGACCCTGCCACGCCGCGGCCATCCGCTCCAGCTCGGCCCGGACGCCGTCCGCCCGCAGCCACCCGTATCCAGCACGTGCGAGGTGACGCAGCAGCGCCTCCGCGTCGGCCTCGGACCACACCGGCTTTCCGTGCCGGGCCAGCCGGGAGTCGTACGACACCACCTGGAGGCCGGTCGGCACAGGCCGCCCGAACGGCGTGTGCGCGGCGAGGAACGCCTCCAGGTGCGGGCGGGCGCCCTCGTCCCAGTCCGCCGGCTCCCTGGCCTCCAGCTCCCAGTCGAGCTCCCACCGGCGCAGGGTCCCGTCCGTCCCGGTGGAGACCGCGTAACGCCCGTCGGCACTCAGATGGACCGACAGCACCCAGCGCCGGTGCCCGCCCAGGGTGCGCAGGCAGCGTCCGGTCCGCAGATCCAGCAGTCGCACCGTCGTGTCCCAGTTGGCGGCCAGCGCGAAGCGGCCGTCCATGCTCAGGGACACCGACGTCATCGGCTCCGCGTGCCCGTCGCTCCCGACGTGCTCGTCGAAGACGTGCAGACGCCGCCCGCCCGCCACGTCCCACAGCGCCACCCGCCCGTCGCCGTTGGCGGTCACCGCGTGCTGTCCGTCCGTGGTGAGCTGGGCCGAGTACAGGATTCCCGGGGGCGCCGGCTCAATGTCGGCCTTGCGGGCCAGGTCCTCGAAGGTCCGCGCGGGGTGGCCGGAGTCCAGCTCCCACATCCGCGCCCTGCCGCCCTTGCCGGAGGAGAGAACGAACCGCCCGCCGGCGCTGGGGCACACCGAGTACACCCCCTGCCCTCCGTACTCGTAGGCCCGCAGCATCCGCCCGGTCGCCAGCTCCCACCAGTGCACGGATCCGTCCTCCCCGCCGGAGAAGGCGAAGCGCCCGTCACCGCTGAAGCTCACCGAGCGGACCTTCCCCCCGTGCCCTTCGAGGACGCTCAGGCAGCGACCGGTGCGGACGTCCCACAGGCGGACCGTCCCGTCCTGCCCGCCCGACAGGGCGAAGCGTTCGTCGGCGCGGAGGGAGACGGCCTCGACCGCTCCGTCATGCCCGTCGAAGGTGCGCACGCACCGGCCGCCGTCCTCGAAGTCCCACAGCCGCAAGGTGCCGAGGTCCGCGCACAGGGCGCGCCGGCCGTCAGCGGTGGCGTGGGCCTGCGTACCGGAGGTGGGCAGCTCGACGGTCCCGGCGGGCCAGGCGCCCCGCACCCCCGTCCGTACGGTGGCCAGCGAGAGCCGGTGCCAGGCCGCCAGGGCACGGGTGTCCCGCTCGTGCCCCGGCAGGGCTCGTGCCTCGGCCACCAGGGTCAGCGCGTCCGCGTACCGCTGCCGCCCCGCGGCCGACTCGGCGTCGTCCAGCAGCGCGGCGACCCGGTCGTCGTGCCGGCTGAGTTCGGTGTGGGAGCGGGGGCGGCAGATCTGGAAGGGTGCGGTGTACGCGTCAGGGGCGGGCAGCTGCCACAGCCGTACCCTGTGGTCGCCCCCGGTCAGCACCCGCCGTCCGTCCGCGCTCAGGCTCACCGAGGTCACCTGGGCGAAGTGCGCGTCGTAGGTGCGCAGACAACGCCCGGTGGCGGGCTCCCACCAGCGCAGCGTGCCGCCGATGGCCCCTGACACCGCGAACCGCCCGTCGGCGCTCAGCTCGGCCGTCCAGGGGGGCCGGGCGTCCGCCCGCAAGATGCGCAGGGACCGACCGGTCGTCAGGTCCCACCACACCAGGGCCCGGTCGTCGCCGCCGGTCAGCGCGTGCCGCCGGTCGTGGCTCAGTGCGGCCGGCCAGATCGTGCCGCGGTCCAGGGTCAGCACACGGCGGTCGTCCACCAGGTCCCAGAGGACGGTCTGACCGCCCACGAACAGGGCGAACCGCCCGTCGGTGCTCAGGCAGGCGGCGTCGACCGCGCGGCCCACCCCGCCCGGGCCTTCCGGGGAGTCGACGACCCGCAGGCAGTGGCCGGTGGCCACGTCCCACCAGCGCAGGGTGCCGTCCCAGCCGCCGGTCAGGGCGGTGCTCCCGTCCGGGGTGAGGCAGACGGCGCGGACCGAGCCGGTGTGCCCGGAGAGCCTGCGCAGGCAGCGGACGGTTCCGGTGTCCCACAGCCGTACGTCGCCGTCATGCCCACCCGTCAGGGCGAGACGGCCGTCCGGGCTCAGACACACCGCGTGCACGGCGGCCCGATGTCCCTCGAGAGCGCGCGGGCGGCCGGTGGCCGTGTCCCACAGCCGTACGTCGCCGGCGTCGTCGCCGGACAGCGCGCGGCTCGCGTCCGCGCTGAGACTCACCGCGTGCACTACTGATCTTTTCGTAAGTTCGGTGGGTGTGGTGGACGGATGGTCAGGCCGGTATGGGCGAGGAATGACCATGGCAGTCCGGGGTTGGTGTTGATGCGGTGGATGCCTTGCTCGGTGGCGTCGGCGACATCGGCGAGGTGGTCGCCGGCGAGGTTGGCGAGTTCACGCTTCTTGAGCGAGGACCACAGCAGTTCCACCGGGTTCAGCTCGGGAGCGTAGGCGGGTAATCGTTCCAGGGTGAGCCAGTCCTGTTCGGCGACCCAGGCCCGCATCGCCCGGCTCCAGTGGGCGGACAGGCCGTCCCAGACCAGGACCACTCGCTCGCCGCGGTAGAACACCTTCACCTGCTCCAGGACCTCGATGAGCCCGGCGGTGTCGTAGCTGCCGGGCTTGAGGTGGAAGCACAGGCGGGCCCCGCGATCGGGGTCGGTGGAGTGGTAGCCCAAGGCTCCGGCCATCGACGCGCGCTTCCAGTTCAGACGGTGCCGCAGGAGCGGAGTCCGCCCTCGGGGCGAGTAGGTGCGGCGGATCTGAGGGAGCAGGGAGACGCCTGATTCGTCGAGGAAGACGATCCAGGCACGTGTGTTCACGGCCCCTTTTTGATGCGCGGCCACTCGTGCGCGATCCAGCGGGCGATCTCCGACTCGTCCCGCTCGACCGCCCGCCGCTCGGGCCGTTGCAGGCTCCATCCGAGCCGGCCGGTCAGCAGCCGCCACACCGACGCCCTCGACAACACCACCCCCGTTGCCCGGGTGACGACCGCGCCGACTCGTTCCAGGGTCCACAGGTCGGCCTCGAAACCATGAGCCTGGGCACCTTGCTCCAACGCGGCCCGGACCATCTCGACCTGGGTGTCGTCCAGCTTGGGTGGGCGTCCGGTGGCTGCCCGTCGCCGCAGGCCCGAAGCACCGTCTTGCTCCCACACCCGCCGCCAACGCCGCACACTCTCGGCACACACCCCCACCGCCCTCGCGATCTCCGCATTCGAGACGCCGCCCTCGAACAACTCGACTGCCCGAACACGACGCGCCTCCGCCAACTGAGGCCGAGACAAAGGAGGAAGGGAGGAGCCGGCAACCGAAGGGGAAGGTTGATATGCCACCCCGACAGCCTCCCACCCACACGGCCACCACACCCACCGAACTTACGAAAAGATCAGTAAGGCCCGGTGCCCGGTGAAGGTGGCGAGCAGGCGCCCGCCGGCGGTGTGTTCGCGCTCGGCGTGCGCGAGCGCGTCGCGCAGGGTGGTACCGGCGTCCGCGTCCGCGGTCGCCTCCGCGGTCGCGGCCGCGGCGCGCAGGAGGGGCAGGGCGGACTCGTGATCGCCGCGTTGGAGGTGCACGTGGGCGAGGAGGTGGTCGGCGGGCGAGGGTCCTCCCGCAGTCGCCCTGGCCGACTCCAGCTGGTCCACCAGCGCGTCGTCCGCGAGCGTGCCGGACCGCCACCTCAGCAACCCGAGGTTGTACGTGGCCTGCGGGTGCTGCGGGTCGGCGGCGTGTGCCTCGGCGAGAGCGGCCTCCGCCTCCCGCGTCCGGCCGAGGTCGAGCAGGGACACCGCCCGGTTGTTCAGCCCGTCGGCCCGGTGCTCGGCGGCGTTCTCCGCCCGGCGTGGATACGGCCGGGCGACCTCCCGCGCGTACACCTCGGCCAACTCCCCGGCCACCGCCGCCAGGTCGCCGGGCCGCTCCTCGACGCGCTCGCGCAGGCAGCGTTCCATCAGCTCCGCGAGCGCGGCCGGCATCGAGGCCACCGGAGCGTCGGACGGCGGGCTCAGCCGGTACGCGGCGAGCGCCGCCCCCGCGGCGGACCCCACTCCCCACGTCACCGCCCCGGTGAACATCTCCAGCACGCTGACCGCGAAGCTCCACACATCGGTGCGACGGCTCAGGGGCGCGCCCCGCACCTGCTCGGGTGAGGCGTACGCGGGCGTCAATCCGCCGTGCGTGACCAGAAGTGTTGCCTCGTCGGCCGCTCGGCCGAAGGACGGCGGCCGGGTACCGAAGTGCCGGGCCCGCGCGAGCCCGAAGTCGGTGATCTTCGCGGTGCCCTGCCGGTCGAGCAGCACGTTGCCCGGCTTGACGTCCTGGTGCACCACCCCGCTGAGGTGGGCGTGCGCCAGTCCGCGCGCCATCTGGATCGCGATGTCCAGGATCCGGCCCACCACCTCCTCGCGTGCTCCCCGGTAGAGCCGGCCCTCGTCGATCGACTCGCGCAGGCTTCCGCCGTTCACGTACTCGGCGAAGACCCGCGGCACCCCGCCGATCGTGCGCACGTAGTGACATCCGCACAGGTGCGGATGGAGTTCCAGCCCCACCCACGTCTCCGCCTCACGGACGAACCGTTCCTTGTCCGCCTCGTCCCGAAAGAGCTCCGGACGCGGGCTCTTGACGGCGAGATCGGTGCCCCACCCCAGGTGCCTCACCCGGTGAACGAGCCCCATGCCGCCCTGGCCGAGGGCACCGGTCACCTCGTACACACCGAGGACCCGGTCACCGACCCGCCAGTCCCGCCACTCCCCCGCCGCTGCCGCCGCCCCCTGCCGCATGGACTCAGGGTAATGCGCGCGGCTCGGGGGTCGCAGAACCCGGCAGAATCTCGCGGTTCCTCGGAGGACTTGGCAGACCGTGAGCGGAAAAGAGCAGGAGAGCTTTTCTGTGGAAGCTGTGGCCTCTGTCTCGGAAGACCTGCCGCGCGCTTGGCTTGGCTCTCCCGCCAAAGCTGTGGGCAGGGCGTCGAGTTCGGTGTGTCGCGACTCGTGCACGAGAGTGAGGCCGGCGGTCTCGCAGGAGCGTCACCAGGACCCGGTCGGTGAAGGCGAGCTCGTCCTTCAGTCCGGCGCCGCCCTTCCGCTCGGCAATCAACTCCGCACCTGCCCGGCGCCGCTGTCCGAAGCGGAGATCCGCGAAGCGGAGGCAGAGCTGGGCATCGCGTTCCCGGACCAGTACCGCGAGTACTTGCGGCAGCAGGACGCCGACGGCGCGGTGAACCACCTGTGCCGATCCGCGGCAGGCTGGGGCTGGCATGAGGACTCGGACACCAACTGCGACCTGCTCACCACCGCCTTCCCGCATCCCGACTCCTACCGTGTTTACGAGGACGAGCTGGACGCGCGCGAGCCGCTGAAGGAGGATTTCTCGGACCACAACACCTACAAGGCAGCAGGGGAGCAGTGGGGTGCCGAGTACGAGGTGTTTCAGGAGCGCAAGACGTCCGGCGCCGTGTTCATCCAGGACAACGTTTGCGGATTCTCGACCCTACTGGTCGTCACCGGTCCGCACCGGGGCTCACTCTGGTTCGACGGCCGGGCGACCTGTGACCAGATCCTTCCTCTGAACCTGGGCGGTCAGTCCGTGTCGTTTACGGACTGGCTCGCTCGAAGGTACGCGTTGGTGGTGAGGTCCTCGGTGAACGCAGCGCTTCACGCAGGAGCGTGATGGCCGGGGGGATCTCCGTGTCGCTGATGTTGCCGTAACCGAGGACGAGCGCGGGCCGTGCCGACCGGTGCGCGTGGTAGTCGTCGAGGTCTGCCAGGCGCAGCCCGGCGGCGGCCGCAGCCCGGACCGTCTTGCGGGTGTCGGCGCTGTCGGGCAGGTGGAGCAGGATGTGCAGCCCGGCGGCGGTGCCGGCGACCCGGCCGTCCGGTACCTGCGCGTCGAGGGTGCGGATCAGCAGGTCGCGGCGGGAGCGGAAGCGGCGCCGCCCCGCGCGCAGGTGGGCGTCGTACCATCCGCGGTCGATGAAGGTGGCGAGTGCGAGTTGGTCCAGTACCGGTGGCGCGGTGGCGACCAGGTTCGCCGCCCGCAGCGCCGGGCTCATCGCGGCGGGTGCGACCAGCCAGCCCAGTCCGAGGGCCGGTGAGAGGGTCTTGCTGACTGAACCGAGGAGGAAGACCCGGCTGGGGTCCATCCCCTGCATGACGGCGACCGGGTGGCGGTCGTAGCGGAACTCGGCGTCGTAGTCGTCTTCGATGACGAAGCCGTCGACCTCGCGGGCCCAGCGCACCAGGCGTGCCCGGCGTGCCGGGGAGAGCACCGTGCCGGTGGGAAACTGGTGTGCCGCGCCGACGACGACGGCCCGGGCCGGTGTCCCGGTGAGGTCGTCGACGCGCAGGCCGTCGTGGTCAACGGGCACTGGGTGCACGCGCAGGCCGGCGCTCGTCGCGGCGTCCCGCAGCCGCCCCCAGCCCGGCTGTTCCACGGCCAGGTCGGTGATCCCCTCGGCGCGCAGCGCCCGGCAGGTGCGGACCAGGCCGTCGGTGACGCCCGCGCACACGGACACCGACCCGGCGTGCGCGTCCGCGCCGCGTGATCGTCGCAGGTACTGCGCGAGGGTGGTACGCAGCACCGCGTGCCCGGCGGGATCGGGCAGGCCCAGGTCGTAGCGGACGGCCGAGCCGGTGACCGTCCGGACGGCGTCCGCCCAGCGGCGGCGGGGAAACGCCCGCAGGTCGGGCAGGCCGGGCGCGAGGTCGTAGCGGATCGGTGGCTTCGCCGGCGGCCGTCCTGCGCGAGGCCGGGGCCGCGGGGTGTCCGGTGCCCACGCGACACGCGTGGCGGAACCCGCCCGGGCGCTGAGGTATCCCTCGGCGATCAGCTGCCCGTAAGCCTCCGTCACGACCCAGCGGGAGCAGCGGAGTTCCTCGGCGAGCGCTCGGCTCGGCGGCACGGCGGCGCCCTGTGCCAGCCGGCCGTCGCGGATCGCGGTGCGCAGCGCGTGCGCCAGGCGATCGTGCAGACGGCGCTGCCCGCCGTCCGAAGGGCGGATGTCCAGCAGTGTCGCCCACGCGAGATTGGTCTGGGAAACGGTCACAAGATTGGAGCGTACCGCCGATCCGAATCCGCCTAGCGTGCTGCACATGACGGAGAATCTGGCCCTTGGGGCCATGCTGTTCGGCACGGTTCAGGACGAGCGCCGGTCGTTCGAGCTCCTGGACCGTTTCGTGGACGCCGGAGGCGTGTGGATCGACACCGCGAACTGTTATGCGTTCTGGGAGGACGCGAGCGGCTTCGGCGGACAGAGCGAGGCGTTGCTCGGGCGGTGGCTGGCACGCCGCCCGGGCGTGCGTGACCGCGTCAGGATCAGCACCAAGGTGGGGTGCGAGCCGACCGTGGCCGGACGGTTCCCGGAGACGGCCGAGGGATTGACGGCCGGGGCCGTCAAGAACGGGATCGAGGGCAGTCTGCGACGACTGGGTACGGACCACGTCGAGCTGTACTGGGCCCACAAGCCCGATCCGGCCACACCGCTGGAAGAGACGGTCGCCGCCTTCGACGAGCTGGTGTCCGCGGGTACGGTCGGCCGCCTGGGCTGCTCCAACTATCCCGCCTGGCAGATCGAGCGGGCGCGGCAGATCGCGCGGGCCCACGGCAGTGCCGGCTTCACCGCGGTGCAGCTGCACCACACGTACCTGCAACCGCGTCCCGGGACCCGGCCCACCGTGGTGCACCGCTTCGGCGCGGTCACCGACGAGGTGCTCCACTACCTGGAGCACCACCCGGACATGGCGCTGTGGGCGTACACGCCGCTGCTGAGCGGGCGCTACACCCGCACGGACAAGCCGCTGCCGACCGAGTACGACCATCCCGGCACCACCCGCCGCCTCGCGGTACTCGACGAGATCGCCGACGAGACCGGCACGAACCGCAACCGGGTGGTGCTGGCGTGGCTGACCGGAGGGAACCCGGCCGCCACGCCGATCGTCGGAGTCAGCACCATCCAGCAGCTGGACGAGGCGGTCGCAGGGGTGTCACTGCAGTTGACGGCCGACCAACGTCAGCGTCTGGACTGCGCGGCATGACCCGCCAGACGAGTGGAAGAGACCGAGCCGGCCCGGCCAGGACTTCACCGGCCCTCGCCCCGATGCGGTCATCCTCGGCCGCCGCCTGACCTTCAACGGCATCCTCGTCGAGACCGGCGCCGACTCCTGCCGCCTCGGCGGCACGCGGGCCCCAGCCGAACAGCCGACGCCGGCCGGCTGAGTCCTGCGGGTTCGGTCTCGACGGCCCGTCCCCCTCACCCGGGGGGCGGGCCGTCCCGTGCGCTGACGTGATGCCGGAGGACCCGTCCGGCTTCTTGCGACCGACGATCTCGGAGATCACCCAGCCCTGACGCCCACGCGCAGGTCGCAACATCAGCCCGTCGGGACCAGCGCCAGCGCCTCGTTCAGGTGGTGCTCGGCGATCCCTCGCATGAACTCCCGGTCGGGGAAGTCCCCGTCGAGCAGGCGCAGCGGGCCGGCTGTCAGCGACAGATGCTGGGTGAGTTTGTACAGCGCGAGGCGGTCCTCGTCGAGGCCGTCCACCGCGAGCTGCTGGTACTGGTCGGCGGTATGGCGAAGGCGTAGGAACACGTGCTCCCACTCGACGTCGAAGTACAGCAGGTTCTCGATGTCGATCACGACGGGATGGCCGTCTCGGTCGACCATGACGTGGTCCAGGCCCAGTTCGCCGTGGACGACGCTGTACTCGGCGCGCGGCCGCACCGCCGCGGTCAGCTGCCGCAGCCGCTCCTCCAGCTGATCGCGGACGTCGGCGATCCTGGGGTCGCGCACGGCCGCCTCGGCGAGGCAGCGCAGCGCGAAGGCGAGCGCGGCCTGCTCGCACGAGGTCCAACGTGACGTGCCGCCCGCGTCGATCAGGGCCACCTTGCCGAAGGACGGCGCCCGGTGGCCGCGCATCATCTCCAGGCTCTCGGCGAGACGCGTCATGGTCGGCTCCGCAGCGCGCGGGTCTCGCTTGCGCAGGTCCATCAGGTCCCCGCCGGGCACGTCCTCGACGATCGCGAGGTCGGCCGGGTAGTGGGTGCGGTCACGGTCGACCAGGTGGATCTCAAGGACCCGAAGGCCCAGCGCCTCCAGCCGCCTGTGCGCGGCCTCGAACAGGTCGAGCCCGATACCGGGCGAGAACGGGTCGGTGAGGTCGCCATCGTGCTCGGTGATCGGCCAGTAGTTCTCGGAGTCCTCCCACAGATAGGCGATCGCCGTCATGGCGTCGTCCATCGTCAGCCGGTAGACGCCCTTCGTGGTGCCGCCGGCGAGCCGCTCGACCGCCTCCAGCCGCCTCCCACCGCCCAGCGCGGCCCGCGCCGCACCCGCCAACTGGTCCCGCGTCACTTTCCTGGGTGCCACGCCGCAACCCGCCTTCCGACTCGATGACCCGGGCACCCTACGCGAGTCATCCTTCAACGCCGAGTGCTGTCGGCGGCGCGCACCCCAGCATGTCCTCGCCGAAGCCCAGGACAGTGCACGGCACCTGATGCGCCGTCACGGTGCATGGGCGCACCGGGTGGAGCGGTCGGGAGGGGAGTCAGCCGTCACGCGCGTCGTGGTGCGTACAGCGCGCGGGGTGTGGAGTGCGGAGTGCGCCTCCGCCCACTTGAGACCGCAGGTCGAAGGGCTTGATAGCGGGGTCAACGAGGAGGCGCACCCCACCCTCGCGACTGGTGCGCGAGCGCCCTCCATGAAGTGCGCATCACCCAGGCGTTCTGGGATCTGGTGGAACCCACCCCCACCAAGGTCAGGGCGATTCTGAACGACCTCGGCTATGTCGACGAGCGCATCCACGATCTCAAGCAGTCCGGTGCGACCACGCGGTTCTTCCTCGCCAACGCCAGACCGCCTACATCGAGACCATCAACGCCATCGACGCCAAGGAGGGAGTGGGAGCCGGTGTGGATGGGCGTCCTGGAGGCTCGGGAGGCGCTCTTCCCCTCCGCGCAGCCATGACGCAGGCTTGGGCCCCAGCGGTGAGACGAGGGGCGTGTGACCGTCAGTCGGTCCCAGGATGCTTGCCGGGCCCCTCGGTGTCGGAGGACAGCGGAGTGGGTGACAGTGTGGTGTCCTCCTCACCGGGCTCCAGAAGGGTGTCGGCGGCGCCGACTATGAGGGGGTCGGGTGTGCCGATCGCCTCGCGGTCCTTGCTGGCGTAGTCGATGCGCGACAGCAGACTGCGCATGGTCTCCAGCCGGGCGCGCCGCTTGTCGTTGCTCTTGACGACGGTCCAGGGGGCGTGTGGGGTGTCCGTGGCGCGGAACATGTCGACCTTCGCCTCGGTGTAGTCGTCCCAGAGGTCCAGCGAGGCCAGGTCGGTGGGAGAGAGCTTCCACTGTCGCACCGGGTCGACCTGCCGGATCGCGAAGCGCGTGCGCTGCTCGGAGCGGGATACGGAGAACCAGAACTTCACCAGCAGGATGCCGTCGTCGACCAGCATCCGTTCGAAGGCCGGGCACTGGTCGAAGAACAGCTCGTACTCGTCCTTGGAGCAGTACCCCATCACGCGCTCCACGCCGGCTCGGTTGTACCAGGAGCGGTCGAAGAAGACGATCTCCCCGGCCGTCGGCAGATGCGCGATGTACCGCTGGAAGTACCACTGGCCCGCCTCGCGTTCGGTGGGCTTGTCCAGGGCGACCACCCGTGCGCCGCGAGGGTTGAGCCGCTCGGTGAGCCGCTGGATCGTGCCGCCCTTGCCTGCCGCGTCACGTCCCTCGCACACGACGACCACACGGGCGCCGGTGTCCTTGACCCACCGCTGGAGTTTGAGCAGCTCGATCTGCAGGATGCGTTTGGTCCGCTCGTACTCCTTGCGGCCCACCTTGCGGTCGTACGGATAGTTCTCCTGCCAGGTCCGGATGGGACGCCCGTCTTCGTCCAGCACGATCGGCTGCTCTCGCCGACGGGCATCCACAGTCAGTCCGTCCAGCAATTTGTCCGCGTCTTCGGCGTTCATCACCAGGCTCCCGTCCGGCCCGCCCGTCGGTCAGAAGGGCATGCGGCCGCGGGAGCGGCGGCCTGCCGAACCGCTGCGGGTCACCGCGCGCGAACTGGTGTGGAAGGGCTTACTGAAGAGTCGGCCCAGAATGCCGGGCGCCTTGCCACCGGCCCGCGCCCCGGCACCGAGCGTACGTTGCGTGCCGCGTTCGGGATGGCGGGAGAGACGGGGGACGAGGAAGGCCAGGACGGCCAGGACAACACACACGGCGATAACGGCGGCGACTACCATGATCGGTTCCCTTCGCTAGTGGACGGATACACGAGTGCCCCGCCCTGAGCCGCCCATGTGACGAGCGAAGGCTCCGACCGGGACTGGTCTGTTCCGCAGCCAGAGCGGGAACAACTCTCCGCCATCGGTATGCGAGGGACGTCGGCGCATGCCGGTGGCCGGAATGGCAGAAAGGCTCGCCGGGCGGGGCCGGCGGGCCGGCGGGGGCCTCGGGCTGTTCGGCGCGGGCCCATGGCGCCCATGATCCTCGTGGGCGATCAAGCACGCCGCACGTGGATCCGGAGCCTCACCTGCACTGCTCAGGCTCCCGCAGGCACGGCAGGTGGCCCTTGCCGCGGATCACGTTCTGGCTGGTGGCCTCGTCGAGGTAGGCCAGGAAGCCGGCGGCCAGGGAGCCAGGGCGAGGGGGGCCGTAGGTGTAGGCGTACTCGATGTCCTTGTACGGGTAGCGACCGGCGCCCAGGTCGATCTGCCGGTCGTCGGGCCAGCCGCCGGCCAAGGGCACCGTGTTCACCTTGCCCCCTCGCTCCCTGGCGAGGCCGACCTCGCTGTAGCCGATGGCGCCGGGCTGTTCCTCGACCTTGTTCAGGACAGCTCTGGTCGAGCTGAGTTCGCAGCGCGTGACGGTGTCACCGGCCAGTGCGGGCGGCCTGCAGTCCAGTGACGTGCTCGGCGCCTGCTCCCACCCCCTGAGAACCCGGTCCTGGAAGATCTGCCGCGTACCCGACTCGTCCCCCCGGCTGACCAGAACGATGGGCAGGTCGGCGATCTTCTCCTCGCCGGGGACGACCTGGCCCCAGCGCTGGTACTTGCCCGCGTAAATGTCCCGCACCTCCTGAAGAGACAGTCCGTGCGGGCCGAGGTCGATGTCCTTGTGCACGACGAGGGTGAAGAAGGACACCGCGACCTCCTTCCCCGTCAGGTCCCAGCGCTCCCCCATCGGCCCGTCCGAGAAGGTGATCACGGACTGGGCGGCGCTCGCCGATCGCTCACCCAGCTCCGCGAGTTCGAAGACACCGTCCTCGCTGCCCCGCACCTCGACGGAGATGTCGGCGCCCTGACACTTGTTCTCGTACTGCTTGGCGAGCGTCCGGACGACGGGCTCGAAGGCGGTCGAGCCCGTGAGGGTCAACTCGCCCTGCTCGCACTCCATCGGGCTGCCGACCCGGAGCAGGATGATGCCGGCGAGGGCGAGCACGGCGAGGGCCAGCGCGCCGCTGAGCAGCCGGGCCGGGAGACTGAACGTACGCAGCTTGTCGTCCGGCTGGGGAGCGCTGTTGCGGTGGACCCGGCCGTCCCGGAGGCCGCCGATCAGCTTGACCTCCCCTTCGGCCGGACCGCCGGAGAGCAGCACCAGCAGCTTGAAGTGGTCGCCCGGATTGAGCGGGACGCGCGGGATGGTCACCGTGCTGCCGACGTGTTCGAACCCGTTGGCGCTCGTGAAGTGACTGTTCAGATGCTCGATGCCGGAGGGCTGGGTGACCGCGACAGCCTGGACCGTGCGGCCCGTGAACTCGGCGGTCAAACCATGGACTTCGGATGAGGTGTAGTCATTGTCGGCGACGCTCTGCGATCCGTCGTTCTCGATGCGCAGGAGGACGAGCGACGCGTCGGCCATGTTCGGTACGTCGAAGTCGCCGAGGCGGGGGTTGGAAGATCCGTCGCCTATGGGGCTGTCCATCTGTACGCGGTAGCCGATCAGCTTGCGGCGCGGCACCCGGCGGTCGTACAGGAACATCGCGATGGGCACGAGGAGACCGAGGACGGACGTGCCGACGGCGATGACGTTCTCAATGCTCAGCCACTCCATTGGTGGTCCCCCGCCACTCCCAGAGCTCATATGGTGGGGTCACCGTATGTCTGTCCGAACGGCCCGTCAGGGCTCTGACACCAATGTTCGCTCTGCGTTCAACTTCCCCGCGGAACACGGAACACGGAACACGGAACACGGAACACGGGACATCGGCCGGCCGCCGGACTGAACGGGTCCGCATCCCGGCCAGCACCCTCGACCGGCTCGACGGACCCGCTGCCCGGCTCTTGCCTGCGGTGGCCGTGCCGCGGGTGCGGCGGCCAAGGAGCTGGTCGTAGGGGCCGGTGAGGGAAACGCCGAACATTTCCGGAGTGCCGGCGAAGAGGACGACGGCACTGTATTCACCCCAGGAGGACCCCGGAGCTCTGGGCGACAGCGACCTGTGGGCGGCGGGCCAGAGACGTCGCCCACGGGTTCTGATCCGTGGCTGCGCCCGAGGCCGGCAGCGCAGCAGCGGCGGTGGCCGGACGTGTCGGAGCTGTTCGTCAATGCGCTGCAGCGTGCCGGTGCAGTGACCGGATTCGTGCAGGTGAAGATCCGTGCGGGCGGGCAAGACGGTGACGGCTGTCGTGCCGTGCCCCACCAGGATCACGCCGCAGCCGCCGACGTGACGACGAGCACGATGACGGCCGGGGCCAGCTGCAGCAGCGGTCTGCTCGGGGCCGCAGGCCTTCAGGGACGGGGCGGGCAGGCGACGGGGGACGCCTGCCCGCCCCGTGGGGAACGACTTGGCGCTGTGGCTACGCCGGTCGGATGTTCTCCGCCTGCGGTCCCTTCTGGCCCTGCGTGACGTCGAACTCGACTTTCTGCCCCTCCTGCAGCTCACGGAAGCCCTGAGCGGCAATGTTGGAGTAGTGGGCGAAGACGTCAGGTCCGCCGCCCTCCTGCTCGATGAAACCGAATCCCTTTTCGCTGTTGAACCACTTCACGGTGCCCTTGGCCATGGCCTGCTCCTTCGAGGTAACCCGGGCCCGCACCTTGCAGGCCGGGAGGTGATCGCCCTGGTCCGGAGCGGCGCTGAACAGCAAGAACGCCCATGATCGTGATCACGGGCGAACGGGACTTCGGAACCACGACTGCTCAATGACGACGCTACACCGCGCGGTCGCCAGCCGCTAACGGCGCGGCCGTGAATGGCGCCCATTCGTCGGCCTGCTCGCTCCAGCCTGGCGCAGCCGTCCATGGTCGCGGGCTGGTCGTTGCCCTTCTCACGACCAAGACCGGCCCTCGCGACCGAACCGCCCGAAGGCCACGATGAGAGCGCTCATCGTGCTTCCCGGCAGCTTCGATGACGTCCTGCCCGCCTTCGATGACGACCTGCCCGCCGCGAAGGGCGCGAAGAAGACGGCGGCCAGGAAGGCGTCGCCGAAGGAACGCCCCATACATCGTCCCCATCCCGCAGCCGGGGCGGGAGTGAGCTGCCGCAGCGGAGCAAGGCGGCGTTGTACGAGCGGGCCACCGAGCAGGGCGTCGCCGGCCTGTCGAAGCTGAGCCGGGAAGAACTCGTCGAAACCCTCGCCCGCGCCAGGTGCCGCCGGCAGAAGAGCGCCGCCTGACCCCGCACCGTGCCGAGCACCACGCCGTGGGAGGACATCTCCGCCGTGTTCGTCAGCCGTGCGGACGGCAGATGTCCGCCGACCTGCTTGGCCGTGCGGGCCCCGACCGTCGTCCTGATCCGGGTCGGCTTCGTCAAAGCCGCCTCGTGGCCCGCGACGCAGGCCTCACCACCTGCCCCGGCGTTTTGTCACTGCCAGGTCGGCATCATTGCCGCCGGGTAGCGGGAGCCGGCCGATCCGTGCGGCAGGATCTCCTGGATACGGGCGAGGTCCTCGGATGTGAGCGTGACCTGCGCGGCGGCCACGTTCTCTTCCAGACGCCGCGGGCTGCGGGTGCCCGGGATGGGCACGATGTCGTCGCCCTGTGCGAGCAGCCAGGCCAGCGCCAGCTGGGTGACCGCGATGCCCTTGTGCCGCGCCAGCGCGGTCAGCTCGCGGACCGCGGCGACGTTCTTCTCGTAGTTGCCGGGCTGCCAGCGGTCGTCCTTGCTGCGCATGTCGTAGGCGGAGTATTCGTCGGCCGGCTTGACGGCGCCGGTGAGGAAGCCGCGGCCCAGCGGCGAATAGGCCACGAAGCCGATGCCCAGCTCCCGTACGACGGGCAAGACGTCGGCCTCCACGGCCCGCTCGAACACCGAGTACTCCGTCTGGAGCACCGAGACCGGGTGGACGGCGTGGGCCCGACGGATCGTGTCGGGGCCGGCTTCGCTCAGGCCGAAGTAGCGGACCTTGCCTTCGGCTATCAGCTCGCCGACCGTACCCGCCACGTCCTCGATGGGGACGTCCGGGTCGACGCGGTGCTGGTACAGCACGTCGATGTGGTCGGTGTCCAGGTGGCGCAAGCTGTTCTCGGTGACCTCCCGGATGCGCTCGGGGCGGCTGTCCAGGGCGGCTCCGATCCTGGTCGGATCGGTGAGGTCGAAACCGAACTTGGTCGCGATCAGGATGTCGTCGCGGAAGGTCTTCACGGCGCGCCCGAGGAGCTGCTCGTTGCTGCCGATGCCGAGGCCGTACAGCTCTGCCGTGTCGAAGAGGGTGACCCCTAGTTCGTGGGCCCGGGTGATGGTGGCGATGCTGCTCCGGTCGTCCGATGCCCCGTAGGCCATCGTCATGCCCATCGTGCCCAGACCGATCGTCCCGGCCTTGAGGCCCTGGCCGCCGAGGGTACGCTGGGGAAGGTTCGTGGTGTTCTGTGCCATGCCCTCAACGCTAGGGACACGGCACCCGGGGGTCATGGGGCGTCGCTCGCACAGGATTGCCTGATCCTCTCAGCGAAGGAGTGCGTCGTGCTGGACCGCCTCGCCGCGGCAATCGACCGGCACTGCCTGGGACTGGGCTCGGGCACCACTGTCCCCCGGCTTTTCCTGGTGTCGGTCGACGAACCCATCGAACCCACCGACCTGCTGTACGAACCGATGATCTGCTTCGTCGCGGGCGGCACGAAACGCACCACCGCGGGAGAACTCAGCCAGGTGGCGCGACCCGGCGACATGCTCCTCACCACGATCGACCTGCCCGTCACCGTCGAGCTGGAGCAGGTGCCCTATCGGTCCGCCGTCATGCACATCGACGGCCGGGCGCTCACCGAGCTGCTCGTCGAGCTGGACGAGACAGGTCAGAGCGCCCCGTTGCCCGCCGAGGGGCAGGTCTGCGCACCGATGGCAGCGGAACTCGTCGACGCGGTCACCCGCTGGGTCCAGCTCCTCGACACCCCCGAAGACATCCGCCCCCTCGCCACCCGGATCGAGAGCGAGATCCTCTACCGGCTGCTGCGCAGCTCCCTCGGCCCGGTCCTGCGCCAGTGGTCGCCGGCAGACTCGGCCACGACCCGGGTACGCGAGGTGGCCCGATGGATCTGCGCGCACTACACCGAGCCGCTCAGCATCGACGCGATCGCCGCAGCGGCCCACATGAGCCCCGCCAGCCTGCACCGGCACTTCAAAGCGGCCACCGGCATGAGTCCGCTCAAGTACCAGAAAAGCCTGCGGCTGCAAGAGGCACGACGGCGCCTGGTAGCAGGCGACGCGACCGCGGCCCAGGTCGCTCAGGCGGTCGGATACGTGAGCGCCACCCAGTTCAACCGCGAGTACCGCAGCGCCTACGGCCTCCCACCGGGCCAGGACGCGGCCCTGCTACGCACCCGACTCACCCACAGCCGCACAGCCACAACACGGCGGGCATAGGCCCAGGAAGTCAGGCGGTCGGATGCCGGGCGGCAGCAACGTCCTACTCCTGGACACCGACGCCGAGCCCAGGGCCGGCACGGCACGCAGGCCATTCTCGATCCGCTGCCGCCCGGCATGGGAGCCATGCTCGGAGCCCCGTTCATCGCCGCCACTTGCGAGAAGCGGAAGCCTTCGGCACCGCCGACCGGTTGGCCGCGTCCGCCGGCGTGTCCCCGGTGCCGCGGGACTCCGGCCGTGTCAGCGGCACCATGCGCCGGCCGCGCCGGTACCACCGCGGCCTCTTACGGGCCTTCTGCCTTCTGCCTTCTGCCTTCTGCCTTCTGCCTTCTGCGGGCCATGATCCGCGACGGAGCGTGCCAAGTGCTCTGCTGCCCCCTGCACTTGAGCCAGTCACCTGGCAAGTGATCCGTCATCGCCATGCTCCTACGACATCATGGCGTCCGCGCTCGTGGCCCCAGCATGCCCCCGTCGAGCCGTGGTCACAGCTGAGGCCCGGACACCGCACCAGTGATCCGGGACGGCGTCCGGGCAGGCCAAGAGCGCGTGCTCGGACGGACAGCGCGCATTCTGCGACCGGTGATGCGGTGTGGTTAACGCACCATGCGGGGTCATTGCGCCGTCTCTGCCGTGTCGCAGGTGTGGCACACCACCCTGCGTGCCGGGACACGGCCGTGCGAGGAGCCCATACCGATCTGACGGGTGACGTGTACCTGACGCACACGGGCGTGATTCTCGCAGGTGGCCAAGCCGCAGCGTGAGCAGACGCCGATGCCGGCGGTGTCGCTGCGCGCCTCCTGGAGGCAGTCGTAGCACCTCATGTCCAACTCCGATTTCAGTAGGGGACAGACGTGGCGGCCAACCAACATGAACAAACCCACCCAGGCCGCACACACCTGCTCAAGGAGACTGAAACGTAGAGCCCTAGATTAGACTTTGTCAAATATAGGATCTGATCGATCGGGCGGGCAGTGCGCGATGCGTGAGCGACTGCTTGATCTTCAAGCTGGTAGTCGATGTGGCCGAGCAGGCGGTAACGGTGGATCACCAGCGCGAGGACCAGCGTTGGGTGCGTGGGGCGGCCGTGGCGCTGGGCAAGCAGCACGCGCCCCGCCGGGTGGGTCGCCCGGCGGGGCGCGTGGATCTTCGGCGACGGTTCAGGTGGTCACCATGTGGAGTTGGTCTGGGTGAGCAGGCCCATCCGCCAGGGCTTGCTGATGTAGTCGTCGGTGGCTCTGGGGTCTGTGCCCTGGTAGACGTACCGCAGACGGCATGGATTGATCGTCAGGGTCTGATCGTTGCCGTCGCGGACCATCTCGCCGTGACTGATGTCCTCCGTCCAGACTCCGCCGGGGAAGGTGAGGTTGTCGCGGCTGGCGAAGGGTTGGCTCTCCGTGGCGGCCAGGGGGGTCCAGTCACCGGTCAGGCTGTCGTGGCGGGCAGCGTACGCCGGTCAGGTCCGCGTTGTCGTTTCGAAGGAAATGGGTTCGCCGGAGCGCAGGTGTTCCCTCAGCCACTGCTCGGTGTTGCTCACGTGGAGCAGCGCGGCGGCCTGGCTGAGGGCGGCGTCACGGGTGGACAGCGCGTTGAAGATGGCCTCGTGCTCGGCGAGGGTGCGGCCCGCGGCCTTGTCGTCGACCAGGCCGCGCCAGATGCGGGCGCGCAGGGTGCGGCCGGAGATCCCTTCCAGGAGGGTGAGGAGGCTCTCGTTGCCTGTGGCCGAGACGACGGCGCGGTGGAAGGCGGCGTCGTGGGCGTTGAGCTGTTCGACGTCGTCGCGGGCCTCGCGCATCGCGTCCAGGTGCCGCTTCACCACGGCCAGTTGGGCGTCGGAGATCCGGGTGGCCGCCAGCGCCGTGGCCACCGGTTCGAGGAGCCGCCGTACCTCCATGAGGTCCTGCAGGGCGACCGAGTCGCCCTGCAGCAGTTCCACCGCGCCGCCGAGCCCCTCCAGCAGCAGGCTCGGCTGGAGGCTGGTCACATACGTGCCGTCGCCCCGCCGGACCTCCAGGACCCGCGCGACGGCCAGCGCCTTGACCGCTTCGCGGGCGAGGTTGCGGGACAGGCCCAGCTGAGCGGCCAGGTCCGGCTCCGGTGGGAGCTTGGAGC
The DNA here is from genome assembly GCF_014205255.1 of Streptomyces caelestis. Taxonomy (GTDB): domain Bacteria; phylum Actinomycetota; class Actinomycetes; order Streptomycetales; family Streptomycetaceae; genus Streptomyces; species Streptomyces caelestis. Next base: position 8,798,589 of record NZ_JACHNE010000001.1, on the reverse strand, counting down.
CCGGCGGCAGGGCGCCGGTCCGGATGAGCTCACGGATCTGCTCGATGGCCTTGTCCGTCAGAGACACCGCTCGTCCCTCCCCCACCGTGCCCCGTGAGCACGTCCGACCTGATCAGCCCCTGAGTGCGGAGATCGCCCCAGAGGCCGGCCGGGACTTGCTCATCATGGAGTTCCACGTTTCGTCCGACCTGTTCCGGAGTCCGCATGCCGAGGGTGACGTTGATGATACTGGGATGCGCGTAAGGGAAGGCGATCGCGGCGACGAGGCGTCCTGGTAGTCGTCCTTCACAACTGCCCTTGCGTGATCGGTGTGATCGGCGCTGACATGAGTCAGTGGGCGATGCTCGCCCGCTTCCTGACGAGACCGCCGCCGACGTGGTGATGCCGGCCGGGCGCTACACGCTCCTGGCCGGTCGGCGCCGGACGATGCCTGCCCGCTGAGGGTCCCCTTCCGCATCAGGGATGTGTCCATGTCGGGCTCGAAACCAACGCCTGGTATGTGCTGGTCAACCGGGGCAGCGGCAAGGCCGTGGAGGGCCTCAACGCCTCCACCACCGACGGTGCCAGGGTCGTGCAGTACGCCGACTGGAGCGGGGCCAACCAGCAGTGGCAACTGGTCCGCGCGTCAGGAGTGCTGGCACAGGTGCACACCGCGGGGCGGGTCCGATGAACTCGTGACGGCACCGATTGCCCACGGACGACCCGCCTCTCGAGCGGGCCGGACGCCGGATGACTCGGTGTTGTCAACGCACAGCCCCAAGAGGCTCCCACCCGCCCGTTCTGCCGGCACGTCAGGCGCCGCTCAGCCGACGGGAAAACGCGCTACTGCCGGACCGCTGACTGAACGGCGTTCAGCCCCGTTGGTTGAGCGATCACTCGCAGAAGAGGACGCCTGCATGAGAAAGTCCTGGCTTCTCCCCCTGGTCACGCTTGTCGCTGCCGCGCTCGGCGTGTCGGCGGCTGGTGTGGCCCCTGCCTCCGCCGCCTCGAACACGCCCTTGCGGGTCATGCCGTTGGGCGACTCGATCACCTGGGGTGTGGGAAGCAGCACGGGCAACGGCTACCGGGCTCCGCTGTGGAACAAGCTCGCGGCAGACGGTCATCCGCTGGACTTCGTCGGCACGTTGCGGGGCGGTTCGATGTCCGACCCCGACAACCAAGGCCACTCCGGATACAAGATCCACCAGATCGCCGCACTCGCCGACGCCTCGCTGACCCGTTACCGGCCCAACGTCGTGACGCTGATGATCGGCACCAACGACCTCAACGAGAGCTACCAGGTCTCCACCGCCACCGCCCGGCTGAGGTCGCTGGTCGACCAGGTCACCGCCGCCGCCCCCGACGCGACCGTCCTCGTGGCCTCCCTGGTCGTGTCCACCAGCGGCTCGGAGGAGCAGTACCGTGCCGCGTACAATCAGGGCATCCCCCAGATCGTGAGGGACGCACAGGCCGCGGGCAAGCACGTCGCGCACGTGGACATGAGCAGCCTGACCACGGCCGACCTGGCCGACACCCTGCATCCCAACGACGCGGGGTACCAGAAGATGGCCGACGCCTTCCACCGCGGTATCCAGGCCGCGGATGGGGCCGGGTGGCTGAGGAACCCCGTCCCCGCCCCCGCACGCGTGTCCTCCGGCATCGCCGGCAAGTGCCTGGACGTCAACGGCGCCAGCACCGGCGACGGGACCGCCGTCCAGATCTGGGGCTGCGGCGACACAGCCAACCAGCTCTGGTCCGCCTACACCGACGGCACCCTGTGCTCCGTGGGCAAGTGCCTCGACGCCGCCGGCCGGGGCACCGCCAACGGCACCAGGGTGCAGCCCTGGACCTGCAACGGCGGGTCCAACCAGGTCCGGCAGCCGTACAACGGCGGCTACCGCAACCCCGCCTCCGGCCGCTGCCTCGACGTTCCGGGCTCCTCCACGGCCGACGGCACGCAGCTCCAGCTGTGGGACTGCAACGGCGGCTCCAACCAGAAGTGGACCACTCTGACCGCCGGATGACCCGCGCCCCGGGACCCGCGCCCCTCCGGGCAGGGTTCCGGGAGAACATCGGTGGCGGATGCCGCTGGCCGCGGCCTGCCCTGGGCTGGAGTCGGTAGCCGCGTCGACCTGCCGGTGTTGAAGCGCTTCGACTATGTCATTCGCCCTGATGGGCGGCTCATGGACCAGCGAGAGTAAGTGTGTCGCGGTAGAGACCCTTGTTTCAGGCGAAAAGTGTCCGTTAACTTGCGCCTGGAGGTGAAGCGCTTCGACAGCTGCCGTGGGAAGGCCGCCGCCAGGAGTCATGAGTTGAACGGCAGAAGCTTCTGACCTCGAAAGGGCCGACATGACCAAGGAACAGGTGACCCTCCACTGGGGGCACGAGGCCCTTCACCTCGAGATCGTCCTCGCTGACGACGGCAGCCCGCGCCTCACGCATCTCGGACTGCCCGGCGAGGCGCGGGAAATCCCCGGTGCGTCCCTGCCCCTGGTGGAGGTGACGGCCGCGGGTCACGGCCGTGGCTGGTCGGGCAACCATGCTCTACCCCTCGGCCAGCCGGGTCGTTTCCGCCTGGGTGCCCGGCACGGCCGAGCTGATCCTGACCCTGCCCACCGCGCGCCGTCCGCCGTTCTCCTCCGCATCACCGCCACGGACCCCGGCGCTTCCTGAACCACCCCACGCCCACATCACTCACGAATCGACGAGAGGACCTATCGGGTGCCCCCTCTGCGCCAGCCGGACGAACGCTTCGCCAACCCCGTGATCCCCGGCTTCCACCCCGACCCCAGCGTCTGCCGCGCCGGCGACGACTACTACCTGGCCTGCTCCAGCTTCGAGTACTTCCCCGGCGTACCCCTCTTCCACAGCCGTGACCTGGTGCACTGGACGCAGATCGGCAACGCCCTGGACCGGCCGGAGCAGCTGCGTCTGCCCGCCTCCATGCCGTCCTCCGGCGGGATCTACGCCCCCACCCTGCGCCACCACGACGGCCGCTTCTGGCTGATCGTCACCAACTGCAGCGAGAGCGGCGGCAATCTGATCGTCACGGCCACCGACCCCGCCGGACCCTGGTCGGACCCCATCTGGGCGCCGGGTGTCCCCGGCATCGATCCCGACCTGGTGTGGGACGAGGACGGCACCTGCTGGTGCACGGTCGCCGGGGTCTCACAGGTCCGACTCGACCCGGCCACCGGGCAGACGTACGGAACACCGCACAGGCTCTGGTCCGGCGCGCCCGGCGCCAAGGCCCCGGAGGCGCCGCACCTGTACCGGATCGGCGACTACTGGTACCTGCTCATCGCCGAGGGCGGCACGGAGCGCGGCCACGGTGTCTCGATCGCCCGCGGCCGTACGCCCGCCGGCCCGTTCGAGCCGTGCCCGGCCAACCCGATCCTCACCCATCGCGGCACCGACCACCCCGTCCAGAACACCGGGCACGCCGACCTGGTCCAAGGCCCCGACGGCTCCTGGTGGATGGTGCTGCTCGGCGTCCGGCCGGGCGGCGGCACGCCGGGCTGGCACGTGCTCGGCCGGGAGACCTTCCTGGCCCCCGTGACCTGGGTGGACGACTGGCCGGTCGTCGGCGAGGTCGCCCTGGACCTGCCCGAACTCCCGTGGCCGCTCTCCCCCAGTCCTGCCGAGGAGCACCGGGACGACTTCGAGCACACCGAACTGCGACCGTCCTGGATCTCCCTGCGCGACCGGCCCGCCGAGCACTGCACCACCAAGGAGCGCCCCGGATGGCTGACACTCCGTGCGCGGGGCGGCTCCCTGGACGAGCCCGACGTGGTGTTCACCGGCCGGCGCCAGCAGCATCTGTCGTGCCGGGCGCGCACTCTGGTCGATGCCGCGGAGGGAAGCGGTGGCCTCGCCGTCCGGCTTGACGAGCGGCACCACTACGCGATCGAGGTGTCCGGCACGCGGGTGCGGGTGGTCGCACGCGTCGGCTCCCTGCGCACGGTCGTGGCCGAACAGTCCGTGCCCGCCGGGCCGGTTGTCCTCGCCGTCATGACCACGGAACCGCCGTCTCCGCACGGGCCGTGCACGGGACCCGATGTCGTCTCCCTCGGTGTCGAGCAGCCCGACGGCACGCTCACCGAGCTCGCGACCCTCGACGGCCGCTACCTGTCGACCGAGGTCGCCGGCGGCTTCACGGGCCGGGTCATCGGCATGTACGCCGCGGCAGGCACCGTCCATTTCGACTGGTTCGACTACGAGCCCCTCGACGGCTGAACCATGCCTCCCTCCCCCTGCCCGACCGAAAGGCATGACAGATGAAGGACATACGCAGATCCGCGCACCACCGCAGCCGCGGCCCCGGACGCCTGGCCGGCCTGCTGATGGCGCTGCTCGTCGTCCTGGGACTGTCCGGCAGCACCGCGGTCGCCGCGTCCGGCGGCACGGCACAGCAGGCAACCGCCACGGTCGGAGTCCCGGCCCGCGCCATGGACGCCGTCGCCGCGATGCAGCCCAGCTGGAACCTGGGCAACACCCTGGACGCGATTCCGGAAGAGACGTCCTGGGGCAACCCCAAGGCCGGCAGGGAGCTGTTCAAGACCATCCGGGCGGAGGGCTTCCGCAGCGTCCGCATCCCGGTGACCTGGAGCGCACACCAGTCCACCACCGCGCCCCACACCATCGACGCCGCGTACCTGAGCCGCGTCAAGCAGGTGGTCGACTGGGCGCTCGCCGAGAAGCTCTACGTCGTGCTCAACGTCCACCACGACTCGTGGCAGTGGATCGACGACATGCCCGCCGACCACGACGGAGTACTGGCCCGCTTCAACTCCATCTGGACCCAGATCTCCCAGGTGTTCCGCGACGAGCCGCGCACCCTGATCTTCGAGGGCGTCAACGAGCCGGTCTTCGAGAAGGCCACGGCGGAGCAGAAGACCAAGCTCCTGAGGGAGCTGAACACCTCCTTCCACGAGATCGTCCGTTCCTCGGGCGGCGGGAACTCCGACCGCTTTCTCATGATGTCCACGGAGGCGGGTACGCCCTCCCAGAACCTCATGGACGACCTGTACACCACGATCAAGTCGCTGAACGACCGCGACCTGATCGCCACCGTGCACTACTACAGCTGGTACCCGTTCAGCGTGAACATCGCGGGCGGCACCCACTACGACGACGCCGCCCAGAACGACCTCGACGACGCCTTCGCCCGCATGCGCGACACCTTCGTCGCCCGGGGCATCCCCGTCTACCTCGGTGAGTACGGCCTGCTCGGCTGGCCGGACCACAACCACCCCTCGCGTGTCGAGCGGGGCGAGGCACTGAAGTACTACGAGCACCTCGGACACGCCGCGCGCCTCGCCGGAGTCACCACCGCGCTGTGGGACCCCGGAACTTGGGCCTATCTGAACCGGGAGACCCGGAAGTGGACGGACCCCGCCCTGTTCGCCTGGATCAAGTCCAGCTGGACCACCCGGTCGGGAACGGCCTCCTTCGACAAGGTCTTCGTGCCGAAGTCGAGCCCGATCACGGCCAAGGGGCTCACCCTGAATCTGAACGGCACCACGTTCCGGGGCCTGTGGCACGGCAAGACCAAGCTCGTCGAGGGACGGGACTACACCCTCTTCGACACGAAGCGGCTCACCCTCACCGCCCGCACGCTGACCCGGCTGACCGGCGACCGCGAGTACGGGGTCAACGCGACGCTCCAGGCCCGGTTCTCCCGCGGCCTGCCCTGGCAGATCGACGTGGTCACCTACGACCCTCCGGTGCTGTCGAACGCGACGGGCACACCCGAGTCGTTCACCATTCCCACGAAGTACCAGGGTGACCTGCTGGCGACCATGGAGGCCACGTACGCCGACGGCGGCAACGCCGGCCAGACCAGCTGGACTCCGTACCAGGAGTTCAACATGGCCTTCTCGCCGGACTACCCGAAGGGCACGATCATCCTGACCCCCGCTTTCCTCAAGGCACTGCGTGACGGCGAAGCGGCGACGCTGACCTTCCACTTCTACAGTGGCGCCACGCTGAAGTACAAGGTCACGAAGTCCGGAGACTCAGTCACCGGAACGGCCGTCAAGGAATCCTGAGGGCACCAGGCCGACGTTCGCGTCCCGCGTTCTGCGCCTCCGTCATGTGCGTCGTGGTCCTGCGAGAGGGCCGCCGGCCTCCGGGCCCGGCAGGTCCCGGCCAGTCCGAGATGAGGTGGGACCAGAGGGCTGCCGCGGTGGCGGGTGTCACCGGTCCTCCGCGGCGGCTCCCGGTGCGGCGGCGAGGACGCGGACGTCCCAGGCGCCGAGCCGCACGGGTGTACCGGCCGGGGCCACGCTGTCGTCCAGGGCGTCGGTCAGGTCCACCGGGGCCCGGGCGGTGGCCGGCTGCCAGCTCCAGTTGTGGACGACATGGACGCGCCGGCCGTCGGGGGCGGTGCCGGTGGCGACGGTGACCGAGTCCGGCAGGCCCTGCCAGCCGCTGCACGGGGAGGGCGAGAGCCACGCGGCGAGCGCGCGGGCCAGATCGCGGCCGGGCACGGTGCCCACGCACGTGACGCGGCCCGCGCCGTGGCGGCGGGTGGTGACGGCGGGCCAGCGTCCGAAGTGCGGGTGGTCGTACTCGGCCAGGACGTCGGCGTCCTCGACGGCCAGACCCTCCACCCAACGGGTGGCCACCGCGTCGGCGGGCAGCTGGAGCGGGCTGTCCGGTGCGGTGCGCAGCGGCAGGTCGGCGTACAGGTTGCTGAACTCGTCGTACCGGACGCCCGCCGCCCGAACCAGTCGCGCCGGTGTCACCTCATGGCGTGCCCGCGCCTCATGGTCGCCGTAGCCGGTGCGGGGACCGAGGACGAGGTGGCCGCCCGCCTCCGCGTAGGCGCCGAGCCAGTCGAGCATCCCGTCGTCCGCCACGTACAGCGCGGGAGCGATGAGCACGGGGTGCAGCTCGGCCGCCGACTCCGGTGCCACTCCCGGGCGTTCGCCGCGCGGGTCGTGCAACTGACGGGCGTGCAGGATCCGCACCTGGCGCCCCGCCTCGAACGCGCCCCGGTAGAACGGGTCGAAGATGCCCTCGTACGCACCCGCGTCCGGACCGCCGTCGGGGCCGGCGAGCGGCGGGTACTTGCGCATCAGCCACTTGCTCGGCGCCGAGTACACCATGGCGATGTCCGCGTCCGGCGCGATACCGGCGACCAGGCCCCCGGCCCGCTCGAACTCAGCGCCCAGACGGGCGAGTTCAGCGTAGACGCGGCCCGGTCGTCCGCTGTGCGGGAGGATCCCGCCCCAGTACGTCTCAGTGCCGAAGTGCAGCGTGTGCCAGTGCCAGTACTCGATCATGCGGGCCCCGCGCGCGACCAGCGCCCACGCGGCCTGCCGCCACTGCCCGTCGGAGGCGGGGCGATTGTCGGACGTGCCGCCGATGGCCTGGGCGTTGGTCTCCGTGATGAGGAACGGCTCCTGGCGCGAGGAGTAGATCCGGTCGGCGCTCTGGTGCAGTGCCCATGCCCCGTACGCCATCCACTGCTGCGGCAGCTTCTCGCGCGGCGGCTCGGGCATCGTGAGGCTGTCCTGCATGTCGTAGTACGGGTTGCCCGCGGTGATGTCCAGGCTGTCGGTGAGTTCGTCGTCCTCCAGGCCGGGAGAGCCGTAGGCGAGGCACGTGGTGACGAACTGGCCGGGCCTCGCGTACTCGCGCACGATGCCGGCCTGCCAGGCGATGAACTCGGTGGTCTGGCGCGCCTGGAACGCCTGCCAGGCCAGGTCGTACTGCGGCTGCGCGTTGCCCTCCGGGGTCCACAGGTCGGCCCAGGTGGACAGCCGGTGCGACCAGTACACCAGCCCCCATTCGCGGTTGAGGGTCTCCACATCGCCGTACCGCTGCCGCAGGTCGTCCACGAACCGCTGGAAGACACCGTGGTTGTGCGGCAGTCGCGGGCCGGGCTCGTTGTCGACCTGGAAGCCGATGACCGCGGGATGGGCGGCGTAACGGGCCGCGATCGCGCGGATCACCCGCTCCGCGTGGAAACGGAAGGCCGGGTGCGTGAAGTCGACTTCCTGGCGGGCGCCCCACGCCGCGCGGCGCCCGGTGGCGTCCTCGGCGGCGATCTCCGGGTACTGCCGGGCCAGCCACGGCGGCACCGCGTAGGTGGGGGTTCCGAGGACGACGGAGATGCCGCGCTCGTGGGCGCCGTCGAGGACGGGTTGCAGCCAGTCGAGTTCGAACCGGCCGTTCTCCGGTTCCCAGGTGGACCAGACCGACTCGCCGACGCGGATGACGGTGAACTTCGCCTCCGCCATGAGATCGAGGTCGGTCTTGAGCCGCTCGTACGGCTGGTACTCGTGGTAGTAGGCGGCGCCGAACAGAACGCGCGCGGGCAGATCGGTCATGCGAAGTCCTCAAGAGACGTATGGGTCGGCGAGGGGTCCTCACCGTGGACAGCGACAGGAACCCGCAACGCGCCCGGATCCCGGGCGCATCCTTTCCCTTGGAGCTGTGTGGTCACTCCACAGCACAAGCGGTGCCGTTGAGGGGGTAGGAGCTCGGCGGGGCGGTGTTGCCTGTATGGCCGGCCTGGAAGCCGATGTCCACGGACGCGCCGGGCGCGATGGTGGCGTTGTGGGAGGCGTTGCTTGCCGTCACCCGGCCGGAGGCGGGCGAGTACTGCGCGTTCCAGCCGGAGGTGATGGTCTGCCCGCCAGGGAGGGTGAACTCCAAGGACCAGCCGTCGATCGCGGTGGTGCCGGTGTTGGTGACGGAGATGTTCGAGGTCAGGCCGCTGTTCCAGGCGCTGACGGTGTCGGTGACCCGGCAGCCGGCGGGCCCCGTTGGCGGGCTGGAGGTCTGGAACTGCGTGAAGAACTTCCACACCTCTGCCGGCACCCAGGTGCGGGAGCCACTGTCACCGCGGGCCCCGTCCTGCGGAGCGGGGATGTGTCCTTCGTCGAACGCGGCCCAGGCGACCGGAAGCCCGGCCGAGCACCCGGAGTAGGTGGTGACCCGGTGAGTGAGGCTGCCCTGCGCCGGCTCGGGCGGGTTCTGCGGGGTGCAGCCGTTGTTCCTGACGAACCTGTCCCGCATCGTCCGCCCTCCGGAGATGCCGAGCACACTGTCCCTGAGGCCGTGCACCCCCAGGTAGGCGATGGGCTGAGTGCCGCCGCTGCATCCGCTGAGCTGTCCGCCGCCCAGGACCGCGACCGCGCGGAAGACCGTCGCCCGGGAGCACGCGAGCGAGTAGGACATGGCGCCGCCGTAACTGAACCCAAGGGCGAAGCGCTGTGCCGTGTCGACGCACAGGTCCGCCTCGATCCGCCTGACCATGTCGTCGACGAAGGTGACGTCCTCCCCGCCGGTGTTGGCCCAGCCGTTGTTGAGGCCCTGGGGTGCGACGAGGACGGTGCTGTTGCCGGCCAGTCGCTGGAGCCCGTAGTAGGCCCAGGTGCCCGTTTCCACGGTGCGGCCCGTGGCGACGTCGGTGGAGGTGCCGCCCAGCCAGTGGAACCCGAAGACCAGCCGGTGGGCACGGTCGCGGTCGTAGCCGTCCGGGATGCGCAGGATGAAGCTGCGGTTCCTTCCGTTGCTCCGGATCGTGTGCGTACCGCTCGTCAGAGTCGGGGCCTTGCCGCATCCGGGGTCACGGCGGCGGTGCCGACGGTCGCGGCAGCCGTGCCGGAGGCCGTGAGCGGCGTGTTCGCGCGGTGGTCACTGCCCAGCGCCGTGCCACCCAGGGTCAGGACGAGCAGCACCGCGAAGACGGAGGGCCATAGGTGGAATCTCGAGCTCTTCGTCATGCAACTCCCCTTTTTCTGCAGGAACATCGCCTCGGCCGGCCGGAGCCGGGTGTCACGCGCGGGTCCACCTCTGGTTGGCCTGGCCGTTACAGGCCCACAGGACCAGCGGCGTTCCGTTGGCGGTGCCGGCCCGGTCGACGTCGAGGCACAGCCCGGCGTGGACGTTGCGGATCGACCCGTCGGAGCCGAGGGTCCACTTCTGGTTGTTCTGGCCGTTGCAGGGCCACGTGACGACTCGAGTGCCGTTGGCGGTGCCCTGGTTGGAGGCGTCCAGGCACTTGTCGCCGAAGACGCGGATCTCGCCGCCGGCCCACGTGGTCCACTGCTGGTTGGCGGCCGTGTGGCAGTCCCAGATCAGTACCGTCGCCCCGGCAGCGGTGGAGGCGTTGTCCACGTCCAGGCAGCGGCCGGACGCGTTGCCGCGCCATCGCGAGGTGGTGGCGGCCAGCGGGCTGCCCCCGCTCACCCGGAACACGGCCACGCCGTGCGCGGGGACGCTCGCCGAGATCTGCCCGGACGTGCTCGACATGCCGCCGGTCCACAGGTCCGTGAGGGTGAACGGCCCGCCGGACAGGCCGACTTGCGCGGCCGTGGTGGTGACCGTCGCCGTGCCGCCTCCCCGGTTGAACAGGCCCACCGCCACCGAGCCGTCGGACAGCGGCTTGGCGAACACCTCGGTGGCGCCGTCGTCGCGCACCCTGCGCCCGCCCGCTCCCAGCGGGTCCTGGTTCACCGCCAGCAGACGCGGGTTGCGCAGGATCGCGCTCACGTCGGCGGACATGGTGCGGATGTCGTTGCCGGCCATGAGCGGTGCACCCAGCAGCGCCCACAGCGCGAAGTGGGAACGGGACTCGGTCAGTGACAGACCGGGACGGCCGACGACCAGCATGTCGGGGTCGTTCCAGTGCCCTGGGCCCGACTGTGCCGCCAGCGGCGCGGTGACGTCCAGGACGTTACCGACACCCATCGGATAGCTGTTGGTGTTGCCGTTCTGCCAGATGTCGAGCAGGTCCTCGGTCGTCCGCCACAGGTCGGCGACCTCGCCCCAGTTGTACGTGGCACCGGTGGGGGCGTGCAGGCTGTTGGGGTTGATGCTGTAGACGATCGGCCGCCCGGTGGCGCGCAGGGCGTCGCGCATCAGCGTGAACCGCGCGACCTGCTCGTCGCGGGTGCCACTGGGGGAACACCAGTCGTACTTGAGGTAGTCGACGCCCCAGGAGGCGAACGTGGCGGCGTCCTGGGCCTCGTGTCCCTTGCTGCCGGTGGCACCCGGGTAGCTGCCCACGGCCTGCGCGCAGGTGCGCTCCCCCGGTGCCTGGTAGATGCCGAACTTCAGGCCCTTGCTGTGGATGTAGTCCCCGAGCGCCTTCATCCCGCTGGGGAACTTGGCCGGATTGGCCCGCAGGTTGCCCGCCGCGTCGCGCTGCGGGTCGAACCAGCAGTCGTCGACGACCACGTACCGGTAGCCGGCGTCCCGCATGCCGGATGACACCATCGCGTCGGCGGCCTGGCGTACCTGGGCCTCGGTGATCCCGCACCCGAAGCTGTTCCAGCTGTTCCACCCCAACGGCGGGGTGAGCGCCGGGCTGCCGGGCGCGGCCGAAGCGGTGGAGTGGACTGCGGCCGTGAAGGACGCGGTGACCGTCAGCGCGGCGGCCGCGAAGAGACGAAGCAGTCGTCTCCCTGATCGTCTGCGCACCGTGGGCTCCTGTTCCGGGGTAGGCGCGGAAGGGCGCCGCCTGGCCGACGCCAGACAGTGGATGAATGCTGCATCGCCGAACGATAACGACATGCACATGACACTTGCTGTCGTTCGAAATTTCGATCTACTTTCGAACGTCGCCGTCACGGATATTAAGGAGGATTCCGAGCCTGTCAACACCAGGGGCCAAGCTGTCGATCCTTCAGGACCGCACCCGGAGCCGAAACATTTCGAGGTTAGCCACGAATCATGCGAGACGTATTGACGGGAGTTCTCAACCGCCTAGCATCCAGGATGCTCGATAAGTCGCTCCACCCTCCGAAGCGCATCACCCGTAGAGGGAACGACACATGGATATGTCATGCTCGCGTCAATACTTGAGTCGCCGCCGGGCGCTGGCTGCCGGCACCGGTCTGGTCACCGGCGCCTTCCTGCCTCCGGCCGGAGCCTCCCGGACCGCCGCGGCCGTTCCCGCCCGTGAGTCGCCCCTCGCGGCCGCCGCGGCGTACACGAACCCGGTGATCTGGCAGGACTTCGCGGACATCGACGTCATCCGCGTCGGCGCCACCTACTATGCCTCGGCCTCGACGATGCACTACTCGCCGGGCGCACCCGTCCTGCGTTCGTACGACCTGGTGAACTGGGAGATCGCCGGTCACTCGGTGCCGTCCCTCGACTTCGGCGCCAAGTACGACCTGAACGGTGGCCGTGGCTACGTCCGGGGCGTCTGGGCATCATCGCTGGCCCACCGCCCGAGCAACCGGACCTTCTACTGGCTCGGCCAGATCGACTTCGCCAGGACGTACATCTACACCGCCACCGCGGTCGAGGGACCATGGAGCAGGCTCACGACGATCAGCACGCCGTACTACGACGCGGGGCTGCTCGTCGACAGCGACGACACCCTGTACGTGGCGTACGGGAACACCACCATCAGCGTGGCCCAGCTCTCGCGCGACGGCCGCACCCAGGTCCGCACGCAACAGGTGTTCACCACACCGCCGAGTGTCGGCACGCTGGAGGGGGCCCGCTTCTACAAGATCAACGGGCAGTACTACATCTTCCTCACCCGCCCCGCGAACGGGCAGTACATCCTGAAGTCGTCGAGCGGCCCCTTCGGTCCGTACACGATGCGGCAGGTGCTCCTCGACCTGCGCGGGCCGATCCCCGGCGGTGGCGTCCCGCACCAGGGCGGACTGGTGCGGACGCAGAACGGCGCCTGGTACTACCTGGCATTCGTCGACGCCTACCCCGGCGGCCGGATGCCCGCCCTGGCACCCGTCACCTGGACCTCGGACGGCTGGCCCGTCGTGCAACTCGTCAACGGCGCGTGGGGCACCTCGTATCCCAGCCCGGCCGTGCCCACTCCGCCCCGCCAGGTCACCCCCATGACCGGCGTCGACACCTTCGACGGCACGACCCTCGAACCGAGATGGGAGTGGAACCACAACCCGGACAACACCAAGTGGTCGGTCGCGGGCGGACTGACCCTGCGCACCGCGACCGTCACCAACGACCTGTACTGGGCCCGCAACACGCTCACCCACCGCATCCAGGGTCCCACCTCCACGGCCACGGTCGATCTCGACTTCTCGGCGATGCGGGACGGCGACCGGGCCGGGCTCGCGCTGCTGCGAGACTCCTCAGCCTGGATCGGGGTCAGACGCGACGGTGGCGCGACGCGGGTGGTCATGGTCAACGGGCTGACCATGGACAGCAACTGGAACACCACGGGCACCGGTACCGAGGTCGCGAGCGCCCCGGTCTCCGGCGGCCGCATCCGGCTGCGCGCGAGCGCGGACATCCGTCCTGGAGCGCCCCGGCCCGGCACCTTTTCCTACAGCACCGACGGCACCGCCTTCACCCGCCTCGGGCCCGCCTTCTCCATGGGCAACGACTGGCGGTTCTTCATGGGCTACCGATTCGCCCTCTTCAACCACGCCACGCAGGCGCTCGGCGGCGCGGTCCGCGTCACGCGGTTCGAACTGTCCACGCCCTGAACGGCGGCATGGAACGCACCACCCAACCCCCCAACCCGAGGAGAACCATGAACCCGCTGAAACGGTTCGGCCGTCGCCGAGCCTTCGTCTTAGCCCTGCTGGCCACGGCCGCGCTGATGACGCCCGGCACCGCGACCGGCGCACCCGAAGGCGTCCAGGCCAGCACGCTGGGCGCGCAAGCGGCCCAGTCCGGACGGTACTTCGGGACCGCCGTGGCCGCCGGACGGCTCGGCGACGGAACGTACACCCGCATCCTGGACCGCGAGTTCAACTCGGTCACAGCCGAGAACGAGATGAAGTGGGACGCGACCGAGCGGTCCCGCGGACAGTTCACCTTCGGCGCCGCCGACCAGATCGTCAACCGCGCGGCGGCCCGAGGCCAGCGCGTGCGGGGCCACACGCTGGTGTGGCACTCCCAGCTGCCCGACTGGGTCAAGGCCATCAGGGACGCGAACACGCTGCGCAGCGTGATGAACAACCACGTCACCACCGTGGCGAACCGCTACAAGGGCCGGATCCACTCCTGGGACGTGGTCAACGAGGCCTTCGCCGACGGCGGCAGCGGCCAGCTGCGCGGCTCGGTCTTCCGGGACGTGCTGGGCAACGGCTTCATCGAGCAGGCGTTCCGCACCGCGCGGTCGGCCGACCCTGCGGCCAAGCTCTGTTACAACGACTACAACATCGAAAACTGGAGCGACGCCAAGACCCAGGGCGTCTACCGCATGGTGCGCGACTTCAAGGCGCGCGGCGTGCCCATCGACTGCGTCGGCCTCCAGGCCCACTTCGGCGCCGGCGGCCCGCCCGCCAGCTTCCAGACGACGCTGTCGAGCTTCGCCGCCCTCGGCGTGGACGTCCAGATCACCGAACTCGACATCGCGCAGGCACCGCCGAACGCGTACGCGAACACCGTCAGGGCCTGCATGAACGTGGCGCGCTGCACCGGCATCACCGTGTGGGGCATCCGCGACAGCGACTCCTGGCGCAGCGGGGAGAACCCCCTGCTGTTCGACCGCAACGGCAACAAGAAGCCGGCCTACCAGGCAACGCTGTCGGCGATGGGCGGCTCGGCCGCGACACAGAAGGCTGAGGGCGGCTCGGCCGCACCCCAGAAGGCCGGCACCCGTTCGGCCCGGTCCGCCGCCGCGCTGCCCTCCCGCTTCTCCTGGAGTTCCGGCGGGCCGCTGATCTCACCGAAGCCGGACGCCACCCACACCATCGCCGGGATCAAGGATCCGACGGTCGTCCGGTACAACGGCAAGTACCACGTGTTCGCCAGTACCGCGAGCTCCTCCGGGTACAACCTGGTGTACCTGAACTTCAGTGACTGGTCGCAGGCCGGCTCGGCCACGCACCACTACCTGGACCGCACCGCCATCGGGAAGGGGTACCGGGCCGCGCCGCAGGTCTTCTACTACGCGCCGCAACGCCTGTGGTACCTCGTCTACCAGACCGGCAACGCCTCATACTCCACCAACCCCGACATCAGCAACCCCAACGGGTGGAGCGCACCGCGCAACTTCTACTCGTCGATGCCGGACATCATCAGGCAGAACATCGGCAACGGCCACTGGGTCGACATGTGGGTGATCTGCGACAACGCCAACTGCTATCTGTTCTCCTCCGACGACAACGGGCACCTGTACCGCTCCCGGACGACCGTCGGTCAGTTCCCGAACGGCTTCACCAACACGGTCATCGCGGCGCAGGACTCCAAGTTCGCCCTGTTCGAAGCGAGCAACGTGTACAAGGTGCAGGGGTCCAACCAGTACCTGCTCCTGGTGGAGGCCATCGGATCGGACGGCCGGCGCTACTTCCGCTCCTGGACGACGAGCAACCTCGCCGGCTCCTGGACGCAACTGGCCGCATCCGAGAGCAACCCCTTCGCCAGGTCGAACAACGTCAGCTTTCCCTCGGGAGCCTGGACCAGGGACATCAGCCACGGCGAGATGATCCGTGCCGGTTACGACCAGACACTGACCATCCCCGCCTGCCGGCTCCAGTACCTCTACCAAGGCATGAACCCCGGCGCGGGCGGCGACTACAACCTCCTCCCCTGGCGGCTGGGCCTGCTCACCCAGACCAACTCCACCTGCTGACAGCCGTGGGCCCCGCCGTCGTGCGGGGCCCACGCCCACAGGGAGCGGCAATCAGCCGGGGCCGTCCCTCGCCGTCATGCTCGTCAGTTCCGGCCCGTCAGGCGCTTGAGCGGGTGACCAGGCGTGTGGGCAGGATCAACGGGGTGGGGTCGTGTCCGTTGATGACCGTGACGAGCATGCGCGCCATCTCCCGCCCGAGAGCCGTTATGGGCTGGTGGACGGTGGTGAGGGGCGGATCGGCGACCTGGGCAACGGTCAGGTCGTCGAAGCCCACCACAGCGATGTCGGCGGGGACCGCCCGGCCGGCCGCACGCAACGTGCGCAGCGCCCCCGCTGCCATGTTGTCGTTGGCAGCGAACACGCCGTCCACGTCGGGGTGGTGCGCCAGCAGGCCGGCCATGGCGGCGGCTCCGCTGGGCTCGGTGAAGTCCCCCTCCTGCGGCGGCAACGGATCGAGGCCGGCCGCCAACAAGGCGTCCCGGTAGCCCCGGTACCGGGCCCGCCCGGCCTCGGTGTCCAGACGCCCGCAGATCGCCGCCACGCGGGTCCGGCCGCGCGAAACCAGGTACTCGGTCGCCTCGCGCGCTCCGCCGACGTTGTCGACGTCCACATACCACCGGGGAGCCGAACCGACCGGGCGTCCTCCGAACACGACGGGCATCTCCGCCTCCTCGGCCACACCGGCCAGCGGGTCGTCCTCGCGCAGCGCCATCAGCATGACACCGTCGGCGCCCTTGGACCGGAAGAGCTCCTCCACCCGCTTGCGGCCCCGGTCGGAAGCGGCCAGGCACAGCGTCAGATGCAGATCGGCCTCCTCCAGAGCGGTCGACGCCCCCACGATCACCTGGGCGAAGAACGGATCCGCGAAGATCGACGGATCCTCTCCCGAGACGACCAGGGCGGCCGCTCCCGTGTGACGTGTGGCCAGAGCACGGGCGGTCGGATTGGGTACATAACCGAGTTGCCGCACCGCCCGCGCAACCGCCTCCCGTTTGGCACGGCTGACATGCGGAGCGTCGTTGAGGGCACGGGAGGCCACCGAACGGGAGACACCGGCGAGTTCGGCCACCTCGGCGAGCGTCGGCTGCCGACGCGGCGCATCTTCTGCCATGAACCACGAGCCCTTCCCTCACGACCGGACGGGAAGCGTCTCACCCCTGACATGGCACTGCCACCACCCCTCCTGGGAGCGCTTCCAGTTTTACGAAATGAAGGCGTGTTCTCGCCAGACGAATCGCGTGGCGCATCGGCTCTTGACAGCTCAACTACCCCGCAACACCATACCGAACAGACCCCAACGATTTTCCCAGTGCTGTTGGGACCGTTCCCAGTGGGAGCGCTCCCAAGATCAGGTCGGCAACACCGCTCTTGCTCAGGTCGCACGCTCGGGACCAGAGCGTGCGACGCTCCCCTGCCAGGAAATCGAGGTTCAGTCATGCGCCGCAGACTCCGCGCCTTGGCCGCAGCGCTCGTCGCTCTGCCGCTGGCGTTCGCCGCCGCACCGTCCGCCCACGCGGCCGACCCGACCACCATGACCAATGGGTTCTACGTGGACCCCGACAACAGCGCGAAGAGGTGGGCCGCCGCCAATCCCGGCGACGGCCGAGCCGCCGCGATCAACGCCTCCATCGCCAACACCCCGATGGCCCGCTGGTTCGGCTCCTGGAGCGGCACCATCGGCACCGCCACGGGGGCCTACGCGGGAGCAGCGGACCGCGTCGACAAGCTGCCCCTCCTCGTCGCCTACAACATCTACAACCGCGACTACTGCGGCGGGCACTCCGCGGGCGGAGCCGCCTCGCCGTCCGCCTACGCCGACTGGATCGCCCAGTTCGCCGCCGGGATCGCCAACCGCCCCGCCGTCGTCATCCTCGAACCGGACTCCCTCGGGGACTACGGCTGCATGACCCAGGCGCAGATCGACGAACGCGAGGCCATGCTCACCGGCGCACTGGCCCAGTTCAGCCGTCAGGCCCCCAACACCTGGGTCTACATGGACGCCGGCAATCCGCGCTGGGCCGACGCGGCGACCATGGCCCGGCGCCTCCACGAAGCCGGCCTCCGACAGGCTCACGGCTTCTCGCTCAACATCTCCAACTACATCCCCACCGCCGAGAACACCGCCTACGGCAACGCCGTCAACCGTGAACTGAGCTCCCGCTACGGCTACACCAAGCCGTTCGTCGTGGACACCAGCCGCAACGGCAACGGCTCCAACGGCCAGTGGTGCAACCCCTCAGGCCGCCGCATCGGCACCCCCACCCAGCTGGGCGGAGGCGCCGAGATGCTCCTGTGGATCAAGGTTCCGGGCGAGTCCGACGGCAACTGCGGCGTCGGAGGCGGCTCCTCGGCCGGGCAGTTCCTCCCGGAGGTCGCCTACAAGATGATCTACGGCTACTGATCCCAGACTCCCGTGGCCTGGTACGCCCTGCCCCGCGACCGGGCCACGGCGCCGTCCGCCACCCCCCGGGCCGAGTCCGCCCCTCACGTATTTCGCCACCGGCTCGGAGGGGCACGCCGCCGTCGAGGCGCGCGAGCACCGCGTACGCATACGGCGCCGCGCGGCCACCGTCACCGCGGCCTCACCGCGACGCCGGCATGAGCCACGCTCGCACTGGACGGGACCACCCCGGCCTGTAAGACAGGCCGGGGCGCCGTGGAGCGGGGGCGGATCTAGGCTGGAAGCAGCCGCTGGAAACCAGCCCTGGCAGGACGGCTGTCCGGACGGAGGCGCGACGCGTGGAAATGGCCGACACAAGGGACGCCCCCACTGCCGCAGTCGTTGTGGACCCGGACGGCGTGGTGAGCGGCTGGAGTGAGGGCGGGCGGCTGCTGCTGGGCTGGACGGCGCAGGACACCGTCGGCCGCCCCGTGACCGACCTGCTGGTCGATCCCCCGCCACCCGGCTTCCCCGAGGGCTACGGCGCCGGCCCCGACCCCACGGGGTCCATCCGCGTGCGCCACCGGGACGGTTTCACGGTGGACGCCGTGGTGGCGGCTCACCCGCTGTCCGGCCCCGACGGGCGGGCACTGGGTCACGTGGTGACCATCCAGCGCTGGGGACGCCGCCCGGTGATCGCCGACCGGGCCTTCGAGCAGTGCCCCTTCGCTCTGGGCGTCTACGACCCTGAGCTGCGGTTCTTGTGGATCAACGCCTCCTCGGGCCGGGTGATAGCGCACTCCGAGGAGCAAGTGCTCGGTAAGAAGTACCGCGAGCTGTTTCCCGAATTCGACCGCGAGCTGTTTCCCGAAAGGGACGACAAGCCCTACACCGACCAGCTCGCCGAGGTGGTGAGGACGGGCAAGCCCGCGCGTCTCATCACCGTCTTCCGCCCGCTCGGCAGCAACTACGCCAACGCCTGGGCCACCAGCATGTGGCCCGTCCGAGATGCCGGGGGCAGGGTTCGCGCGGTCGCCAACTGGGGATTCGACATGAGCGCCGAGTACTGGGCTCGGCAGCGCCTGCTCATCCTCAACGAGGCCAGCGGCGGCATCGGCCGGACACTCGACGTGATCGGCACGGCCCGGGAACTGGCCATGACCCCGGTGCCGGGATTCGCCGACCTCGTCACCGTGGACCTCTTCGACGAGGTGCTGCACGGAGAGGAACCCCCCTCCGCGTCCACGTTCACCCCCGGCGAGACCATCACACTCAGCCGTGCCGCCCAGCACAGCGCGAAGGAGGACACCGACCGGACTGCCGGGCCGACGGCGCAGGTCAGCCACCCTCCCGGCTCCGTCGCCGCCTGCTGCATGGCGGCCGGCAGGTCCACGGTCGAGCTCGCCGCTGAGCCCGGCGAGGGCGGCGAATGGGCCTTCGGGCCCGGGCTCGCCGCCGACCCGGCCCACTGGCCGCCGGGCAACCCGCTGATCGACGCCTCCCTCGCCAAGGACGGGCTGACCGGCCGGATCACCGTGCCGCTGCGGGCGCGCGGCGCGCTCCTCGGCGTCGTCGCCTTCTCCCGCACCGACCGGCCCGAGGCGTTCACCGCCGACGACCTGATCCTCGCCGAAGAGCTGACCGCCAAGGCAGCCGTCGCCATCGACAACGCCCGCCGGTACTCACGCGAGCGCACGACCGCGCTGACCCTGCAACGCAGCCTGCTGCCGCAGGGGCTGCCGAACCAGGAGGCGGTCGAGGTCGCGTCCCGCTACCTGCCCGGCGGGACCGGCGTCGAAGTGGGCGGTGACTGGTTCGACGTCATTCCGCTGTCCGGCGCCCGGGTCGCCCTGGTCGTCGGCGATGTCGTCGGCCACGGCCTGCACGCCTCGGCCAGCATGGGCCGGCTGCGCACGGCGGTCCGCACCCTCGCCGACGTCGACCTGCCGCCGGACGAGCTGCTGACTCACCTGGACGACCTGGTCCTCCACCTCGCCAGCGACCTCCAGCCCGGCCACTTCCAGCCGACCGGCGAGTCCGGGGCCACCTGCCTGTACACCGTCTACGACCCCGTCTCCCGGCGCCTCACGCTGGCGAGCGCCGGCCATCCTGTGCCGCTGGTCATCTCCCCGGACGGCACCAGGACACCGGTACCCGCGCAGCCGGGACCGCCGCTCGGTATCGGTGGGCTGCCTTTCGAGGCCGCCGAGCTCGATCTGCCCGAGGGCAGCCTGCTCGCCCTCTACACCGACGGACTGGTGCAAAGCCGCAAGCGCGACGTCGACCAGGGGATCGCCGAACTGCAGCGGGTCCTGAAGCACTCGGTCAGGTCACTGGAGGCCCTGTGCGACACGGTGCTGGACGCCATGCTCCCCGAACGCCGTACCGACGACGCCGCCCTGCTGCTCGCTCGCACTCACGCGCTGGATCCCCACCACGTCGCCGACTGGGACGTCGAACCCGACCCCGCGCAGGTGCCGCGCGCCAGGAAGTTCGCCGTCGAGCAGGTGGACGCCTGGGGCCTCAAGGAGGCGTCATTCGTCACCGAACTGGTCGTCAGCGAGCTGGTCACCAACGCCATCAGATACGGAGAGCCGCCGATCAGGCTACGGCTGATTCGCGATACTTCCCTGATCTGCGAGGTCTCCGACGCGAGCAACACCGCCCCGCACCTACGCCGGGCCCGCGCCTTCGACGAGGGCGGCCGGGGCCTGCTGCTCGTCGCCCAGCTCACCGAGGGGTGGGGCACCCGGCACACCACCAGCGGCAAGACGATCTGGTGCGCGCAGGCCCTCCTCTAGCCTGAGCCGCGCTTGAATCCGAGCCCCCGCCGCCTCACGAAGACTGTCCCGCACACGCAAAGCCCGCAGTCAGCCACGCAACGCGACGACGAGCTGACTTCCGCGACCTGCGCGAGTCCAACCGGATCGGTCAAGAGCGGACGTTCGCTTGGACCGCCTCCTCGATGGGTGTCGACCCCGAGTTGAGTTCGAGGATCTGCCGGCCGATCCGGGGCTCGTGGAGCAGTTCGGCGAGGGTGGCGGCGACGTCGTCGCGAGCGATCTGGCCATGGAACTCAGCCGGCCCGAGGGACACGGTGCCGGTACCCGGGCCGTCGAGAAGGAGTGACGGTCGGAGGATCAGCCAATTCAGATCGCTGCGGCTGAGCGCGACGTCTGCGCCCTTCTTCACGGCGAAGTAGTACTCGACCTCCTCGCCGAGGTCGCGTTCCCGCCATGACTCCGGAAGCACCGACACCAGCACAAAGCGCTCCACGCCCGCGAGGCATGCCGCTTTCATCGCCTTTTCGACACCGTCGCCGTCGACAGCCGTCGTGACCTCTTTGCTGCCACCATTCGATCCGGCACTGAAGACGATCACGTCGACGTCACCGAATGCTGCCGCCAGTTGTTCCACCGTCATGCTGGAGAGATCGCCGACGCGTGCGTTCACGCCTCGCGTCGCGAGTTCGGCCTGCTGGTCGTCCCGGCGGACGAGCCCATGGACGGTGTCTCCCCGGGAGCGCAGCTTCTGCCCAAGCAGACCACCGATACCGCCGGTGATGCCGATGATGAAGACGTCCACGTCGGATGCTCCGTTCTCTCGATGCAACTCTTTGGCTCCTGACGCCGGGGCCGGCAGCGGCCAAGGTCGGTCCTCGCGTTGGTGATCCTCACGGAGGGCCGGGCGCCGATCAGTGGGCCGAACCTGTGCGCTAGATTTTGCCTCTCCTCGACCGCGATCACTCACGATCTCTACGCTTCGGAGTCGGCAACCCCATGAGCGACATCGTCAACGGACTCGGACGTGCCACCGCATACGGCGGCCTGGGACTGGTCCTGTTGGTCCTCGGCATCATCCTGGTCGACGTGCTGACGCCCGGAAAGCTCGGCCGGCAGATATGGGAACAGCGCAATCGCAACGCCGCCATGGTGCTCAGCTCCGCACTGCTCGGTATCGGCGGCATCGTGTTCACGTCCATCTGGACGACGTACGAGGACTTCGGCAAGGGACTGGCCTCGACCGCGGCGTTCGGGCTGCTGGGGCTGGTGATGATGGCCGTGGCGTTCTTGGTGGTGGACCTGATCACGCCGGGGCGCCTGGGTGCGACGCTGGTCGAGGCAGAGCCTCATCCTGCGGTCTGGGTGACGGCCTCCTGCAACCTCGCCGTGTCCGCCATCATCTCGGCCTCCATCGCCTGAACCGCTGTCCCTGAGGGACGGCCCACCACCACACGCCACGGAGGGCCGCCCGGTTCGGAAGTGCCGGTCACAGCGGCCCCATGGAGTGGTCGGGGGGACGCGCCCGCGCGTTGCTGTCGCGGGCGTCCCGTTCAGCCGTCCTTGCCCCGGTCGAACCTCATCGTCGCCACCGTCAGCAGCGGACCGGCCCAGAACAGCGCCTGTGGGACCGTGCGTTCCGTCCACGGGGTCTGGGTGATGAGCAGGGCGCAGACCATGGCCCATGCCGCCTGGGCCGGCACGACCCGCGGCCGGCTGCGACGACGGAGCAGCGAGCGCAGATCGACCCGGATGCCGGCGCGCAGCCGCCGGTACCCCAACCGGGCACCCAGGGCCCAGACCACTGCCATGGGGACGAGGCCCCGGAGCCGCTGGCCCAGCGGCAGCTTCCGCTACCGATCGGCAGCCTCGACCACTCGCATGGCGATGTCCTGCACCGACCGGCTGTCCGTGGGGATAGGGACGGTGCCCACTGGAGCCTGCTCGTCCAGGTGCTGTGCCATCCGCAGGCTCCGCTCGATGTGAGCGTTTAGCTGGGACCCGATTTCCCGCTGGGCGAGCTGCTCTCGCACGGTAGCTTCCTCCGCCGTGAGCAGGACGTGGGTGACTTCGCTGTCGCTGCTGTCCATGGCCCGGCTGACCATGGGCCCTTCCAGGACGCTCACCGTGTTGGTAGAGATCAGCCGGTGCTGGCCGACTGATCCATGTGGGCGCCCTCGATCAGACGGTGCGCTGTGTCCTTCCCCTGCAACACCGCGATGCCTCCCATGAGTCGTCTTCCCGGCTCCCGCCCCACCACCCATGAGCAACAGCTGGTGAGCAGTCGTGGCTCGTCAGCCTGGCAGAGCCCGGTCCACCCCGGTACGGGGTTTCGGCTGGGCACCGGTGCATTCGGCGTCTGCTCTAGTCTCTCGTACATGGCCGGAGGCGATTTTCGGCCTGCCAGGTGACGAAACCAGTCACGTACGCCGATGTCAGGAGGACCGTTGCACCACGATGAGCGGGCAGACCGGCCCGGTAGCCACGGTGAGCACCAGATCCAGCGTGAGTTGGGCACCGTCAGCCGCGCCGACCGGTTCTACGACGAGCAGGTTCTGGACCGGCTCAACCAGCGTATGAAGGAGTTCGTGGCCCGCCAGGAGATGTTCTTCCTCGCGACGTCGGACAGTCACGGCGAGTGCGACAGCACCTTCCGCGCCGGCCCGCCCGGCTTTCTCCGGGTACTCGACGACGCGACTCTGGCATACCCGGAGTACCGCGGGAACGGCGTCATGGCCTCGCTCGGCAACATCCGGGAGAACCCGCACATCGGTATGCTGATGATCGACTTTTCCCAGGACCGTATCGGCCTCCATGTCAACGGCCGCGCACATCTGGTCACCGATGACACGATGCGCCGGAGAATTCCAGACATACCGGTCGACCCCGTACCGGGACGCCGCCCCCAGATGTGGGTGGAGGTCGAGGTCGAAGAGGCGTACATCCACTGCTCGAAGCACATACCGAGGCTGGTCGGAGCACCGCTCCGGCAGAACACCGGCGGGACGGACCGTTCCCCTGCCGACGGCGAGCAGGCCTGGGGCACCGACGACCCCAAGCGCAAGGGTGGCGACTACTTCGGAGCGGCGGCCCAGGAGCGGGGACTGGCTCCCCGTTGAAGGCCGGCCGGGACATTCGACCCACCCGAAAGCCCGGCGCGATTCGCTCAGGCGCTGCGGGATTCCGGCCGGGGCCGGGCTGGTGCGGGCGGTGCGCGCAGGCAGGGCCGGGCCCCTCGGCGAAGAGGAGCCCGGCCCTGTCCCTGTCCCGGTTCCGCGTCCCCGGTCGGTCTGTGGGACTGCGCGTCCAGGGGTCTATGGCTTGATGTAGATCGAGTTGATCGGGGTCAGGTCCTGGTCGATGTACCAGCCCGGCCCCATCTTGTCCCCGCAACCCGTTCCGTTGCTGCCCGTGCACATCTGCACGGTCCAGCCGCCGGTCTGGTTGTTGAAGACACGGTGCTTGCCGTACTGGTTGTAGAGCTTGTGGACCCCCGCACTCCAGTAGGTGTGGGACGGCTTGTTGTTGTTCCAGCTCGGCCCCGGATAGATGCACACCGCCCCGGAGGGACAGCCGTAGCTGGCCCCTGCCGCCTGGGCGCGGTCCGCCCCTGACGCGCCTGCCGCGGCCGGTCCCGCGCCGGCCAGCAGCCCGGCCCCGAGGGCGACTGCGGCGGTTCCGCCCGCCAGAGCCATCCTGAACTTACCCATAGTTGCCTCCCCGTAGTGGCTTTGTCCGCAGCCGCACCCGCGCCTGCACCAGCAGCCTCGGCCGAACGTCACAGCCGCGCACGACTCTTTGGCTTCAGCCAAAGCGACCCCCCAGCAGCCGCCGCCCCAGCGGGGTCGCCGCATGCAGCACGTGCTTGCCGTCCCGATGGCTCGACAGCAGCCCGGCCTCGCGGAGCACCGTCAATTGCTGGCTGGCACTGGGCAGCGAGATACCGACGTGTGTGGCCAGTCGGGAGGTGGTGCTCCAGGCACGCGCCGCTGCCTCCTGGAGCAGTGCGGCCCTGGTGGAGCCCAGCAGCTTGGACAGTTCGGCCTGTCCGACAGCGGATACCAGTGGCGCCGACTTCTCCACCGGGTAGACCAGCACCGGTTGCAGCGAGCAGTCGAACAGGGTGATCGGGCGCCGCCAGCAGAAGTACGAGGGGATCAGGAGCAGCCCCCGTCCTTCGAGGTACATGTCCCGGTCGACCGGGTAGTCCGCCTCCAGGACGGGCGACTGCCATCGCGCCATCGGGCGGAAGGTGTTCATCAGGCCCCTGATCCCGTCGGCCAGCAGGGCTTGGGAACGCCGGCTCACGTCCGCGCGTACGGCCGTCTCCACCGCATCCCATACGGGGGTGATGAACGCTTCGTGGTACACCCGCAGCAACCCGCCGAGCAGCAGCAGGACCTCCCGCTCGCCGCGTGCCAGGGCCGGCCCGGCGAAGGGACGGCGGCCGTCGGCCGCCACGAGGCCGATCTCGTGGTTCAGCTGCCGGCGCGGCGTTGCCAGCACCCGGTCGATTCCGTCCTCCAGAGCGTGGTCCTGTCGCTCGCCGCTCGGCGTCAGAAAATCCGGGAAGTAGTTGGCGTACGGCACCAGGCTGCCTATCGCCCGGACTGACCTCCCAGGTGCTCCCCCGCGCCTCAGCCCCTCCCGGACGCGGCGCCGCCACAGGTCAAAGGCCTGGGGCCCCTCCCGGGTCTGCAGTCGGCAGACACTGCAGATGATCTCCCAGAGCGGGTCGGGTCTGTCGGCGATCCGGATGCGCTCCAGATCCCGGCTGGTGAAGTGGATTCGCAACACGCTTCCCCCGTATGCCGCGAAGACATTGATTTGTCGACTCAGTTTGCACCACGTGAGGCAGCACTGATCAGGCGGTGGCCCGTTCTCATGGGGTCCGAGCTGCCGGCGCGGTCCCGGAAAACGCCTCAAGCAGGGTTCAGGTCGGTGTACAGCAGGTGGTGGTCCGAGGACGAGGTGGGCTGCACGCGGTGCTTGAGCGAGGTGATGGCCCGCAGAAAGACGTAGTCGAACTTGCTGTGCCAGTCGGTCGTCGGCTCGCAGGCACCGGCGGGCGAGGGACGACACCGAGGGTCTGTATCCGTGGCCAGTTCCCACATCCGGGTGAGCTCGGGAGCATCCGGCACGGCGTTGAAGTCGCCGAGGACGACGGCACGGTCGTGCCGGGCGACTTCTGTGGCCAGCACCCCGATCTGGTCTGCCCGGACCGCCTCCTGACGTCGTTGGGCGAGGTGTGTGTTGAAGACCCGGACCCGCTGGCCGCCCACCGTGGTCGTGACTGCCATGTACCCACGGTCCTCGGATCCGCCCTCGGGGTATTCCACGTGGACGCGGTCTGTCATCGGTGCCGCCGAGAGTACCGCCTGGCCGAAGGCCCCCGGACTCCACGGCACTCCCCCGCAGCGCCCCCAGTCCCGGAGAACCATGCCGTACTCCACGTGGTAGACCAGCCCGTGAAGGACCTCCAGATACTCCCGGATCCTCTCGACGTCCCGCACACACGCTTCCTGCAGACCGATGACCTGGGGCGCATACGCGGCGATCTCCGCCGCCCGGTCGACGTTGCTCACCTCGCAGGGATTACAGATGTTCCACGTCATGACCCGGTTCGGGACCACGTCCCTGACGGCAGCCACAGGCAGCGACTTGCCGAAGAGACCACTGCCCGGTGCGCTGGGGCCGACGAGCACCACACACGCCACGGCCATGGCACCCGCAAGCAACCGCGTGCTCCTCTCGAACACCATCGCCTCCCCCACGCACACACTGGCATCTGACGTCTGCAAGAACGAGATTATGGGACGGGACGTTCAGCCACACGTGCTTCCGACCCCGCGCGCGAACGGTGAGTGTGGCTGGAGCCCTCCCTGGCGGGTCGGAAAGCGGGTGCGGACTGTCGGTGCGGTGCTGTGTGATCGGGGGTATGACGATCGTGTTGGGCGAGCCGGGAGTCGACGGGCTGGGCGAGGCTGTGGGCGTGCTGCGGGAGTGGCAGTACGACGGGGCGCCGATGCAACTGCATCCGGGGGATCTGGGCTGGTTCTGGCGGTCAGGTGCGGAAGCGACCTCCGAGGCGGTCAGGACGTGGAGCCGGGACGGGCGGATTCTCGCCGTAGGGCTGCTGGACGGGCCCGGCCTGTTGCGGCTGACGATCGCGCCGGACGCTCAGCGGGACACGGAGCTGGCGCAGCAGTTGGTTGCCGACGTGACCGAGCCGGAGCGCGGCGTGCTGCCCGAGGGAAAGGTGAGCATCGAGGCGCCGGCGGGTGCACTGGTCCAGGATCTGCTGTGCGAGGACGGCTGGAACCTCGACGAGCCATGGACGCCGCTGCGCCGTGACCTCACAGAGCCGGTGGAGGAACCAGGCGTGCGGATCGAGGTCGTCGGGCCGGAGCAGGCGCACGTGTTCGCCACCGTGCATCGGTCAGCGTTCGACGGGTCGACGTTCACGGACGAGCGCTGGCACGCGATGGCGGCCGGATTGCCGTACGCCGACGCCCGGTGTCTGGTCGCCTACGACCGCCAGGGCAACGCTGTGGCGTCGGTGACGGTGTGGTCGGCCGGTCCGGGGCGGCCCGGACTGCTCGAACCGATGGGCGTGCACCGGGAGCACCGCGGTCACGGCTACGGCAAGGCGATCAGCGTCGCCGCGGCGGCCGCACTCCAGGAGCTGGGTTCGTCGAGCGCGATCGTCTGCACCCCCAGCTCCAACGTCGGCGCCGTCGCCACTTACCAGTCAGCCGGCTTCCAGCAACGCCCCGAGGTCCGGGACCGATACCGGGACGCTTAGGGCCTGTCTCCTCGCGAGCCCACTGCCGCGCGTACAGCCTCGTTGCCGCCCGCAGACCGCCACCTTGAGGCCGACGCCGGGCATGTGACACAACTTGGTGCGAACAACCGGCTCCGCTTGTCCGTACCATCACACGCAGCACGGCCACTCGCCGAGGAAAGGTCAGCACCATGCCCGAGACAACAACTCCCGCCACTGAACTGGCATCGCAGTACATCGCCCAGGTGTCCGGCGACCTCGAGGCGAACGTCAAGGAGCAGGAACGGATCAGTGCGGAGATCGCCTCTCTGCAGGAGCAGCTCGCCGCCCTGCAGCGTGACCACGCCGTGCTGGTGAACATGCAGCAGGCACTCGGCATCACGACTGCCCCGGCTGCCGAGCCCGCAGCCGAGAATCAGAGCGCCGCGGTGCCCTCTCCCCGGCGCAAGAAGGCGCGGAGGGCGGACGCCGACGCCATGCCCGGCGGGAAGCAGGAGGCACGCAAGTCCAGCACGCGGCCGCGGAAGAAGGCAGCCAGGAAGCCCGAGGCCAAGGCCGCGGGCGCCGCGAAGGCGGCCCAGCCCACCCTGGTCGAGCTCATTCGCCGCCACCTCGCCGAGCAGAAGGAGCCGCGCTCCGCTGCGGAAGTCTCCGCGGCGCTCAACCAGGCTCACCCCGATCGCGACATCGCGGCCAAGGTCGTGCGCGTCACGCTCGAGGGACTCGTGGCCAAGAGCCAGGCCGAACGCAGCAAGCAGGGCCGATCCGTCTTCTACACCGCCCCCGCGTCGGAGCCGGCGGCCGCGCCCGAAGCCGAGGCCGAGGCACCGTCCGAAGACGCCCGCCCCTGACGGGTGCGTGGGGCAGCCGCCTGCCGCCTTCACGCGGCGGGCGAAGCCGCCAGAGCACCAACGGAATGCTGCGCACCGCCAGGATGACGCCCAGGCCCTCCTGCACCATACGAGGTGATGCGGGGAGCGGGACGCTCGGCCCGCTCCAGCGGCACATGCCGCTGACGAGCTCGACGCGAGCTGGATCTCCCACCCGCACGCCGATCACAGTGCTGACCTGCTCACCGCGTACTACGGCACCCTGTACGCGGACGTCCGCCTGACAGCACCGATTCCCCTCTACGGCCCGCCGGGAATCGCCGGCCGGCCGGGTTCCTCACCCACACAGCGGCCCGCAGCCCGATCGAATCCTCCTTCGCCGTCACGGAGTTGCACGACGGGCATCAGGTGACCATCGGCTCGCCGCGGCTGACCAGCCGGGCGGCGGCGCACGGCGTCCCGGCGTTCACCGTGCGCGTCGAAACGGCCGGCAGGTCGCTGGTGTACTCCGGGGACACCGCACCGTGCCCGAGCCTCACACAGCCGGCCGAGGGATGCGACGTGCTGCTGTGTGAGGCCGAGATCGCGCGGGCGCCGGCCGAGGGTGGCCAGGTGCACCACACGCCGAGGGATGTCAGACCACGACCGCCTCGGGGGCAGGTCAGTTGAGGGGATCCAGGGTGAGGTAGGCCTGGCGAGGGTTGCCGTCGTGGACGAGGGACTCGTGGTGGCCCACGTCGTCGAAGGCGAAGGCGTATGCCTTGCCGTCGGCCGTCCGGGCGTGGATCTTGCGGGCGTAGTGGTTGGTGACGTTGTCCTTGTAGAAGGCGTCGGCGCTGGAGTCGGGCTGGTGGGGATTGGCCAGCAGGGTGGAGCGGTTGAAGCCGGCGCACAGGGTGCGTGAGATCGGGCCACGGACCTGGTCGTTCGGCGCGTCGAGCTTTCTGTGGCAGCCGAAGACGGAGGAGGCGTCCGGCTTCTGGAAGCTGGTGACGGTGGTGCCGGCGTTGTTGGTGAAGTTCATGACGCCGCCGGAGACCCGGCCGTAGTACTTGGTGTCGGGCTGGTCGGCGAACGGCGTCACCGTCAGCGTGGAGGTGGAGTACTTCTGCCAGACGCGGTTGATGTAGTCGTCCATCACCGAGGCCGGCAGCGCTCCCGTCTCCAGACCGTACAGTGGCGACAGGGCGCGCAGTACAGTGCCGTCGGGGCGGGTCTGGATCAGGTTGGCCCAGCCTCCGGGTTGTCCTCTGAGGGCGTTGAAGAAGCCGTTGTATCCGCCGGGCTTGAGCCGGCCGGTGCTTACGGTGTCACCGTTCGCTCGCTGCAGGCCGACGGCGTACGGCGCGGAGAACATGTCGACCTGTGTGCTGTTGATCCACAGGCCGGAGTCGTTGAGGGTGTACTCCGACCAGTTGAACAGGATGTTCCGGTTCGGGTCGGCCGGGTTCTGTACGGCGGGCTGGACCAGGCCTCCAGTGGTGAGCTTGAACACCAGTTTCTGGCCGTAGGAGAAGTACACGCGGCCGGAGAACTTCGGCAGGCGGATCGTTGTCGACTGGCCCGCTGCCGGGCCCGGGATCGCGGCGTCCGGCGCGGGAGTCGGCGGGTTCCCGCCCGCCGGCCAGGTGTGGAACGTGCCGTTCGCGTCGGCCCAGCCCTGCCGGCCGGTCGACAGTTCGGTGCCGAGGTTGTAGATGTACACCTGCTCGCCGCGGGCCGAGTTGTTGGTGATCTTCAGAGGGATCGTGGCCGGGACGGCGGCGTGGGCCGGTGTGCCCGCTCCGGCCGCGAGAAGTGAGCCGGTCAGGGCCGTCGCGAGGGACAGCCCGACAGCCGTGAGGCTGCGTCTGAGAGTGCGTAACATGCTCGGTCTCCGTTCGACAGGGGCCGATCCGGGAAGCGCCTGAGAGCGCTCTCAGAGCGTGCCTCCTTGGTCCGGACCTGTCAATGTGGCGGGACGGACGAGAGTCGTCAGTGCCCGGGTGCCCGGTCGGTCTCCTCGCGCAGTAGGTCGACGTAGTCGCGGGTCCAGTCCTCGATCGTGGTGCGGTCCCACAGGTCGGCCGAGTACTCGACGAAGCCCTTCAGTTCGTCGCCGGCCGGGACGAGGCCGAAGGTGAGCAACGTGCGGGACGCGGCGGGGGCCAGGTCCTCCACGGCCGTGGTCAGGCCGGGCAGTTCCACCTCGGCGTCCAGGGAACTCTGGTACGCGAAGCCGACGTCCAGCCGGTCCGGCACCTCGACGCCCGTGCGCTCCCGCAACGCGGGGGCGATCCGGCGCACCGGCAGGGCCCGGTCCATGCACTCCACGGCCGTACGGGCGACGCGGTCCGTCAGGGCGGTGAAGGAACCCGCGGCGCCGCCCCGCACCGGCAGTGCGAAACCGGAGATCGTGCAGGCCAGCAGGGATTCGAACGCGCGGCGCTCGCGGTTGGCGTAGGAGATGTTGAACACCACGTCGGCCTGCCCGGACTTCTGCGCGAGCAGCCGGCCCAGGGCGGCCGCGGTGACCACGAACGGCGTCGTGCCCCGCTGCCGCGCGAGGCGTTCGACGGCGGAGCGCACATCGGCGGGGACGGTGAACATCACGGCGCCGCCCCGGCCGCTCGGCTGCTCGGGCCGGGGGCGGTCCAGGGGCAGGCCGACCGTGAACGGCACCCCGTCGAGCTCGCGCAGCCAGAAGTCCAGCTTGCGTTCGTCGGCGGCCTCGTCGGCCTGTTCCCGCTGCCAGCGGGCGTACTGGGCGGGCTGGCACTGTACGGGCGGCAGGGTGTGGGGCTCTCCCCGCAGGGCGGAGCCGTAGAGCGCGGCCAGTTCCTTCAGCAGCAGGCTGACGGACCATCCGTCGCACGCGGAGTGGTGCAGCACGAGGAGCAGCACCCAGGTGCGCTCGCCGGTGCGCAGCAGCCGCAGGCACATCGGTGTTCCGCGGGTGGGGTCGACGGGTGTTTCGGCGGCCCGGGTGCTCGCCTGGTCCAGGGCCCGTCGCCGCTCGTGCTCGGTGCGTGCGGTGAGGTCCTCGATCGGCAGCTGGACCGGGCCTGGCCGCAGTACCTGTTGTTCCCAGCCGTTCCCGCTGCGGGCCAGGCGGGTCCGCAGTCCCTCGTGCCGTTCGACGAGCCGGGTCAGGGCGGTGCGCAGGGCCGCGGTGTCCAGGTCTCCGGAGAGGGTGATCCGCAGGGCGACGTTGAAGACCTGTGGGAGGGGGTGTTCGGCGTGCACCGTGGCGAAACGGGTCTGCTGGGCGGTGGCGGGTGCGCTGTGCTCCACCGGGCCGGGGCCGTCGGCCTCGGTCTCGCTTTCCATGCCGGTGTCGGTCTCGGTCTCGGCCGCCGTGGTCGGCTTCGGCTCCGCGAGCGTTCCGGCCAGGTGGGCCGTCATGGCCCGTAGCGTCGGCTCCTGGTAGAAGGCGAGCATCGGGTACTCGGTGCCGAACTCCTCCCGGACCCGGTTGACCAGCCGCATCGCGGTGATCGAGTGGCCGCCCAGGTCGAAGAACGAGGTATCGGCCGTGACGGCGTCGGCGTCGAGGCCGAACTCGGCTGCCCACAGGCGCCGTACCCGCTGTTCGATGTCCGTGCGGGGGCCGGACGCCGGCTCCCCGCCGGTGCCGCTCGGCCTGCGGCCCGGTGCCGTGGTGACGAGGTCGGGTGCCGGCAGCGCCGTTCGGTCCAGCTTGCCGTTGACTGTCAGGGGCAGGGCAGTCGGGATCCGCCAGGCACGCGGTACCAGGTACTCCGGGAGCCGGGCGGCCAGTTCCTCGGCGAGGAGGTCGGCGAGCGCCTGCCGGTCGTCGGCCGTGGCGCCGATCGGGTCGGCGGGGACGGCGTAGGCCGCCAGATACGCCTCTCCCTGGCCGTTGCGGCGGGCCAGCACGGCCGCCTCGCGCACGCCGTCCAGGGCGTTGAGCACGCGGGACACCTCCTCCGGCTCGACCCGGAAGCCACGGATCTTGACCTGGTCGTCGGCCCGGCCGCAGAACTCCAGTTTCCCGTCGCCGCTCCAGCGGACCAGGTCGCCGGTGCGGTACCTGCGGGCGTCCGGGCCGCCGTCGGGGTCCGGCAGGAAGCGCTCGGCGGTGAGTTCGGGGCGGTGCAGGTAGCCGTTGGCCACGCCCGGGCCGCCGACGTACAGCTCCCCCACCGTGCCGACGGGCACCGGGTTGCCGACGGCGTCGAGCACGCTCAGCGTCACGTTGTCGACCGGGCGCCCCAGCGCGATGGGACGGACGGGGTCCTGCTCCTGCGGGGACACGGTCTCGGTGGTGCACAGGACGGTGACCTCGGTGGGCCCGTACACGTTCACCGTCTCGTACGGTGCCTCGGGCCGTGGGCGGGTGCGCAGTACGTCGCCGCCGAGCAGCAGGTGACGCAGTGGTGGCTGGTCGGCCGGGGGCAGGCGGAGTACTTGTTCGCCCAGGGCGGTGGGGAGGATCGAGAAGGTGACGCCCTGCTCGGTGTACCACCGGGCCAGGGCGAGCGGATCCCTGCGCACGTCCTCGCCGGCGATCGTGACCGACGCTCCCGCGGTCAGCGCCGGCCAGATCTCCAGGACCGAGGCGTCGAAGCTCTGGCTGCACACGACGGCACCGCGGTCGGCCGGGGTGCGGGCGAAGCGCCGGTGCTGCCACTCGCACAGGTCGACCACACCGCGGTGCGTCAGCACGACGCCCTTGGGGGTGCCGGTGCTGCCCGAGGTGTACAGGACACAGCACGCGGACCGCGGATCGGGGTCGGGCAGGGTGGCGTGCGGGGCGGTACGGCCGGTCGCGTCGGGCGGTACGACACTCACGTGTCCGGGCAGGTTCAGCGCGGCGGCCGCCCCGTGCGTGGAGACCAGGGTCCGCGCCCCGCACTCGGCGATGACCTGCTCGGCGCGTGCCCGCCCCAGGGACGGGTCGAGCGGCACATAGGCGCGGCCCGCCTTGAGCACGGCGAGCATGGCGACGACCAGGTCGGCGGAGCGCGGGAGCCACAGGACAACCGCGTCTCCGAAGCCGCCGGTCGTGATGTGCTGCCCGCGCAGGACTGCGGCCAACCGCTCGGCCCGCTCCTCCAGTTCGCGGAACGTCAGGCGGCTGTCGCCGCTGATCACGGCCGTGCTGTCCGGTCGCGCGGCTGCCTGCCGGGCGACGAGAGCGTGGACGGTGGTGTCCGCGGGCGGGCGGGCCGGGCCGTGTTGCCAGGACCGTGGTACGGGCTCTGCCTCGGCTGCGGTCTCGACGGTGCCCGGGGCGAGCCGCGACAGGGGCGCCTCGGGAGCGTCGACCGCGGCGGTGAGCAGGTCCCGGAAGGTGGTGAAGAACCCCTCGACGGTGTGCTGGTCGAACAGGTCGGTGTGGTACTCCAGATGGCAGCGGATGCCCTGTGGCTGGTCGGTGAAGTAGACGGTGAGGTCCGTCAGCGCCTTGTCCGGACCCACGTCCAGCGGTGTGGCCTCGATACCGGGCAGGTCGAAACGGAACGGCTCGGCGCGCTGGAACTCCGCGAACGCCTGGAAGACCGGGGTGCGGTCGACCGCCCGGGCCGGGGCGAGCTCCCGCACGACCTTCTCGAACGGCACGCGCGCGTGGTCGTACGCGTCGAGAGCGACCGAGCGCACCCGGTCCAGCAGCACGGTGAACGCTGGGTCGCCGGACAGGTCGAAGCGCAGCGCGAGCGTGTTCACGAAGAACCCGAGCACGTGCTCGGCCCGCTCGGGCCGGTCCGAGAACGGGGTGCCGACGACGATGTCCGTCTGCCCGGTGATCCGGTGCAGCATCGCCGTGTACCCGGCGAGCAGCGTCATGAACAGCGTGCTGCGGCGGCTCCGGCTCAACTCACGCAACCTGCGGGAGAGTTCCGGGTCGAGCGTGTGGAATGCCGCCCGGCCGTTGGAGGTCATCGGCGACGGGCGCGGCCGGTCGGTGGGCAGGGCGAGGACGGGCAGGTCGCCGCCGAGGGTGCGGCGCCAGTGGGCCAGGTCCGTTTCGGCCTCGGGGCTGTTCGCCGATGCCGCCTGTTCCCTCGCGTGCTCGGCGTAGCTCCAGGTGAGGGCCGGAAGACCGGGGGTGGTGCCGTCGCGTTCGGCCCGGTAGAGGGCGGACAGGTCGCGGGCGAGGACGGTCGCGGAGGCCGCGTCGACCACGATGTGGTGCAGGGACAGGACGAGGACGTGCTCCGCCTCGGCGAGCCTGACGAGCCGGGTGACGAACAGCGGGCCTTCCGCCAGGTCGAAGCGGCGTGCGCTCTCGGCCGCGAGGACGTCCTGGAGCGTGGTCCGGGCGCTGCCGGTGCCGTCCACGACCTCGAAGTCCGGCTCGGCGGATGCCCGTACCAGCTGACGCGGCTCACCGCCGGTCTCCCGGAAGACGGTGCGCAGGCCCTCGTGCCGGGTGACGAGGCCGCGTAGCGCCGCGTGCAGGGCGGGCACGTCGAGGGGGCCGTCGAGACGGACCGCCTTGACCTCGTTGTAGGCCGTACGCCCCGGGAGCAGGCGCTCCAGGAACCAGATCCGCTCCTGTCCGGGCGACAAGGGGGCGTCGACGGGGGCGGGTTGAGCGGGGGACGGCCGGCGGTAGTGGCGGCGCAGTGCGTCCAGGCGGGGCAGGCCCGAGCGCAGCTCGTCGGGTGCGACACCGAAGTCGACGAGCGCCACGATCTCGTCGGCGCCCGCCGCGGTCACCGCATCCACGACCGGGCGGACACTGTCCACCGTCCCGATCAGGGCGCGCTGGTCGCAGTAACGGCCGTAGGCGCGACGGAACACCGTCTCCAGGTCGTCCTCGCTGAGGGCGGCCAGATCGACGCTGTGCCCGAGGCTGTTGGTGACGCCGCTGAACAGGGACAGGGACGCGCGCATGTAGCGGGACAGGGGTTCGTAGGCCTCCGTCCTCGCGGTGTCGTGGTCGTCCGCGAGATAGGTGTGCAGCAGGACGGCCACCCGTCCGGCATCCGGGTCCAGGCCGTGCCGGGCCCGTGCGCTCCGGTAGCGGGCGATGTTGTCCCGGAGCTGTTCGACGCTCTGGGTCATCAGGTTGGTGACGATGCCCAGGCCGTGGCGGGCGGCCAGTTCGTACGAGGCGGGGTTGCCGACCACCGCGGTGTACAGGGGCGGAGCTTCCTGAACCGGCCGTGGAAAGAGCCGTAGGTCGGCCACTTCGCCGTCACCGGTGGTACGGCGCACCGCCTCCCCGCGCCAGAACCTCCGCACCTCCTCCAGTTGTTCGAACATCAGCTCCTTGTGCCGGCCGAACCGGTCCGGGAAGAAGGCGAAGTCCTTGGAGCTCCAGCCACTGGCGACACCGATCCCGACGCGCCCGCCGGAGAGGTTGTCGACCATCGACCACTCCTCCGCGACCCGGATCGGGTCGTGCAGGGGCAGGACGACCGAGCCGGCGTTGAGGCGGATGCGCTCGGTCTCACGGGACAGTGCGGCGGCGAGCACCGCCGGGTTGGGGAAGAGGCCGCCGAAGGAGTGGAAGTGGCGCTCGGGCATCCACAGCGCATGGAAACCGTGCCGGTCGGCGAACCGGGCGACCTCCAGCAGGAGTTCGTACTGGCCGTGCCGGGGCGCCGGGGCGTCCTGCGGGTAGTCGCCGAAGAAGTAGACGCTGAAGTCGGCTGTTCGCGGGTCGGTTTCGGTTGTCCGTGGGGCGGTCGCGGCTGTCCGTAGGGCGGTTTCGGCCACGGGTGCCGTGCCGGATCCGGCGACCGCCGCGGTGTTCCAGGCCATGGACGCCACGGGGGCGGACGTCGGCGCCGGCGCCGCCGCGGTGGGTGCCGGTTTCGGTTCCGGGGGCGCGGGCTTTTGCACCACGGGCCGCCCTCCCGGGAAGAACCCCGCCGCCCGCAGCTCACGCAGCGAGTCCTGTACGGCGTCGGCCACGCACTCGATGTCGCCGTCCGAGTGGGCCGTGGACAGGAAGAAGTTGCGCCACTCCCAGACGTGTACGCCGCGCAGCATCAGGTGGTGGTAGAGGAGCTCCATGTCGGCGCGGTGCTCGAAGCGGAACTGGGAGCCGAAGTGGGTCATCCGCAGCGGATACTCCTCGGCCTCGAAGAAGCCGTTGAGCGTCGCGGCCAGTTCCGCGGTACGCGCGTTGAGGCGCTCCTGAAGGTGTGGGCTGTGCTCCTTGAGGTGGCTCAGTACGGCGCGGGCGGCGACCATCGACACCGGGTGCTGGATGTACGTACCGCCGAAGAACGTGGTGTCGGCGGGCGGGTAACTGTCGTCGCCGTACGACCAGTAGCCGCCGTCGACGCCGTCCATGATGTCGGCGCGGCCCGCGATGGCGCCGATGGGGAAGCCGCCGCCGAGGAGCTTGCCGTAGGTGGCGAGGTCCGGGGTCACGCCGTACAGCTCCTGCGCGCCGCGCAGGGCGGGGCGGAAACCGGTCAGCATCTCGTCGAAGAGCAGCACGATGCCGTGGCGGCGGGTCAGTTCCCGCAACCTGCGTACGAACTCAGCGGGTTGGAGCGAGGGGTGCCTGCTCTGCACCGGCTCCACGACGACCGCGGCGATGTCGTCGGCGTGCCGTGCGATCGTCTCCAGGGCGGTGTCGCTGCCGTAGTCGAGGACCAGCAGATCCGAGACGGCCGCCTGCGGGATGCCCCTGGAGACGGGCACGGTGATCTGGTCGGCGCCATGGCCCGAGGCGCGGCCGAGGACGTTGTCGGCGTGGCCGTGGTAGGCGCCCAGGAAGGTGACGATCTTGTCGCGGCCGGTGGCGGCGCGGGCCAGGCGGATGGCCGCCGAGTTGGCCTCCGTGCCGGAGTTGGCGAAGGCCACCCGCTCCAACCCGGTGATCTCCGCGAGGAGTTCGGCCGCCTCGCCGGTCTCGATGGTGCGGGGGCCGAGCTGGATACCGCGGGACAGGTGCTCGCGCACGGCCTCGGTGACGAAGTCCGGCTCGTGGCCGAAGAGCAGGACGCCGAAGCCCATGGTGATGTCGACGTACTCGTTGCCGTCGACGTCCTCCAGCCGCGCCCCGCTCGCCCGGCGGCCCGCGATCGGGTACAGCATCTCCTTCGTGCCGCTGCGGAAGCCGACAACGGCACGGCTGTCGGCCAGGACGCGGCGGTAGCGCTGGGCGATCTGCTTGGAGGTGGGGGTCCTGGCGGTGTAGCGGCGGACGAGGTCGTCCAGGTGCTCCTGCTGGGTGTGCGGGGAGGCGTCCCGCACCATGCCGGAGTTTCTCGCGACGCTCACCCGGGGGCCGTGGACACGCGCCGGGGCCGGGGATCCCGGATCCGTGACGGGCGTGCCGGCGCCCATCTGCTCGGCGATCCGCTGGGAGAGTTCTTCCATATCCGCCAGGTCACGGTCCAGTGCGGCGGATATGCCGTTCAGCCCGGTCACTTGGCCACCTTGCCGTTGAGCCGCTCCGTCACCGAGGCCGTCTGGAGCGCGAGCAGCTGGGAGAGCTGGGACATCATCTGGAGCTGTATCCGGGACATCTGCTGAATCTTGTGGGCCAGGTCCTCCAGCTCCTCGCGGGTCGCGTACTCCGGAGCGGGGGCGTCGGCGGCCGGGACGGGTGCGGGAGTCGTGGCGGGAGCAGGTGCGGGAGTCGTGGCGGTAGCAGATGCGGGAGTCGTGGCGGGAGTG
Organism: Streptomyces caelestis; assembly: GCF_014205255.1. GTDB lineage: Bacteria > Actinomycetota > Actinomycetes > Streptomycetales > Streptomycetaceae > Streptomyces > Streptomyces caelestis. The sequence continues at coordinate 8,760,707 of NZ_JACHNE010000001.1, read as the reverse complement.
TCGGGCGCGGGCGGGTCGACCGCGGGCACGGGATCGGCAGCGGCGGGTGGTTGCGGTGCGCCCGTCCCCGAATCCGGCACACGGGCCACGATGAACTCCGCGAGCCGCCGCGGCGTGCCCGTCTCCTCCAGCAGCTGCCGCATCGTCACCCTGACCTGGTGCTCCTGTTCCAGTTCCCGCAGCACGCTGATCATCTGCAGCGAGTCGGCGCCGAGGTCGAAGAAGTTCGCGTCGCCGACGATCGCCGACGGATCCTCGCCGAGATGCCGGGCGGTCGCCTCGACGATGCTGTGCAGTACCCGTGCGACCGCTGCTTCTTGCTGAACCACTTCGGCTCCCTTGCTCGCTGGTGTTCCCGTGCTGAGGGCCGTCGGCTCCGGCCCCGTCCAGTGGTCCTGGTGCTGGAATCGGTATCCGGGCAGCGGGATACGTCCGCCGCCGCTGCCGGCCAGGAGCGTCTCCCAGACGACGTCCGCTCCCGTGCAGTGCAGCCCCGCTGCCGCACCCCAGAGGGCGCCGAGCCCGGTGCCCCGCCGCAGGGACGGCAGCGCCCGTACGTCGGGCAGCGCCCGGCGCGCCAGACCGCTGAGGGTGGTGTGCGGCCCGATCTCCAGCAGCACGTCGGGCTGTTCGGCGCCGATGGCGCGCAACGCCTCGTCGAAGCGGACGGGTTCGCGGGTGTGCCGTAGGAAGTGGTTGGTGTCGGGGATCCAGCCGGGCGGGCGGGTCGTACCGTCCAGTGCGCTGATGAACGGGAGCAGCACCGGCCGGAAGTCCGCATCGTCGAGGACCTTCCGGAACTCCTCCAGCATCGGTTCCATCAAGGCGGTGTGGAAGGCGCGGGTCACCGGCAGCCGCCGGCCCGGTGTGCCGCGGTCCTCCAGCAGGGCGCACGCCCGGTCGACTGCCGCCACGGGGCCGGCGAGCACCTGGGCGCGGTCCCCGTTGGTCACGGCCGGCTCCAGCCCGGGGATCTCGGCGGCCAGGGCGAGGGCACTCGCCCGGTCGAGCGGCGCGGCCACCATCGCGCCCGGCGCGCAGCGCTGCCGCATCAGCCGGCCGCGTTCGGTGGTCAGGCGCAGACCGTCCTCGAACGACAGGGCTCCGGCCGCGTACAGGGCGGCGTACTCCCCGACGCTGTGCCCGGTCACGGCGTGCGGTTCGACGCCGCAGTCGCGCCACAGCCGGACGAGGGCGCATTGCAGGGCGAACAGCGCGGGCTGCGCGGTGTCCGTGTCTCCGAGTGTCGCCTCCCCCGTGTCCTCCCCGCACATGGCCGCGAGAAGGGAGCCACCGGTCAGCTCGCGGTAGTGCTGTTCGCAGGCGTCGAGCACGTCGCGTGCGGCGGGGAAACGCGCGTAGAGGGCGGAGGCCATGCCGGGGTGGTGGCTGCCCTGTCCGGTGAACTGGAACGCCACGCGTGGGGCACCCTCCCCGGGGGCCGTCCCGGTGGTCACCGCCGCTCCGGTGGCTCCGGCGAGCCAGGCGTCGAGGGCGTCGGCGAGGGCTGCCGGGGTGGTACCGCGGGCCGCGAGGCGGTGGCGGCCGTGGGCGCGGCCGAGGGCGGCGGTGGTGACGAGGTCCGCAAGGTGCGGTGCGGGTGGCTGCCGTAACCGGTCGCGGAAGGCTCGGGCGTTGTCCGCGAGGGCTTGGGGGCTGCTTCCGGAGACGAGCAGCACGTCCGGAGTGGCGGCCGAACCGGTCCTGGGCGCGGGTTCGGGGGCCTGTTCCAGGATCAGATGGACGTTGGTGCCGCCGACGCCGAGTGAGGTGAGGCCCGCGCGGCGGGGTAGGTCGCGCTCCGGCCAGGGCCGGGCGGTCCGGGGGATGTAGAAGGGGCTGCGGTCGAGGTCGATGCGAGGGTTGGGTTCGCTGAAGTTCGCCATCGGCGGGATCACGCCGTGTCGCAGGACCAGCAGGGTCTTGACGAGGCCGGCCAGTCCTGAGGCGGCGTCGAGGTGGCCGATGTTGGCCTTGGTCGAGCCGAGGGCGCAGTAGCCGTGGCGGTCGGTGTCCTCGCGGTAGGCACGGGTCGCGCCTTCGAACTCGATCGGGTCGCCCTTGAGCGTGCCGGTGCCGTGCGTCTCCAGGTAGCCGATGGTGTCCGCGCCGACGTTCGCGCGTCGCAGTGCCTGGCGGATGGCGGCGTGCTGGCCCTGTGCGCTCGGCGCGGCGAACGCCGACTTGCCCGCGCCGTCGTTGCTGATGCCCCAGCCGCGGATGACGCCGTGGATGGTGTCGCCGTCGGCGACCGCCCGGGCCAGCCGCTTCAGTACGACGGCCAGGACGCCGGTGCCTCCCACGGTGCCGTCGGCACCGGCGTCGAAGGCCCGCAGGCGGCCGGACCTGGACAGGATCGTGCCCTTGACGCGGCGGTAGCCCAGGACCTGCGGCACGTGGACGGCGGTGGCGCCGACGAGGGCGATGTCGCAGTCGCCCATGAGCAGCGACTGGGCGGCCGTCTGCACGCCGACCAGGGAACTGGAGCAGGCTGTCTGGACGTTGACGGCGGGGCCGGTCAGGCCCAGCCGGTAGGCGACGCGGGTGGCGGCGAAGTCGGCGAAGTTGCCGACGGTCATCTGCATGCCCTGCACCCAGTCGGACGTGGGATGGCTGGGCAGGACGTTGTTGAGCAGGTAGTTCTGGAAGGTGTACAGGTGGTATCCGGTGCTGGCGTAGACGCCGACACGGGTGCCGCCGCGTTCGACCGGATAGCCGGCGTTCTCCAGGGCGTGCTGGGCGCACTCCAGGAACATGCGTTGCTGCGGGTCGGTGAGCCGGGCCTCGCGGGGGCTCATCCCGAAGTGCTGGGCGTCGAAGCCGGCGATGTCGTCCAGCAGGCCGGAGGCGCCGACGAAGTCCTCCGCCTCGTACTCCTCGGCGGGGACACCGGCGGCGGCGAGCTCCTCGTCGGTGAAGCGGGTGATGCAGTCGGTGCCGTCCCGGATGACGCGCCAGAAGTCCTCGGGCGTGTCGGCGCCGGGCAGCCGGAAGGCCATGCCGATGACGGCCATCCGCGGGTCCGGATCGCTGGTGCTCATCAGCCGCGTCCCTCCGTCACGGTCGGTGTGTCGCGGCCGGCGGGTTCTTCCGCGGGCGGGGCGGGTCTCGCCCTGCCCCGGCCGACCAGCCACAGGAGCAGGGCCGCGCACAGGGCGATCGCGAGACCATGGAAGGCGGCCACCACCTGGAGCGGCGAGAAGGTCTCCAGGAGGGCGCCGCTGACGAGCATGCCCAGGCCGAAACCGGTGTTCTCGGCCGAGGCGGTGAGTCCGAAGAGGCGGCCGCGCTGGTCGTCGGGGGCGGTCTGCAGCCTCGACACGTACACGATCTCGGTGAACCCGTCGGCGGCTCCGGCGACGAGCGCGGCGATGACGGCGGGCACGGTCGGCAGCCCGCAGAAGACCACGATGAACCCGGCCGACATCACACAGGCGCCGAGCGCGAAGGCCCGCTCCCCCGGTGTCCGCCCGGTCTTCTTGGTGACCCGGCCGATCACCTGCTGGGCGACGATGGTGCCGATGGCCCACGTGGCCCAGAACTGGCTGATGAACGTGGCCGGATGGTCGGGGTCCAGGCTGCTGGAGTAGAGCGGGAGGGCGACGTTGTGGGACGACGAGCCCAGCCCGTCGACCGCCCGGACGGCGATCATCGCCATCAGCAGCGGCGCTGTGGCCAGCAGTGTCCGGGCCGTCCAGCGCGCGGCGGCGGAGTCCTTCGGGGAGCCGCCGCCCGCGGGGGCGGTGGCCGCCCTGGTGCGGACGGGAAGCAGGGACAGCACGGTCGCGGAGACCAGGAAGGTGGCGGCGTCCAGCGCGAACGCCGCGGAGTAGCCGAGCTCCGCGACCACCACGCCCGAGGAGGCGAACCCGGCGATCATGGCGAGCGAACGCCCGGTCACCAGCAGTCCGTTGGCCCGGACCCGGTGCTCGGCGCCGACGATCTCGGGGATGCTGCTGCGCAGGGCCACCTGGGAGAGCGTCGAGCAGCCGCCCGTGACCACGGCCAGGACGTACAGCAGCCCGGGGCGTGTGCCCTCGGGGGCGAGCAGCAGCGAAAGCAGGGCCACGGCCTGGCACAGGTCGGCGCCGACCATCAGGCGCTTGCGGTCGTGGGCCGAGACGAGCCGCCCGCTCACCCAGCCCGACACGACGTTGGTCGCCAGCCGCACGGCCATGAAGAGGCCGGCGGCCAGCGCGCTGCCGGTGGCGTCGTAGACGAAGACGTTCAGCGCCACCATGTTCAGGTAACTGCCATACGCCGAGATGCCGTTGCCCAGGACGAGCAGACGGAAGTACCTCATGCACCTTCCCTTGGTCTGCATGAAGGGTGTGACTGGTGTGAGACCGGGATGCCCTGCCCGCCTGCTCAGCGGCGATACGGGATCCAGACCGACGGCGGTCGCCGGCGTGGCCGCCCGTCGCGCCCGCCGGTCATGCCCCCTCGCAGGCCCAGCACTGAAACCATTCCCCCCAAGACGCCGCCGGACGACGGCCATTGGTCCGCCACCCAAGCAGATCCGGACGGGCGCGTTCAAGACTCCAGGAGTGGTCTAGACGACTTTCGGTCCGGATTTGGCGCTTTCGGATCGCTGGGGACCGGATCTGGCCCTGCCTGGCACTCACCGTCGCAGGTCCGGCCGGGACGCCCGGGCGCAGGCGGACGGCTACCTCCAGCACTACTACGGCTTCCTCGGCGACGCCGCCGCGCAGATCGCGGCGAGTGCCGCGGTGAGTGCGGAGATGGTGGCGTCGTACGCCGACTCGTTCGCCGCGGCCGGCTGCGACGAGCTCATCTTCGTGCCCGCGGCGTCAGGGCTGGAGCAGGTGGGGCTGCTCGCCGAGGCCACCGGCTGAACCGCCGGCGCACCGTCACTCACACCGCGGCGGTGCCTGGTTCCGGGAGGGTGATTCCGGCCTGCTCGGCACGGAGTCCCGAACGGACGAGTTCCAGGAGGCGGCCCGTCCAGTTCCGGCCACGGCCGCCGTCGTCGCCCCAGTAGCCGGAGTCGAAGTCGTCGTAGACGAGAGTCGCGTCGTGCGTGACCAGGAGGATCCGGGCGAGGGCCGGGTGCTGGGTGTACTTGGCCCTCAGCAGGGCGGTCATGACGGCGTTCCGGGCCTGGTCCCACCCGCGCCGGGGAGCGTCGGCCGCCCTGTCCCGGGCCGCGTACACGGTGTTCGCGTCCCTGATGGCGGCCCGTGCGGCGGGGTCCGTGGTGGAGAGGGCCCAGTACACGTGGCCGACGCAGGGGTAGGTGACGCCGTCGACGAGGACGGGGGCGGGGAAGTCGTTGCGGAGGGCCTTCGTGCCCGGGTCGTCCGAGGGCTCGCGGGAATGGCGCTGATACAGGTGGATCGCGGGGGCGATCGGGGTCGCGGGCCCGTCCGCCGGGACGCGTGCGGGCCGTTCCGCGATCCACTTCGCCCGCTCCTCGAAGTAGGCGATCGCGTCGTCGTACTCCTCCCGCGTGGCCGGTTCGCCGGGCGGCGTGCCGTCCAGGTGCTCGCCGGGTCCCGTCACCAGGACCTGGAACGGCCAGTCCTTGCGGTCCATGTCGCCGAGCGCGTAGTGGCGTTGGGTCTCGGGGATGGCCAGATAGGCGGCGCGGGCCGCGGCCCGGTTCTCCTCGGTCCGGTCGGCGAGGAACGCGTCGACGGCGGCCAGGCAGCGATCCGTGGAGTCCGGGCGTCCGTTGAGTTTGTCGATGGTGTCGCGGACCTCGGCCAGCAGCAGCTCGGGCGTGAGCCAGGTACGCGGCTCGCCGAACCGCCACACGGCCAGCTCATGGGCGGACACCCTGGCGCCGGAGTTCGGTGGCGACCCGGCCGCAGCGCAGATTCTCCTCGAACTCCTCAAGGGTGACCAGGCCCCAGCAGTCGATCAGCCCGTCCGCGTAGATGAACAGGTCGGTCAGGAAGTAGTCGCCGTTGCGGATGAAGGCATGTCGCCAGGTTCCGGGGACGCGGACGCCGTCCGCCGTGCGGTAGGTGATGCGGTTGCCGATCATCCCGGCACTCTGTCGGAACCGCTGGTCGGCGCAACGTGTTCGCCGCCCTCGCGGCGACGCCCGGAGCCGGGTCCTCCCCCACCGTCCAAAGGAGGACCCGGCGCCCGGCCGGCCGGTGGCTCAGGACGACTGGGCGCTCTGGTACAGGTTCTGTGCGTCCGCGCCGAAGTACGGGCCGTACATGGCGTTGGGCAGGAAGTTGTACTTGAAGCTGTTCACCGACGACTGCAACCCGGTCCCGGTGGCCTCGCTGAACTGGGTGAACCAGGGGCCGCCGCTGGAGCCGCCGGTCATGTTGCAGGTCAGACCGTGGTCGCTGGAGAGCAGGAAGTCCCGGTAGGTGGTGCCGCTGCAGTAGATGAACTTCTGGCCGTCGTAGGGAGCGGCGGCCGGGAAGCCGAAGGCGTACATGGCCTTGTTGTAGCCGGTGTTGAAGGCCAGGCCCTGGCCGCCGACGACGTCGGTCAGCTTCTTTCCGTCCAGCGGGGCGACCACGGCCGCGCCGATGTCGTAGTTGATGTCCTCACTGGCCGTCCACTGCGGCGTGGAGAGGGTCTTGGACGCCGTCCAGGTGCCGTACGGGGTCTGCCCGTCGTGGTAGCCGGGCGCGAACACCCAGTTGGTGTGCCAGGCGCCCTCCATCTTCACGCAGTGCCCCGCGGTGATCACGGTGCTCTTGTTCGCGCTGGTGACGGCGTTGCCGGAGCAGGAGGCGGTACGGCCCTGGTAGGTGAAGAACACCCGCCCCGCGGTCTTGGTCACCGCTCCGCCCCCGGTCCAGGGGCCACCGCCGTGAGGGATCGCCAGGGGGCCGACGTCGGCGACGGGCGTGCTGGGTGCCACGACGGTCGCCTTGCCCTTGCGGGGTGCCGAGGACCGCACCTGCGAACGGTCGACGGACAGGACGTCGAGCGGGGTGGCCGCGCGCATCCGCTGCGGGGTCCAGAAGGCGAGGGCGCGTTCCTGCGCCGAGGGTGCCACCGCTCCGGGGTCGGGCGCGGCACTCGCCGGTGTGGCGGTGACGCCGGTCGCCAGCAGTGCGGCGACGCCGGCGAGTGCGCCGAGGACGGTGCGACGAACGCGGCTGCCGCTGCCGGAGGAGCGAAGGCTACGGGGTATGCCTGTCACGCGGTCTCCTTCTGCTGTGGGGCCGGGTGGCGGGGGGCATCCACCCGGTCAGGCAGGGGTGTCACTGCGAACCAGAGGGCAGCGTGCCACCGGGAGACCGATTTGGACAGGTGCATGTCACTGAGATGACCGAAACGCCACACATTCCCCGCGTCGGGGACACGGGCACCTCGGGGACACAGTGGGCGCATCGGGGGCGAGGGCGGACACAAGAGAACCCGGCCTCCACCGGGTCTGTGGTGGAGGCCGGGTCCGGGAGAGCGGGGCCCTGGGTGTCAGAGGGGGGTGGGGCCGGTGCCGCCGCCGGGCTGGATGCGGCCGCGCCAGGCGCCGGACTCGGCTCCGCGCTCCTCGATGTACTGCTTGAAGCGCTTCATGTCGCCCTTGACGCGCCGGTCGATCGTGCCGAGCATGTCCCCGGCCTTGTCCACGGCTCCGCTGGGCTCGATGTCCATCACGAGCTCCACGCGGGTGTGGGTGTCATCGACGCGCTCGAAGCGGACCGAGCCCCTCTGGTTGGTGTCGCCGCTGGTAGTGCGCCAGGTGACGCGCTCGTCGGGCAGCTGGTCCACGATCTCGGTGTCGAACTCGCGCCGTACTCCGCCGATCTTGGTGGTCCAGTGGTTGTGACGGTCGTCGAGCTGCCTTACTTCCTCGACGCCCTCCATGAAGTTCGGGAACTCCTCGAACTGGGTCCACTGGTTGTAGGCGGTGTGGACGGGGACGTCGACTTCCACGGTTTCCTTGACGGTGCTCATCTGCATGCCTCCGATTTCCTGATCGACTGCTTGGAGGCCCATCGGCCCACACACAGGTCCGGGCCCGTGGCCGGACGAGTACCCGGGATCTTGCGGTTGCCACACAGTTCGTGTGCGGTCCGGGAAAGGAGATGAGCGCCGTCCGGGAAACGGAACGGAACCAGCCCGGCCGCTGGTCGATGGTGGACCGTGCCGTTTCCGGCTGCTCACACCTGCACGGTCTTCACCGTGCGGGCGGGTCAGCCGGCGGAGGCGGCGGCCCTGGCCGTCTCCGAGCGGAAGCCGTGGCCGAGTTCGGGGGCCAGGCCGTGGTAGTGGCGGAAGTTGTGGATGAGCGGGCTCCAGACGGCCGGGTCGATGTGGTGGGTGCCGGGTACGACGACGCGTTCGGCGGCGTGGACGCGCAGGACCTCGCACTCGACACTGAAGAAGAGGCCCGCTCCGCCGGGCGTCAGCGCCCGTGCCCGTGCCTCCAGTTGGAGGGCGCACTCGGCGACGCGCGGCGGCTGCACGAGGTCGACGGCGACCGGGGTGAGCCCGGCCGCGGCGAACTTGTCCGGCTCGTAGCGGTACACCGCCCGCTTGGCCTCCGGCACCGGGTGGGCACCGGTGAGCGGTGCGAGGCGTTCCACGTGCTCCCACCGCTCGGGCAAGGCGATGTTGATCACGAGCTCCGGCCGCTCGGCGAGGTTGCGCACGCTCCGGCTCCCGCCGCCGATGCCCAGCACGACGTGCTGTCCCAGGGCCCATGCGGAGGAGATCGGGGCGAGATGGCAGGTGCCGTCGTCGTTCTCGGTGGTCAGCAGCACGACGGGCGTGCCGAAGTAGAACACGCTCGGCCGGATCACTCGGTGGGTGTCGGTCGACATGGCTCAGGACGCTACGGGCGGGATGCTTCGATGCGCGTCGAAGTGTCGGCCGGGGACAATCGGTCGGTGACCAACCTCGACGTCCATGCCGAAGAACCGGATCGCGCCTCACTGGGGGCACTGCTGGCCGATCGCACGCGTGCCGCGATCTGTCTCGCCCTGCTCGACGGCCGGGCCCGGACGGCCTCCGAGGTGGCCCGCCTCGCCGGTGTCGCGCCGTCCACGGCCACGAGCCATCTGGACCGGCTGGTGGCCGGTGGTCTGTCGGCCCAGGAGCGCCGGGGCCGGCACCGCTGCGTGTTTCTGGCGGACCCCGGCATCGCGGAGATGACCGAGGCGCCGGCGGCCCGGGCGCCCCGTCGGCTGGTCCCGGTCCGTTCCCTCACCGCTGCCCGCCGGCACCGCGCCGTCGGATTCGCCCGGGTCTGCTACGACCATCTCGGCGGCTCCCTCGCCGTGGCGATGACCGAGACCATGACCGCTCGTGGGCTGTTGTCCTGGGAGTCGGGCCCGGCGCTCACCACGTCCGCGCGGCATGGCTGACGGGCCTCGGGATCGCGGACGAGGCGGCGGGGACGGCGGGCCGTCCGCAGGTGCGCACCTGCCTGGACTGGACGGAGCAGCGCCTGCATCTGGCGGGCGCGGTGGCCCTGTTCCACCGCGCACTGGAGGCGTCCTGGCTGGTGCACGGCACGGCTCCCGCGTCGTGCGGCTGACGGATCAGGGGCGCGACGCCTTCCGACAGCACCTGGGCCCGGCGGACGAGGTGCTCACGACCGGCTGAGCACCTCCCCCGCCCCGGGACGGCCGGCCGGGCTCAGAAGCGGTGTTGCTGCTGCTGCGGCTGCCCGTACGTCTGGCCGCCGTTGCCGCTCGTGCCCTGGGCCTGCAACTGCTCCGCCTGTTCCTTGGTCACCTTCTGTTCCGCACCGCAGAAAGTGCACTGCGTGAGGTACTTAGTCGAAAGGGGGAACAGCGGCACGAAGAACAGCGTGAACTTCGTGACGCGCTTCCTGAGCGTGTGGGCGGCGGGATTGCCGCACTGGCCGCAGACCAGCGTCAGTATCGCCAGCTGGTACAGGTAGCCCTTGGTGCCGAAGATGATCACGTGACGGTCCTTCCCGGGTCGGATCTTCCCCCAGTGTCCTGTATCGGGTTCCACCCCGGCGAACCGGTACCCGAGGCAGATGTGCCCTCGTTCGTGTGGAGAGCCCGGCGGGGCGTGGTCCCGTCGGGCAGAGCGGGCCGGGTGCCTCCCGGTGCGCCGATACGGCTTTGCGGTGACCTCGATCTCACCCGGAACGCGGTCCGTGCGCACCGACGACCTGGGCTCCCTCGTCGTCCTGTCCTGGCGGGGCACGACCCCCGCCGGGGACGTCCCGTACCTCCTGGCCTGCTCCCTCGGAGACGGTGCGAACGGCCCGGAGTCCACGTCGAAGGCCATCGAGCAGGTGCTGGCCGGCGCCGGCCTCCCCCGGGCGAGGGCCTCGTCCACGCGACCCAGCGGCCGAGCGTGCCGGTCGGCCTGCTCGTCGTGCCCGCCCGCAGCCCGCGGAGCTGAAACCCGCCCGGCCCGGGCCACCGAGACGTGGCCGGGCCGCCCCGTGCCGCTGCTCAGCCCGAAAGGGCGGTGAGCACGACGCTCTTGGCCTCTTCCTGTACCTGGCGGAGGTGATCGGGGCCGCGGAACGACTCGGCGTAGATCTTGTAGACGTCCTCGGTGCCCGAGGGCCGGGCCGCGAACCAGGCGTTGTCGGTGGTCACCTTGATGCCGCCGATGGGTGCACCGTTGCCGGGGGCCTCGGTGAGCACCGCGGTGACCGCGTCCCCGGCGAGGGTCTGCGCGGTGACCTGTGCCGGGGAGAGCTTGGCGAGCAGGGCCTTCTCCTCGCGGGACGCCGGGGCGTCGATCCGCGCGTACGCCGGTTCGCCGAAGCGGGCGGTCAGTGCGGCGTAGTGCTCCGAGGGGGTCTTCCCGGTGACCGCCGTGATCTCGGAGGCGAGCAGCGCCAGGATGATGCCGTCCTTGTCGGTGGTCCACACGGAGCCGTCCCGGCGCAGGAAGGACGCCCCGGCCGACTCCTCCCCGCCGAAGCCGATGGTGCCGTCGACCAGTCCGTCCACGAACCACTTGAACCCGACCGGCACCTCGGCCAGTTCGCGGCCCAGGTCGGCGGCGACCCGGTCGATCATGGCGGAGGACACCAGGGTTTTGCCGACACCGGCGGCGGCAGGCCAGCGGTCGCGGTGGGCGTACAGGTAGGAGATGGCGACGGCGAGGTAGTGGTTGGGGTTCATCAGGCCCGCGTCCGGGGTGACGATGCCGTGCCGGTCGGCGTCGGCGTCGTTGCCGGTGGCGATGTCGAAGCGGTCGCGCTGCTCGATGAGCGAGGCCATCGCGTACGGCGACGAGCAGTCCATGCGGATCCTGCCGTCCCAGTCCAGCGTCATGAACCGCCAGGTGGGGTCGGTGTGCGGGTTGACCACGGTGAGGTCGAGGCCGTGCTGCTCGGCGATCCGGCCCCAGTAGGCGACGGACGCCCCACCCAGTGGGTCCGCCCCGATGCGCACGCCGGCCGCGCGGATCGCGTCCAGGTCGAGCACGCCGGGCAGGTCGGTGACGTAGGTGCCCAGGAAGTCGTAGCGGCCGGTGGTGGCCGCGGCGAGGGCCCGGGCGTAGGGGATGCGCCGTACGCCCTTCAGGCCGGCGCGGATGATCTCGTTCGCCCGGTCCTGGATCCAGGAGGTCGCGTCGGAGGCGGCGGGGCCGCCGCTGGGCGGGTTGTACTTGAACCCCCCGTCGGCGGGCGGATTGTGGGACGGGGTGACGACGACGCCGTCCGCGAGACCGGTGGTGCGGCCGCGGTTCTGGGCGAGGATGGCGTGCGAGACGGCCGGGGTCGGCGTGTAGCCGTCCGCCTCGTCGATCAGCACCGTGACTTCGTTGGCGGCGAACACCTCCAGCGCGGTGACCCGTGCGGGCTCCGACAGGGCGTGGGTGTCGGCGCCCAGGAACAGCGGGCCGTCGGTGCCCTGGGCCGCGCGGTACTCGCAGATGGCCTGGCTGGTCGCGGCGATGTGGTCGTCGTTGAACGCGCCGGCCAGTGAGGTTCCGCGGTGTCCGGAGGTGCCGAACGTGACGCGCTGCCCCGGGTCGTCCAGGTCGGGGTGTAGCGCGTAGTACGCGGTGACCAGCCGAGCGATGTCGACGAGATCTTCGGGACCGGCCGGACTGCCCGCTCGCTCGTGCTGCATGGGCCCGCTCCTCCACATGGGTGTGATCCTTCGCTTGCGCTCTCATCCTTCCTCGTCACAGCCGTGACGCGCGAGAGGGGCACCCCTGTGAGGGCCGGATGTGCGCCACGCCACGCGGTGAACCGCCGCAGTGCGCCGGACGCCACAAGGAGGCGGCGCCGCGTACCACCGGGACATCCGGTGATGCGCCGCGCCGCCTTCCCGGGCTTGTGGGCCTCCTGCCGGGCGCCCTCGCCTCGGGTCAGATCCGCCCGCCCGTGAGCCGGGTGAGCGGGCCGTGTGCATGGCGTTCCGCACGGCGTCCCACCGCGTACGACGCGGCGCCCAGGGCGGTCAGCCCCGCCCCGACGCCCGCGGCGACGGCCTTGCGGTGGGCGATCGCCGTCCAGGCCGTCTTCGCCGTGGCGGCGACCTGGCCCGAGGCCGCGACGACCGCCTGGCGGCCCGCCTCGACACTCCTGGCCGCGGTCTGCACGGCCGCCGTCGTCGTCTCGGCGGAGCGTTCGGCGCCGGCCTTGACGGCTGACCCCGCGTCCTCGGCCTTGGCCGACGCGCGCTTCGCCGCCTGGGCCGTCGGCGCGGTCGCCTTGCCCGCGGCGCCTCGGGCCTTGGACTCCGTCGTCCGTATGGTGGTCGGCTTCTGATTCGTGCGCTTGTTCTCTTCGGTCATGGACTGCGACTTGCCTCTGACTCCGGCGGCAAACACGTTCGGTCGCGCGCCGTCCGGGCGGGCGAAGGGCTGAGCACCTCGTCGGAGGGGTAAGCGAGCTACAGACAAGACGACGTCACAACACCAGGGAGTGCGTCATGGTCGGCATCCTGAATCGCATCAAGCAGTTCGCCCGGAGCCCGCAGGGGCGGCGGGCCACCGAGCAGGCACGGCGGGCCGCCGCCGATCCCCGCAAGCGGGCCCAGGCCCAGCGGCTGCTGGGCAAGCTCCGCGGCCGCCGCTGACCGGGCCGCACCGGGCGTGCCGACCGGGGACGGGATCCTCCCGGAAACCAACTCTTCGAGCACACACGTGTGTTCATGTCCGGCATGGGCACTTGGGTGACATCACACCTGAGAGGAGCTGGTTCGATGGGCAGGGCAGCGAACGGCAGGAAGGTCTGTGCCTTAGGCGTCGCCGGTGTGCTGGCCGGCACGGTACTGGTCGGCTGCGGCGACGACGACGGCACGGGGGACGGCACACGGGGTGCCTCGGGCGGAGGCAACGCACAGGAGCAGGGCACGCAGGCGGTGCGCTCGGCCTACGACAGGACGGCCGAGGAGGACACCGCCAAGGTGAAGCTGCGGGTGCAGACCTCCGCCCAGGGCGCCTCGGAGACCGCGAACGGCCAGGGCGCCGTGGACCTGGACGACGGCGACAGCGTCATGACGCTCGCGGTGCAGGGGCAGCGGATCGAGCAGCGGGTGGTCGATCAGGTGCTGTACCAGAAGATGCCGGAAGGACAGGCGCCGGGCGGCAAGCCCTGGATCAAGATCGACCTGGGGAAGGTCGCCGAGCAGCAGGGCGCGGACGACCGGTCCATGAGCGATCCGGCGCAGTCCGCGGCGTACGCCAAAGCGATCACCGACAAGGACGTGACCAAGAAGGGCACGGCCACGATCGACGGCGTCGAGACCACGCGCTACCGCGTCTCCGTCGACGTCGCCGAGCTGCCCAACGGCGACGCGCTGCGGCAGCAGGTCGGCCCGACTCTGCCGATGGACGTGTGGCTCGACGAAGAGGGCCGCATGCGCCGTCAGCAGATCGACATGACCCTCAAGTCCGCACCGGGCTCGACGGAACAGTCCTCCACCGACGCCTCGTCCTCGCCTCAGCGGGTCACGGTGCGCACGGTCATGGACTTCACCGACTTCGGCACCGAGGTGGAGGCGGACGCGCCCCCGGCCGGACAGGTCACCGACATGACCGGCAAGGCCCTGGAACAGGGCAGGAAGCAGGGCTGACCCGAACTCACCTCGTGCCAGTGCTGCGGAGCCGCCGTACGAGGTCGTCCGCGGCCGCCGGCCAGTCGGGACGGCCGAAGGTGAAGCCCGCGTCCAGGAGGTGGCCGGGGACGACGCGGCGGCTCTTCAGCAGCAGTTCGGTGTCCGAGCGCAGGACGAAGGCGCCGGTCTCGGCCATCCAGCGCGTCGCGGGCAGGCCCACCGGAACACCCCACGCGCGCCGCAGGGCACGCATGAAGTCGCGGTGCGGCAAGGGCGCGGGAGCGGCGAGATTGACCGGCCCCGTGATGTCGTCCCGGGCGATGAGGAACTCCACCGCCCGGACGAAGTCCTGGTCGTGGATCCACGACACGTACTGTGCGCCGCCGGCGACGGGGCCGCCGAGGCCCAACCGGGCCAGCCGCAGCAGGACATCGAAGACGCCGCCGCGGTCCGGGCTCATCACCATGGCGGCACGCAGAGCCACCTTCCGGGTGTGCGGGGTGTTGGCCGTCTCCTGCTCCCGCTCCCAGGCCTTGGCGATGTCGACGCTGTAGGCCCAGTAGCCGGGGGCGTCGGGTTCGGTGCCGCCGATCACGCCGGTTGTCTCGTCGTTGGGCGCGTCGTAGCGGTGGGCGTAGACGGTCGCGGTGCTCATCTGGAGCCAGACCCGGGGCGGCCGGGCGGCTGCGGCGATCGCCTCGCCCACGGCCCGGGTGGAGTGGACCCGGGAGTCCATCATCTCCCGGAGGTTGGCGGGGGTGTAGCGGCAGTTCACGCTCCGGCCGGCCAGGTTGACCACGACGTCGCTGCCGTCGATCTCCTCCGCCCACGGCCCCGGGGTCACGCCGTCCCAGTGCACTTCGTCCTGCCGGCGCGGGCGCCTGCTGAGCACCACGACGTCGTGTCCGGCCGCGCACAGCGCCCGCTTCAGGACGATGCCGACCTGCCCGGTCCCGCCGGGTATCACGATCTTCATGCCACTCCCCCTCGACGTGTGGAAGCGACCCTAGCTCATTTTGAACGCGTTCAAAACTCTCGATGGCGTGGGACTTAGCCTGCGCAGATCTGCCATCGGGCAAGATGGGGCCATGAGCGTAGTCAAGATCAATGTGCTGACCGTGCCCGCCGAGCAGCGGGAGACGCTGGAGAAGCGGTTCGCCTCCCGGGCGCACGCCGTGGAGAGCTCCGACGGGTTCGAGTGGTTCGAGCTCCTCCGCCCGGTGGAGGGCACCGACACCTACCTCGTCTACACCCGGTGGCGTGACGAGGCGTCGTTCCAGGCCTGGATGGAAGGACCGATGAAGGCCGCGCACCAGGGCGGCGGCGAAGGGGGCGAGCGCCCCAAGCCCGCGGCGAGCGACTCGACGCTCTGGTCGTTCGAGGTCGTGCAGCAGGCGGGGCCTCAGGGCGCCTAAGGGGTTTTCGACGCTCCGCTGACCCCGACCCGCAAGGTGCGTCCGGCCCCGTGCGTCGTCGAGGACCATGGGCGACGACGGTGTCGCTCATGCCTCGCCTGGGGGCGGTGGCCGGGGCCCGCGCTCAGGTGCGCCAGGAGCGTGAGGGTGCGGCGGTACGGCCGACCGCCGCCGCCAGCTTGCGGAGCCGGCGCCAGTCCAGGCGCGGTGGCGCCTCGGGGATTCCGGGGCGGTTGCGCGGCACCCGGACGCGCAGGGCCCTGCGGGCGATGCGGCAGTGGACGGGGGCGGGCAGGGTGATCGCCTCGCCGTCGAGGCCGACCTCCAGGTGCGAGGCGTCGGCCTCGACGACCACGTGCTGGGCGGTGAGCACCGTGAGCCCCTCCGGGCGAGGTGCCAGCAGGAGTTCGGCCGCTTCCACGGCACTGTCGACGCGGACGGCGAGCACGCCCAGCTTCCCGGAGTCGAGCCGCTCGCGTCGGCCGAAGCCGAACGGGTCGTCCATGCGGTACGGGTTGTTGCTCACCAGCACGGCCTGCGGGTCGGCGATGGCGGTGCCGTCGGCGCCGGCCGTCAGCCGCGGGCCGCTCTGCCGCGTGAGCAGCTCGGGCAGCCGCTCCAGCGCCGCGCCGACCTTGTCCTCGCGGTAGCCCGGGCTCTGGACGACGGCCCCGTACACGCCGAACGACGCGTTGTTGACGAAAGGGCGGTCGTCGGCGAAGCCGAGATCGACGCGGAGTTCGACCCCGTCGGTGAGGGCGTCGAGGCACGTGGCCGGATCGTCGCGGTCCAGGCCCAGGTCCATGGCGAAGTGGTTGCGCGTGCCCGCCGAGATGACGAGGAACGGCAGACCGTGTTCCGCCGCGACGGCGGCGACCAGAGCCTGCGTGCCGTCGCCGCCCGCGACTCCGAGCAGGTCGGCTCCGTCGGCCACGGCGGCCCTGGCCAGCGCGGTGACGTCCTGGTACTTCTCCGGGTCGAGGAGGACGACCTGGGCCCCCAGCGCCTCGGCCTTCTCCTTGAGGCGGAACTTCTCGACCTTGCCGCCGCCGGAGCGGGGGTTGAGCAGGAGGAAGGGGCGCTTCGGCGGTGGCGTGCGGTACTCCTTGATTCGTACCGGCCGCAGGCCCGTGCTGCGCAAGGCGTAGCGGCCGCTCCACACCGCGAGGCACCACAGCAGCAGGGACGCGAAGACCACCCAGAGCAGATTCGCGACCGCGAAGAGGGTGATGACCCCGACGGGGGTGACGACGGCCAGTGCCGCCGCCGCTGTGCGGACCGGCCCCCGGCGGGACAGGACCCACCAGAGTGCGGCCGCGGTCAGGGCGAGTCCCGCCAGGCCTGCCGCGAGCAGCAGCAGTCCTTTCAGGCCGCCGGACACGAGGGGCAGCAGCGCCGCCAGCGCGACCGCGGCCAGGGCTCCCCTGGCCGCCCATCTCTGCCGGCGGTGATTCCGCTCGCTCATCGCCGATCCCATGTGGTCCCTCCGCTCAAAGGCGCGGGCGGACCTTCCAGACCGCGCCCGGCCGTGAAACATGGTGCCCGCCGACGGATCGGCATGGCTACTGCCATCCGTGATGGCTCCCCCGCCGTGGGGCACGTCAGACGTGACGATCTTCCGGGGCGGAGCCATCGGTAGCGTACGCGGCCCTGCGGGCGCGGTTCCGCGCACCGGGGCACGTCGGCGCCCACCGGCGCCTGCGCTGTGGTGACGACATGGATCGCCCGCCGGTCGGGGCGGGGTGTGGGCGCTGGTGTCGGACGTGACGCGCATGCCCGAGCTGAGCGAGGAGCTGCAGTCGGCGCGGTGGGCGGACGGGGCCGCGGATCCCGCGGCCGGGGCCCGGTTCGCCGGGCGGAACAAGCACGTCGTGTGCGGCAGGTCGCGCGAGTCCGAGCGCGGCGTGACCGCCGCGCTGGAGCGCATCCGGCCGTGAGCTCAGGCGTGAGGCGCACGGCGACGACCGTCGAGGCGTCGGGCCTCGGCTCCTGGTCCCGGCAGGCCGGCTTCGTCATCGAGGCCCAGAAACTGGGGCGGACGTTTCCTGCTCGGTCTCGGCCCGTCCGGTCCGCGGGTGATGGAGGGCCTGCACCGGGTGCCGTTCGCCCGTCCCCTGGCGCGCGTGCGCGAGAAGGTGGGGTTCGTCCCTGCGGGCCGAGCACGCCGTGCCCGTCTGTCTGGCCGCGCTGTCGCCCGCCATGCTCCGGCTGACCGGCCGGGTCGCGGACGGCCGGCTCGGCACCAGCTTCGTACCGGAGGGTGCGGCGGACGCCTGCTTCGCTCCGCTGGACGAGGGGCCGGCCGCTGCGGCCGCAACCGCGCCGGCCGCCGTCTGCCAGGGCGCCGAGGTCGCGTTCGCCCGGGACGAGGAGGCGCTGGGCGCCATGGTCACGGGCCGGAAGAAGGAACGCGCCTTCAGCCTGGGCGGCATGGCTCCGCGTGGCCGACTTCTCCGACCGGGCCTCCAGCGGGCAGGGCAGGGCTGGGCCGAGATCGCGGCGGAGGTGCGGGAGCGCCGGCAGGCGGGCGACCGGGACGGGGCGACCGGGACGGGGCGGCCGGGACGGGGCGGCCGGTCTGGTCACCGACGAGATGGCGCCGGCCACCCCGCTCATCGGCACGGAGGAGGTGATGCCGGCGGAGGCTGCGCGTCCGGCGGGACGCCGGGGTGGACACGGTCCGTCTCCACCCGGCCGGGGCGACCCTCGATGAGCGGCTCGACACCCTCGGCAGGGCGATCGAGCTGGTCCGGTGGCGCGGCCTGGACCGGCGGGCGGGTAGGCTCCCGTGCCGATCACCGGACGGCCGACCAACGGGGGGACTTCGTGCAGGCCAGGGCTACCGTGACGACGACCGCGCTCGCATGTCTGCTGGCGGGCGCCGCCCTGACCGGATGCGGCGCCGGCGGCACCGGCGAGGAGAAGTCCGCCGGCGACATCCTCGACGAGGCCAACGCGACGATGCGGAAGCTGAACTCCGTCACCGTCGACATCACCAACCGCACGACGAGCGGCGGTTCGGTCACCAACCGCCTGGTGACCGACCTCGACAGCCGGTGCAGATCCAGAACCACGTGGTCCGGGGGCGGCGTCCTGGAGCAGATCCGTCTCGGCGAGACCGACTACGTCCGGCCGAACCGGGCCTACTTGCAGAAGTGGAAGAACTATCCGGGCCTCACCGACGAGCAGAAGCTGTGGGTGAAGACGCCGGTGGACCCGGCCGGCAGGGGCGGCGACGGTCTCACCTCCTGCGAACGGCCCTTCGACTCCTTCGGCACGGCGCGTAAGGACGGCTCCAGCCGCGTCGAGGGAACGAAGGCCGTCAAGTTGGTCGTGACCGACAAGGCGGACAAGGCGGGGACGTACACCTTCTTCGTGGCGGCCGAAGGCAGGCCGTACCTGCTCAGGACGGTCTACAAGAGCGCCGCACAGCACACCACC
The DNA here is from genome assembly GCF_014205255.1 of Streptomyces caelestis. Taxonomy (GTDB): domain Bacteria; phylum Actinomycetota; class Actinomycetes; order Streptomycetales; family Streptomycetaceae; genus Streptomyces; species Streptomyces caelestis. The sequence goes on along the minus strand of NZ_JACHNE010000001.1, from coordinate 8,741,896 downwards.
ACCTCGTTCAGCGGCTTCGGCGAACCGCTCGACATCCGGGCACCGAAGGCGGGCGAGGTGCTGAGCATGCCGGGCGGCAGCTGACCCGGCGTCGCAGGAGAGCGGGCGGTTGCCGACAACGCTTTCCGTGAGAATTCGGCAGCAACTGGCCGAGCGGGGCGAATCGGCTCACCAGGGCTTGACGGGGCGGGGCGGGCTCGGCCTACTGGAAGGCGCAGCCGGCCGTGTCGGGGGTCTGGTCCGGTGCCGGCCCGGTGGGCCGATCGCTCCGTCCTCCCCCACCGAGACGCGGGTCAGGGGTCTGATGCGGCGACGATGGGCAGCGGCGGTGGGCCTGGTGGCGTGCCTGTTATTGCTGCATCTCGTCGTGCCGGGCCTCGCGCAGGGCGGGCACACGGCCGAGGCCGCGGTCACGGCGGCGGCGCATGCGGTGGACGCGGTCGCGCCGGGGGCGGCTTCGGGCGCCGAGCCCCACGGGGCCGGTGTCGAAGGAGCCGGGTCATACGGGGCCGCTGCCGAAAGAGCCGGGGCCGAAGGGACCGGGGTCCAAGGAGCCGGGGCCGAAAGAGCCGAGGAGCCCTGCCCGTGCGGGAAGGAGCCGTCGGTCCGGCAGGCGGTGGCACGGACGCCGAGGGCGGTGGGAGCGGCCCGGGCGGGCGCCGTGGTGACCGGTGCGCCCGTGGTGGACCGGGGCGGTACGGACATCCGCGCGGCGGGCACGGGCAAGCGGCCGGGGACGGTCGCATCCGCACCGAACACCGTTGAGTTGCAGACGTTTCGCTGCTGAGTGACGGCAGTACCGACAAGGGCCTGCGCCGTGCGGCCCGAGTACTGCCTGGTGCCGGTACGCGGTGATGTGCAGGCCCTCGTGTGTCCCCATGCCGATGACACAGGAGGCAGAGTTGCCCGGAAAGCGCGTTCTGATTCTGAAGCCGGACCAACTGAGCCCGACCGACCAGAAGATGTGGCGGGAGATACGGACGGAGTCCGGAGCCCCGGCGAATCCTTTTCTCGACCCGGCTTTCACTCTGGCCGTGGGGCGGGTCAGGCCCGCGGCCAGAGTGGCGGTGTTGCAGGACGACGGCTCCCCGGCCGGATTTTTCCCGTACGAGAGGGGACCCCTGGGGCAGGGCCGGGCCATCGGGCTCGGTGTGTCCGACAGTCAGGGGGCCGTGCTGCGCCCCGGGATCCGGCTCGACGCCCGCAGGTTACTGCGGTCCTGCGCGCTGTCGTCCTGGGAGTTCGACAACCTCGAAGCCGGCCAGGCGGTGTTCGAACCGCACGCGGTCGAGGAGCTCGCGTCCCCGGTCGTCGACATCGGCGAGGGGTTCGAGCGGTACACGGAGCGGCTGCGCGCGAAGTCGCCGAGCTTCCTCAGACAGACCCTGGCCAAGGAGCGCAAGCTGGCCCGGCAGGTCGGCGAGGTGCGGTTCGTGTACGACGCCCGGGACCCGGGTGCCTTGCGGGCGCTGATGGAATGGAAGTCCGCGCAGTACCGGCGGACCGGCCGGCGCGACCGGTTCGCGCGGGAGTGGATCACCCGGCTGGTGCGGCTGCTCGGGGAGAGCGAGGAACCGGAGTGCCGTGGCGTGCTGTCCGTGCTGTACGCGGCGGACCGGCCCGTGGCCGCGCACTTCGGTCTGCGCTCGCGCACGGTGCTGTCCTGGTGGTTCCCGGCGTACGACCGGGAGTACGCCAAGTACTCCCCCGGACTCGTGCTCCAGCTGAGGATGCTGGAGGCCGCGGCGGCCGACGGCGTCGAGACGGTCGACCTGGGGAGCGGTCCGGCCCGCTACAAGGAGTCGCTCAAGACCCGTGATCTGCGGGTGTACGAGGGGGTGGTGGTGCGGCCGCTGCCGGGCGGGGCCGCCCACTGGCTGGGCCGGGAGCCCGCGCGGGCCGCCCGTCGCTTCGTCCGCAACCGGCCCCGCCTGGCCGGCGCGGCGGCCCGGACACTGGAGCACGTGGGGCGGCTGCGCGGTCACTGAGACCGGCCCGGCCGGGCGCCCGGCTCCGGAGAACCGGGCGCACCGCGGTCAGCTCGTACCGCTCCAGCTGTGGGCGACGTCCACGATGACGCGGCCGTCCAGCTGCAGCACCCGGAACGGCAGCCGGGCGCGGACGCCGAGCCCGATCTGGGTCTCGCCCTCGAAACTGCCGGCGAACCGGGTGTCCCGGAAGGTGCGGTAGCCGGTGAGGTCCACGCCCGGCAGCGGGCGCGCCACCCGGCCGGGATACGCGGCGGCGCCGGTCTCCGGGTCGTAGGCGGGTGCGACCACCCGCACTTCGAGGACGGCTCCGCCGGCCACGGGGATGTGCCGGCCCGATCCGTCCTGGTGGAGCTGGTCGACGTAGCGGACGGAGTAGCCGACGTCGCTGCCCGCGCCGGGCAGGTCGATGACCATCCGGTCGAAGCAGGCGTGACGGCCGGTGCGGATGTCCCGCACCGGCGTGAGCGTGCCGCTGGTGTCGGTCTTGGGCAGGCTCCCCCAGCCGGTCGGGCAGGTCGTGGCCTGGGTGGCGGCTCGGGCTGCGACCGGTGCGGCACCGGCCGGGACCGACGCCACGCCCACCGTGGCGCCCACGAGCGCGAGAGTCGCGCATGCTGTTCTGATTCGTACCATTACCGCCCCCAAGGCTTGCATGTTGCTGATATGGGGTGAGACGGCCGATGGGGCCGAAAGGTTGCACCCACCGCGCCGGACCGCCGACCATGGCACATCCTGGTGGGGAGCGATGGGGTCCGGTACGTCCGTACCGGGAGGACGCGAGATGGATGAGGCAACCGCCGTACCGGACGGGCCGCGGTCACCCGATGGCCGGAGCCGGGGCGGTGGTGACGGCCGGGTCCGGACCGGGGACACCGGCCGGATCGAGGATGCCCTGACCGCTCCGCTGATCGAGGCCGTACGGGACCTCGGGGGCTACGGCGGACTGGTCTACCTGCGCTCCCGCGACCGGCGCTCACTCGTGCTCGCGATGGTGACCGGGGTACCCCGGTCGCTGCTCAGGACCTGGTGGCGGGTGCCGGTGGGCGGTGCGCTGCCCATGGCGGAGGCCTACCGGCGCGACGAGACCCTGTGGCTGCCGGACGAGCGCGCCACCATGGTGCGCTTCCCGCACTTCACCGCCGGGCTGCCGTACTCCTTCGGCTCGGCCTACCGGTCCGTCCGGGCCGGCGGCGAGGTGGTGGGTGTCCTGGTCGTGCTGCGTTCGGCCGCCCGGTCACCGCTGGATGCCGACGCGGTGGAGCCGGCGCTGCGCCCCGCCGGGCAGGCCATGGAGGAGCGTCTCACCCGCCTCGCCGCCGGCGCGCCGGGCACGGGCTCCGCCCCGTACCGGATCGAGTACGACGGCGAACCGGTCGGCGTGCGGCTGCCCACGCCCGCCGTCCACCCCGTCCGGGTCGGGCTCATCGACTGGGACCTGGACGCCGACCGGTGCACGGCGGACGACGAGGCCCTCGCCCTCCTCGGTATCGGCCGGGCGGACTTCGGCGGCACGATGGCGGACATCGAGGCCCGTGTCAGCCCGGACGACCTGCACGAACTGCGGGCGAGCCGGCACGACGCGCTCACTCTCGGCCGGGTCAGATGCCGGCATTTCCGGGTGCGGGACGACTCCGCGGGCGACGAGGAGGCCGGCTACCGGCCCGTCGAGCTGTGGGGGCATCTCGTGCGCGGCGGCACGGGTTCCGACCGGATCCTGGTGGGAGCCCTCGTCGACGCGGGCAGCGGGCTCACCGCGGCCGAGGCCGCCGAGCGGCTGCCCGACGGTCTCTTCTCGCTGGACCAGGACGGTCGCCTGACGTACGCCAACCGCCGCTGCGAGGAACTGCTGGGAGGCGGCCGGGAGGCGCTCCTGGGCCGCTATCCGTGGGAGGTGATCACCTGGCTGCGGGATCCCGCGTACGAGGACCGCTACCGGGCGGCGATGCTGTCGCAGGAGCCGGTGTCGTTCCTCGTGCGGCATCCGGCGGGGAACTGGCTGAGCTTCGTGCTGTACCCGGATGTGCACGGACTGACGGGCCGGGTCCATCCGACCGGTCCGCCCACCGGGAGCGAGGCGGCGCGCGAGGCCGAGGCCGCCACCGGTCCCGTACCGGGGGCCGCGGCTGTGGCGCCGCCGCCCGGGCCGGTCGCCGCGGCGCGTGCCGGGGCGCTCTACCACGTGGTGCAGATGGCGAGCGTCCTCACCCAGGCGGTCACCGTCGAGGACGTCTGCCGGGCGGTGTCCGAGCAGCTGCTGCCCGCGTTCGGCGTGAGGGAACTAGCCCTCTACACGGTCCGCGACGGCCGGATGTACCTGCTGTGGGAGTCGGGCTATCCGGAGGGCTTCCTCACGCCGTTCGAGGGTGTCACCCTCGACACGCAGCTGCCCGGCGTGCACGCGCTGACCACGCGGTTGCCGCTCTTCTTCGAGTCGCCCGAGGAGCTCTCCCTCGCCTACCCGGGCATCACCCTGGACCGGATGAGCGCCTGGTCGTTCCTGCCGCTGATCGCCTCCGGGCATCCCGTCGGCTCGTGCATCCTCGGCTGGGACACCCCGCACCGGTTCACCGCCGACGAGCGCTCCGCGCTCACCGCGCTGAGCGGTCTGGCCGCGCAGGCGCTGGAGCGGGCGCGGCTCTACGACGCCGAGTCCGCCGTCGCCCGCGGTCTTCAGGAGGGGCTGCTGCCGCACCGGCTGCCCGCGGTCGAGGGGCTGCGCACCACCGGCCGCTATCTGCCCGGCACCCAGGGCATGGCCATCGGCGGAGACTGGTACGACGTGATCACCACGGGGCGTGGGGTGGCCCTGGTGATCGGGGACGTCGAGGGCCACAGCGTCGGCGCCGCCGCGGTGATGGGCCAGCTGCGCAGTGCCGTGCACGCCTTCGCCGCGAGCGAGCGGCCGCCGCAGGAGGTCATCGCGCACACCAACCGGCACCTGGCCGAGCTGGAGTCGGACGCCTTCGCCACCTGCTGCTACATCGAGCTGGACCCGCGTACGGGGCGTGCGCTCGCCGTGCGGGCCGGGCATCCCCCGCCGCTGCTGCGCCACCCCGACGGTCACGCCGTGACGCTGGATCTCGTGGGCGGCGTCATGCTGGGCGTGCAGCCCGACGCGGCCTATCCCGTCACGGCGCTCACGCTGGCTCCCGGCAGCGTCCTCGCCCTGTACACCGACGGGCTCGTGGAGCAGCCCGGCAGCGACATCGACACGGGCATCGAGGAGGTCCGCCGCTGCCTTGCCGACACCCCGGCGGACTCGGTGGACCACCTCGCCGACCGGCTGATGCGGACGGCACACCGCGCCCGGGAGCGACCCGACGACGTGGCACTGCTGCTGACGGCGTATCGCTGAGCGAGCGGGCTGCCGGGGTGTCCGCGCGCACCGCCCCGGTTTCCCGCAGGTACTGCGCGGCACGCGACCGGCGTCGATGGCGCGGTGCGGGGTACGGTGGGCGGGACGGGGAGAGCGAGGCGGTGGTGGCGGTGGAGTGGCAGCAGTACGCCGAGCAGATGGCGATGCTCGCCCGTGATCTGGTGGCGCAGGACTCGGTACAGGCGACGCTGGACGAGATCTCGGCAGCCGCTGTGAAGCTGGTCGAGGGCTGTGACGCGGCCGGGATCCTGGCGGTGTCCAAGGGCCGGGCCGTGACACTCTCCGTCTGCGGCGACATGGTCGAGGAGTCCGACCGGCTGCAGGGCGAGCTGGGCGAGGGACCGTGCTTCGACGCGGCCCGGCGCGTGGACGGCGAGCGGCTGTTCCGCATCGCCGACATGACCGAGCCGCAGCCGTCCTGGCCGCGGTTCTCCCAGGCCGCCCGCGACCTCGGGATCGGCAGCATGACCGGCGTGCTGCTCTACACCGACCAGGAGGCGTTCGGCGCGCTCAACCTCTACTCGCGCCGACCGGGGGCCTTCGGCAAGGACATCGAGGCCGCGGGCTGGCTGCTCGCCTCGCATGCCGCCGTCGCGCTGGCCACCGCCCGGACCGTCGACCAGCTCGAGAACGCCCTGGAGACCCGGCACGCCATCGGGGAGGCCATGGGGATCCTCATGGAACGCCACCGGCTGAGCGAGGACGAGGCCTTCGACGTGCTGCGGCGCATCTCCCAGCACCACAACATCAAGCTGCGCGACGTCGCCCGGCGCGTCCGCGCCGACACGCCCGGCAAGGCCTGACCGGAGCCGCCGGGGCCGGACCTCACGCGGGGCCGCCGTCGGGGCGGCCGGCCCGCAGGAGGAGCACCGTGATGTCGTCGGCGTGCTGTCCGGTGGGTGCCGTTTGGTGGACCAGCCTGTCGATGAGCTGTTCCAGGTCCTGGCCGTCGCCGGCTTCCAGGTGCCCGGCCAGGTCGGACGTGTTCCGCGTCGCGTCGGTGCCGGGGAGCTCGACCAGGCCGTCGGTGTAGAGGGCGAGCGTGGTGCCGGGGAGCAGGGGCGTGGTGGTGACCGGGTAGTGGGCGCCGGTGTCGATGCCCAGCAGCGGTCCGGGCTCGACGTCGAGGACGCCGGCGCCGGCGTGAGCGGGGCGCAGCAGCGGGGGGCACGTGGCCCGCGCTGGCGAAGGCCGCCCGGTGGCGTGCCAGGTCGAGGTGGGCGTAGAGGCAGGAGACGAGCAGTTCGGAGTCGAGGTCGGCCGGCAGCCGGTTGGTGCGGACGAGGACCTGGCCGGGTGCGGCGGTGGCGTGGGCGTGGATGGCGGTGCGGACCTGTCCCATGAGGGCGGCGGCGATGCTGTGGCCTTCCGCGTCGCCGATGACGGCGGCCGCGGTCGTGTCGTCCAGGCGCAGGACGTCGAAGAAGTCGCCGCCGACCTCGATGCCGTGGCCGGCCGGCAGATAGCGGGCGGCGACATCGAGGCCGGGCAGGTGCGGCAGGTCCCGGGGCAGCAGGGCGCGTTGCAGTTCGTGGACGAGTCGCTGCTTGGCGTCGTAGAGGCGGGCGCGGTCGAGGGCCTGGGCGATCAGGCCGGACAGCGAGGTGAGGACGGCGCGTTCGTCGGTGGTGAAGGTGTGCGGGTGGTCGTAGGACAGGATGCAGCAGCCCACCGGCCGGCCGGAGATGATCAGCGGGAGGAACGCCCAGGCCTGTTTGCCGCTGATCTGGGGTGCCCGGGGGTAGGTGCCGACCATCTCGGTCGGCGCGGCGGCCGAGCAGGCGGGCGGCGGTGGCGAAGGTGACGCGGCCCTCCAGATCGAGACCGAGGGCGCCCTCGGGGAGGCGTTCGAGGTAGTCGGCGGTGGCCAGGCCGGTCTGCACGGGGTGGCGCGCCGCGTCGACGGGGACGACGCGCGGCTGGTCGGGCAGGGTGGGTGGCCGGGAGGCGTCGTCCAGGAGGCGGGCCACGCGGCGGGCGCTGGCGGTGATGTGGCCGCGTTCGCGGAGCGTGACCCTGCGTGGACGCACGGCGGGCCACATCAGCACGATGCCGCCCCAGCAGCGCCGTACGCCGCTCAGCGGGACCGCGGCCAGGGCGAACGGATACGGCAGGACGGCGGCGGCCCGCGGGTAACGGCGGGCCATCTCGTCCTCGCTGCCGATGAAGACCAGGGCGTCGTCGCGGATCGCGTCGGCGACCGGGACGGGTGCCGTCAGCGGCAGGCGCTGCCACGGCACGCTGAACGCCACCGGCAGACCGCACAGCGCCACCAGGCGCAGCACCGGCTCCGCCTCCTCGATCACGTAAAGGCCGCCGATCGAGGCGCCGGTCCCGCGTACGGTGTCGGCCAGGACCCCCCAGGGCGTCGTCCGGCGATCCGGCGCCCCCGGGCGGCGCGTTGCTCCCGGGCATGGTGTCCTCCCGCTCTTACCCGGACGCTACGCCTCACGGGCCGTGGAGGCACGTCATCGGGCCGGACCGGGAAGGGCGCGTGGTGCCGGAAGGCATGGCCGGGCATGGTGCCGTGCTGGCAGAATCGGGGGCCTTCGACGGCGACCGGGAGGCCGACCTTGCAGACGCTCACATCGCGGGATCCGGCGGCCGTCGCCGTCACCGAAGCGATCCGGGGCGGAGATCTGCCGGGGCTGCGGCGGCTGCTCGCCGAGCATCCCGGTCTGGCCACCGTCCGCATCACCGAACAGGGCGAGGACGGCAAGGGCACGCGCAGTCTGCTGCACATCGCGACCGACTGGCCCGGTCACTACCCTCGTGGTCCCGAGATGATCGCCGCCCTGGTCGCCGCCGGCGCCGATCCCGACGCCCGCTTCGGCGGTGCGCACGAGGAGACGCCGCTGCACTGGGCGGCCAGCAGCGACGACGTGCCCGTCCTGGACGCGCTCATCGCGGCCGGGGCCGACATCGAAGCCCCCGGAGCGGTGATCGCCGGCGGCACACCGCTCGCCGACGCCCGCGCCTTCGGCCAGTGGCGTGCCGCGCACCGGCTCGTCGAGCACGGCGCCCGCACCACGCTCCAGGACGCCGCCACGCTCGGTCTACTGGACCGCGTCCAGGCGTATGTCGAGGCCGACGAGCCGCCCGCGCCCGAAGAGATCACCAGCGCCTTCTGGGGCGCCTGCCACGGCGGTCACCTGCCGACCGCGCAGTATCTCCACCGGCACGGCGCGGACATCGACTGGTGCGGCTACGACGACAGGACGCCGCTCGACATCGCCCGCGCCCAGGACGCCGACGACGTCGTGCGGTGGCTGCGCGATCTGGGTGCGCGGAGCCGCTCATAGGGCCCGGGGTGTCTCACAAGCAGTAGCGCACGAGCCACTCGTCCTGGTTGTAGGCGGTGCGCGCGGGGTCGGGTGTGCTGGCGGCGCGCTCCTCGACCATGTCCTCCAGGCGCACCGGCTCCGGCAGCGTCCCGAAGCGGGCCTGGCGTGCTGCTGCGGTCTCCGCCTCGCTGCTCCGCTGCGACGTCGCGTCGTCCACGGTGATTCCCCTCTCCGGCTGGTCTCACAGACCGATCGGCCTCCCTGGGCAAAGAGTTGACGCGCGAGGCGGGCTCAGAGTTCCCGTGCCGTCGCTTGTTCGACCCTACGAACTTTCGGCTCGGCTGTTTCCCTCACACGAGACGCCGCGCTCGCCGCCGTCCTGAAGCCGCCGCACGCCACGGCGACCGTCCGCGCGGTCGGCCTCGACGACGGGTTCTGCTCCGGCACCGGCGACATGCTCGACCTCGTCGATCTCTGCACCGGCCGCAAACCCGGCAACCTCCTGGCGAAGTACCTGCCGGCGCTGCGCCGCGTCGACGGTTCCGCCTCGCACGACGGGCTCGACCCCGGCTTCCCCGACGACTGCGCAGGACGATGCGCGACGCCGAGTTCCGGCCGACACAGGACGACGAGCGCGACCGGGTGTGTACGACCCCCTGAGCTTCCGCACCATCCGCAAGCGGGCGCTGTGAGCCCTGAAGCAGGAGGAGGCGCACAGCGACACCAGCAGGGCCGACACGGCGCAGCGTGTCTTCCTGCGCAAGCGCGACCTTGGCCTCGACCTCGACCCGCCGCGGCCCGGGCACGGATTGGTCCACCAGGCAGGCACGGAAGTGGACTCCTTCCCGGGCCGCCCGGCTGCCTAGCGTCGCTCGTATGAACGCCACCACCACGCGCGGAGCTGTTCTCGCCGCGCTCGCCTGCGTCCTCGTCGGAGGGTCCTTCACGGCCAACAGCGTCCTGGGCGACTACCCCTACGCGGGCGGCCAGTTCCTGCGCTACGGGCTGGCCTGTCTGCTGCTCGTGCCGCTGGCCGGGAAGGGCGCGACCGCCCGGCTGCGGGCACTGACACCCCGTCAGTGGGTCCGGCTCGCCCTGCTCGCCGCGGTCGGCATGGTCGGCTTCAACCTGGCCGTCATCGCCGCGGAGCGCACGGCTGAGCCGGCGGTTCCGGGTGTGTTCGTGGGCTGTGCGCCGGTGGTGGTCGCCGTGCTCGTGCCCCTCCTGGACGGGCGCAGGCCCCAACGGGCGGTGCTGTACGGGGCGTTGCTCGTGGCAGTCGGTGCCTTCACCGTCCAGGGATGGGGGCGGACCGACGGCGCGGGCATCGCCTTCTCCGTGTGTGCCCTGGCGGGGGAGGTCGGGTTCGCCGTGCTCGCCGTACCCGTCCTGCGCCCCCTCGGCCCCCGCCTGCTGTCCGCCACGGTGTGCGCGGTCGCCGCGCTGGAGTCGGCGGCGGCCGGGCTGCTGGTCGACGGCGCCGGGTGGCTGCGGCGTCCGGACGCCGTCGAGACCACCGCGCTGCTGTGGCAGGCGGTGGTGGTCACGGTGGTCGGCTTCGTCTGCTGGTACATGGGCATGCAGCGGATCGGCGCGGAGCGCGCCACCCTCTTCTCCGGTCTCATCCCGGTCGCGGCGGCCTGCACCGCACCGCTCGTCGGCACGGGCTCCTACGGTCTCGGGCAGGCGGCGGGCAGCGCGCTGGTCGGCTTCGGCGTCGCCCTGGGCTCCGGGGCGCTGACGCGGTCGGGGAGCCCGGAGGGCGAACCGGGGGCGACCCGCGCCCGGCGGTCGTGGGTGTCAGTGGAGCACCAGGTGGACGAGGGCGATGGTGCCGACCGACACGATCAGGGTGCGCAGGACGGCGGGGCTGAAGCGGCGGCCCGTCCTGGCTCCGATCAGGCCGCCCAGCGCGGACCCGGCGGCGATGAGCAGGACGGCCGTCCAGTCGAACTCCGCGAAGAAGAGGAAGAGCACGGCCGCGACGGTGTTGACGACGGCGGCCAGCACGTTCTTCACGGCGTTGAACCGCTGGAGCGTGTCGTCGAGCAGCATGCCCATCAGGGAGACGTAGATGATGCCCTGCGCGGCGGAGAAGTAGCCGCCGTAGACACTGGCGAGCGTCAGGCCGGTGAAGAGCAGCGGGCCGCCGTCCCGACGGGCGGGACCGCCTGCCGGGCGACGGCGGCGCACTCTCTTGGCGATCAGCGGCTGGCAGGCGACCAGTACGAGGGCGAGACCCACGAGGACCGGCACGATCCGCTCGAAGGCCGATTCGGGCAGGGTCAGCAGCAGGACAGCGCCCGTGAGGCCGCCCAGTACGGCACCGATGCCGAGCAGCAGGACGCGGCGTCGCTGCCCGCGGAGTTCCTCGCGGTAGCCGATGGCCGCGCTGATGGAGCCGGGGACCAGCCCGAGCCCGTTGGACACCGTGGCGGTGACCGGGGGCAGGCCGGTGGCGAGCAGTACCGGGAAGGTGATCAGCGTTCCCGAACCGACGACTGCGTTGACGGCTCCCGCGCCCGCACCGGCCGCTAACACGGCCGCCATCTCGCCCGGCGTCACAGTGCCGCTCCGCCCACGGCACCGCCGTGTCCGGTCTTTCTGGTGAGGTTCATGGGATCACGCTAGAGGGTGGGCGGTCCGGCGGTCGTCGAAGGGGGCGGACGGCCGGGCACGGCGAACGGCGGCGGGATCCGGGCGGGATCCCGCCGCCGTTCGCGGTCGTGCCGGTGCCGTCGTCTCAGCCGCGCCTGACGCGCCGGAGGACGACACAGCCCGCGATGACCAGGACGGCGCCTGCCGCGGCCGGCCAGAGCTGGGCGCCGGTGTCGGCGAGGCCGCCGGCGCCGACCGCCTGGGGCTCGGTCCGGGACGGGCTCGACGGAGTGGGAGCGGCGCTGGTCGCCGTTCCGACGGCCTGGGACTGGCCGAGGCCGTCCGTGTCCTCGCCGGCGTCGTCCTTCGCGCCGCCCTGTTCACCGGCGTTCGCGGTGCCCTCCTCGGGCGTGGGCGTGGCGAACACCTCCGGCTCGTCGGTGCGCGGCGCGGCCGTGGGCGAGCCGTCCTGCTCCGGCTCGGGGGCCGGCTTGTTCGTCACCGGCGGCTTGGCGGCCTCGCCCTTCTCGCCGTTGCCGTCACCCTTCCCGCCGTTGCCGTCGCCCGTGTCGCCGGGCTTTGCGCCGGTGTTGCCGCCCTGCGGGGCGTCCGGGGTGCGCGTGGGCTGCTCCTGCGGGGCCTCGGGAGTCCGCGTCGGCTGCTCCTGCGGAGCCTCGGGGCTCTTTGTCGGCTGCTCCTGCGGCTCCTCTTCCGGATTGTCGCCCGGCTCGGCTTCCGCTCCGGCGCCGCACTTCCGGCCGGCGTTGATGCAGTCGGTCATCTCCCGCATCAGGTCCTCGTCGAAGACGTTGATGAAGTCGCCGTGGTCCGTGACCGGCTTGTGCAGCTGCTCCGGGAAGGAGTCCACCGCGAACAGCGGTGTCGTACGGCCGCCGTCCTCCAGGCTCGGTGCGTCGACGTCGTAGACGATGCGCTGGACCAGCTGCGGAATGGGCCGGAAGCCGGACGGGCAGTTGCCGGCGGCGTCCGTGAAGGCCACGTGCGTGCGGTGGTTGGCGCTGTCGATGTTGCGGCCGTCCCAGCAGCTCTGGAACGTGAAGGTGCGCACCACGTCGCTGCCCTGCGGGCACAGCGGGTACTTGTCCTTCAGCTGCCGGTCCTCGAACCCGGTGCAGCTCCAGGAGGCGTTGGCGTTGGCCGGGCCGTTGACGAACGACTTGGCGTCGCCGGTGATGATGCGCAGCAGCCGCGGCATGGCGGTGACCTTGCCGCGCGGGTTGCCCACGAAGTTCAGCGTGACCTGCTTCGGTGTGACGATCTCGCCGGCGTTGCCCTCGATGCCGCCGCCGGGTGAGTCGGCGTCCTGCTCCTGGGTGCCGTTCTGGAGGCGCAGCACGGGCCAGTAGTAGGAGGACTTGTCGCCCTGGTCGACGCAGGTCGTCTTCGCGTTCGCGAGGTCCTGGTCGCCGGCGAAGGCGTTGTTGGCCTGGTTCCCGACGTAGTCGTGGAAGTGGTGGGCGCCGTTGGTGACGCCCGGGGCGGCGATGATGTTGTCGGAGTTGAACAGGCCGTTCTCGTTCACGCCGCAGTCGGTGGCGAAGGAGCCCCGGGAGGCTTTCGTCCCCTGGCGGGGGCTGCCGGCGTCGGGCTGGACGCCGGTGATGGGCGCATAGTCGGCGGCGACGGGGCCGTTGCCCGCCTGGCCGCCGTTGCCGCCCTGGCCCTGACCGTCGCCCTGCTCCTGGCCGTCCTGCCCCTGCTCCTGGCCGCCGTTGCCGTCCTGGCCTTCAGCCTGCGCGGGGGCCTGGTTGCCGGAGTCCCGTACGGTGCAGGCGGCGAGGGCCCCGAGCCCGTCGGGCCGGTCCCCCACGCGGTCGATGGCGATCGCGATGCGCTCGAGGGTCGCGGCCCGCTTGTCCTTCAGCGGGTTCACGATCGCGTTGTCGGCGAAGCCGGAGTCCTGCCGCACCTGCTGCGCGGATTCGCTCAGCCGCTGGTAGGCCTTGGCGATCTGCTCGTCCAGGAGGGCGAGTTCCTTGTCGACCTCCCCCCGCGCCTGCTCGGGGACCGAGGTCAGCTCGCTGCCGACGTCCGGGCAGTCGATCGTGGCGCCCGCGGTCCGGACCCCCGTGCCGGACCGCGTCTGAGCGGGGTCACCGCCCGAACCGCCGTCGGTGGCCGAGGCGTAGACGTTCGCGGCCATCAGGCCGCCTCCGCCGAGGATCAGTGCGAATGCGGCGAAGGTCGCGCGTCGCGGGCCGGTAGGGCGTCTTCGCGTGTTGCGTCCCAAGGGTGCTCTCCTGCGCTTGTGGCGGACCGGGCATGAAAAGTCCCTCGCCCCATACGCGCGGGAGCACCGCCGTGTTCACGTGCGCCGAAAGTTTTCGGAGAACTTTCATGAAGCCGCGAAACACCCGGGCCCCGCCGGACACTCCGTCCGGCGGGGAGGCGCAGGTCAGCGGAAGTTCACGTCACTGCACAGGAAGTAGGTCTGGTCCATGTGCGACGCCTGCCAGATCGTGTACACGACGTGCCGGCCGCTCAGGCCCGACGTGCTCACGGGAATCTCGTAGTTCTGGCTGGGCGCGTACTTGCCGGTGCGCGCGACCAGCCGGAGGTCGTTCCAGGTCAGCGGCTGGGTGGTGGGGTCGAAGCCCTGCCGCGTGACGTAGACCAGGAAGTAGTCCGCGCCGTGGCTGGCCTGGTCGTAGAGCTTCACGGTGAAGTTGGCGCCGATGTCGGTCGTCTTCCAGGCGCCGACCGCGTCGAGGGAGTTGTAGCGGCCGCCCTCGGCGCGTCCGCCGCTGCACAGCTGGCCGTTGGGGACCGCGGCCTGGAAGTTGCCGCCGGAGCCGTTGCGGTACAGCCCGTTCCAGTTCCACATGGCGTTGGGGTTGTCCTGCCACGCCTGCCAGCACATGGGGTCCTGCTGCGCCATCGCGGGATTCTGGAAGTCGCTCCCCCAGCGCAGCCAGCAGCCGTAGTTGCGGGATGCCGGGTCGATGACCGAGCCATGGGCGACGGCGGTGCCACTCCAGGGGATGAGGCTGAGCAGCGCGGCGACCAGGACACTCAGGGCGAGCGTCAGACGGGAGCGAACCCTACGAACATGACCATGACAATTCATGATCTCCTTCTTTCGGATGTGGGGGTTGCGGTGCTCTCGATGCCGTTCTGTGGGGGTGCGGGAGCGCGCGCGTGGGAGCGCTCCCGCAGGCATAGGCTGCGCCTGATGTCCGAGGCCGGCAACGTGCGATTGCGCCACTTCCGTGGCTCTGGCGTGTTCGATGCGTTCGACGGACGGTTCTTCAGAGCCGGTGGAGTTCCGTCGTGGCGCGGCCGAGGTAGGTGACCGAGCCGGGCTCGGGGACGTCGAGCTCATGGAAGCCCATGCGGTCGTAGAAGGCCCTGGCCCGGGTGTTTGCGGTCGCCATGGCCAGGTGGACGGCCGGCACTCCCTTGTTCTGGAGGGCTGCCAGGAACGTCCGCATCAGGCGGCGGCCGTGGCCGCGCCCCTGCCAGTCGGGCAGCAGGTCGATGTGCAGGTGCGCGGGACAGGCGGCGAGTTCGGGCAGCACCATCCGCTCGGGGTCGTGCAGCAGTCCCGCCATCGCCTCGTCCGGAGTGCGAGGCGGCTGCGGCGGCTTCGGGTAGCGGTCGGCGACCAGCGGCAGCCATCTGGTGCGGAAGGCCTCGGCGAAGCGCGGGGTGTCCGCCGTGCCGAGGATGTAGCCGACGGCCTGCCCCTGCCCGTCGTCCAGCACGAAGGCCAGGTCCGGCTCCAGATGGACGTACGGAGCCGCGAAGGTGGCCGGAAAGATGCCCGGGTCCGTGTAATGGGGGCGGCTGTCCTGGCCGTTGTGCGCGGTGCGGACGCAGATGTCGTCGAGGGCCAGGCTGTCCTCGGGGCGGTACGGGCGAATGGCGGGGATCTTGGTCATGGTGGCATCGTGCCTGTGAGGGAAGCGTTCCCTCAACCCGGTTCGGGGATGCCCCCGAGGCCGGTGAAACGGTGCCGCAGCTGTGCGAAACTCTCCGGCCATGACCACCGTGCCCCAGTCACGCAGGGCCCGCGCTCACCCTCCCGGAGGTGGCGGAGGGGACGCACTTCGGCATGGTCGCCTTCTCCGTGCGGGGCAAGGGCTTCGCCTCGGTGACGAAGGGACGGCCGGGTGCGGCTGCACCTGCCGCGGGAGACCGGCGCCGCCTTGGCCGCGCGTCCGGCCGGTGAGCCGCTCGCGCGCGGGGGCACGCCGATCGGTTTCCGGGTGCCGCTGACAGGGATCAAGGGCAGGGATCTCAGCGCCCTGGTCCGGGCGGCCTGGCTCAGCCGCGCCCCGAAGCGGCTCGCCGGCCGCGGCGGAGGCGGCGGCCGGCAGCCCCGGCGGCGACCTGCCCGCCGGAATCGGCAGGCCCGCCACGCAAGCCCTGCTCGGTGCCGGCGTGACGACGCCGGAGCAGGTGGCACAGCACTCCCGGGCGGAACTTCTGGCGCCGCACGGGGCCGGGCCGAAGGCGGTGCGGGTGCCGGCGGAGGCGCGGGAGGAGCGGGGGCTCGCCCTGCGGGGGTGACTCGCCCGTGGACAGCCGACGCGGCATGGCGAGCGCTGCTTAACTGTGCAGCTCGGGGTTACCCGGCTCACATGGTGAAGCTACATATTCCCGGACGAAAAGAACATCACAGGAGTGAGGCTCCGCCTCGGGACTCCGCCCCTGCCCGGGCTCCCGCTCCGGCCGCGGAAGAGCCCGGCCGGGCCGCGGAAGAGCCCGGCGCTGCAGCGGAAAGGCCCGCTCCGAGGCCGGACGAGGAGCCTGGCCCGGGGCCCGAAGTGGAGCGGGCGGCTCCGGACAGCCCGAGTGACCTCCCCCGGAAGTCGTGGGGTGCGGTGCTCAAGGGGAGCCTGCGAGAGTTCAAGGACGACGAACTGACCGACCGGGCGGCCGCGCTCACGTACTACGGGGTGCTGGCGCTCTTCCCGGCGCTGCTGGTGCTGGTGTCGCTGCTGGGCATCACCGGCAGGTCGACGACGGACAGGATGCTGGAGAACGTCCAGCAGTTCGCCCCCGGCTCGGCCCGCGACATCATCACCCGGGCCGTCGAGCAGTTGCAGGGCAACGCCGGTATCGGCTCGCTGATGGCGATCGTCGGTCTCGTCCTCGCGCTGTGGTCGGCCTCCGGCTACGTGGCGGCGTTCATCCGCTCCGCCAACGCCGTCTACGACATGCCCGAGGGCCGACCGGTGTGGAAGCTGCTGCCGGTGCGGCTGGCGGTGACGATCGTGCTGATGGTGATGGCGGTGATCAGCGCGCTGATCGTGGTCTTCACGGGCGGGCTGGCACGGCAGGCCGGGACCGCGCTCGGGATCGGGGACACCGCGCTGACGGTGTGGTCGATCGCGAAGTGGCCCGCTCTGGTGGTGCTGGTCACGATCATGATCGCGATCCTGTACTGGGCGACCCCGAACGCCAAGGTGAAGGGATTCCGCTGGATCACGCCGGGCAGCGTGCTGGCCCTGCTGATCTGGATGGCCGCCTCGGCCGGCTTCGCGGTCTACGTGGCCAACTTCGCCTCGTACAACAAGACCTACGGCACGATGGCCGGCGTCATCGTCTTCCTGGTGTGGCTGTGGATCACCAACCTGGCGATCCTGCTGGGCCTGGAGTTCGACGCGGAGACGGTCCGGCAGCGGGCCATCGCCGGTGGTCATCCGCCCGAGGCCGAGCCGTACACGCAGCCGCGTGACACCCGTAAGTGGGACGAACAGGACCGGCGCCGCATGGAAGAAACCTGACCTGTTCAGCCCATGAGTCCGGCGGCGACCGTCGCGCCCAGTTCCCAGCACTTCTCGACGTCGCCCTTGCCGGGCTCGCCGGTCACGGTCACGGCCTCGGCGGCGCGGCGCCAGCCGAGGCCCGTCGTGATCGACTCGATCCCCCGCACGGCTCCGGTGACGTCGTTCCCGCCGTGCACCCAGTAGCCGAAGGGCCTGCCGCGGGTCGCGTCCAGGCACGGGTAGTAGACCTGGTCGAAGAAGTGCTTGAGGGCGCCGGACATGTAGCCGAGGTTCGCGGGAGTGCCGAGCAGGTAGCCGTCGGCGGCGAGGACGTCGGAGGCGGTGGCGGACAGCGCGGGCACGCGGACGACCCGGACGTCCTCGATCTCGGGGTCCGTCGCCCCGGAGACGACGGCTTCGAACATCGCCTGGCAGTTGGGTGAGGGCGTGTGATGGACGATCAGCAAGGTGGCCACGTCACCCGACCTTACAAGTCGTGACGACCATGAGTGTCCGGCGCCAGAACTGGTACCCGTCCGTCGCTCACCGTACGAGAAAGGGAGGTACCGCCTTGTCACAGGTAGAGGAATCCATCGAGGTCCGCGTTCCGGTGCACACCGCGTACAACCAGTGGACGCAGTTCGAGGACTTTCCCCAGTTCATGGACGGCGTCGAGCGCGTCGAGCAGCGCACCGACACCCTGACGCACTGGGTGACGAAGGTCGGCGGCCAGGAGCGGGAGTTCGACGCGGAGATCACCGAGCAGATCCCCGACGAGCGCGTCGCGTGGACCACCGTGAACGGCGAGGCCAGGCAGGCCGGTGTGGTCACGTTCCACCGCATCCAGGACGACACGACCAAGGTCATGCTCCAGATGGACTTCGACCCCAGTGGCGTGGCCGAGACCGCCGGCGACAAGCTCGGGTTCGTCAAGCGGCAGGTCTCCGGTGATCTGCGGCGGTTCAAGCAGTTCATGGAGGCCCGTGGGACGGAGACCGGGGCCTGGCGCGGCGAGGTCTGACCCTGCGGGGAAGAACGGCGGCCGCCACCACGTGCAGTGGTGGCGGCCGCCTTCTGTCGTCGCCCTGACCTCGCCCGCTACGCCCCCACCGGCCGGCCCACCCCGTTCTGAAGCCGCTCCCGGGCCTGCTGACCCAGGTCGTTCAGGCGCAGGGCCAGTCGTGCCGCGGCGTCGTAGAGGGCGTGGACCGCCCGGAGGTGTTCCAGACGCGGGCCCAGGGCCGAGAGGGCGATGGCCAGGGCCACGCCGGCCCAGCCCACGGGGCCCAGCGGGGTGCAGCCGAAGAAGTGGCTGACACCGGGGGTCTGGACGAGGGCGGCGAGAACGGCGGCCGAGCCGAGCGCGGTCGCCCACACCAGCGGGCTGTGGCGCCGGCCGGAGAGGGTCTGCACGAGCTGGGCGCCGACCACGCCGCACAGGGCCATGGTGGTGGAACGGCGTTCGGTGCCGGGGGTGAGGCGGCCGATGAGGTACGCCGTGACCGCGCCGAGGCAGGTGGTGATGCCCCGGCGCCGTATGGAGCGCAGCAGCGGCGCGCCGAGGACGTCGAGGCCCATCGGGCCGGTCTCGGCATGCTCCGCCGTCGAGGGGTCGTCGCTCGGCGTGACCGCCACCGCCATGGCCGGGAACATGTCGGTGAGCAGGTTGACCAGCAGCAGTTGGCGCGTCGACAGGGGCGAGGCGCCGGCCAGCAGGGTGCCGAGGACGCTGAAGCCGACCTCGCCGGCGTTGCCGCCGATGAGGATGCTCACCGCGTCGGCGACGCTGCGCCACAGGGCACGGCCCTCGGTGACCGCGTCCACCAGGACGGACAGGTCGCCGGAGGTGAGCACGAGGTCGGCGGCGTTGCGGGCGGCCGCGGAGCCGCGGGACTCGATGCCGACCCCGACGTCGGCGGCGCGGATGGCGGCGGCGTCGTTGGCGCCGTCGCCGGCCATCGCCACGACCCGCCCGGCCTGTTGCAGGGCCTCCACGACGTGCAGCTTCTGCTCGGGTGCGACCCGGGCGATGACGCCGGCGCCGCGCAGGACCCGGACGCGTTCGCTGCGCTCCATGGCGACGAGTTCGTCGCCTGTCACCGCCTCGGTCTCCTCCGGCCAGCCCAGTTGCAGGGCGATGGCGCGGGCGGTCTCCGGGTGGTCGCCGGTGAGCATGACGGGCAGGATGCCGGAGCGGCGCAGTGACGCGAGCAGGGCATGCGAGGTTTCACGCGGGACGTCGGCGAGGGCGACGAAACCGCTGAACTCCAGGTCCGCGAGAGGCGCGTCGAGTTCGGCGCCGGTGTCGTCGGCGCGGCAGGGGCGCCGGGCGACGGCGAGGACGCGCAGTCCCTGTCCCGCCAGCTCGTGGGCCGTGTCGGTCGTGCCGTCGGGGAGGTCCCGGCAGGCGGGCAGGATCGTCTCCGGGGCACCCTTGACGACGAGGAGTTCACCGAAGTCCGGGTCGCCGTCACGGCCGACCGCCGCGGCGTAGCCCCGCCGCGTCTCGAAGGGCAGCTCACCGGTCGGTGTCCAGCCCTGGTCGGGCGGGGCGACGTCGAGGACGGCCTCGTCGGTGGCGTGCGCGACGCGGCGGCCCTGGCCGGTCTCCTCCTGCGGGCAGGCACGCGCGGCCAGGCGCACGATCGGCTCGGCCTGCTCGGTGTCCACGGGCAGTACGGTGCCGTCGGCGGTGGCGACGCGGACCAGGCGCAGTTTGTTCTCGGTGAGGGTGCCGGTCTTGTCGAAGCAGACGGTGTCGACCCGCCCGAGCGCCTCCAGGGTGCGCGGGGTGCGGACCAGGACGCCGCGCCGGGAGAGCCGGCGGGCGGCTGCCATCTGCGCGACCGTCGCGACGAGCGGGAGTCCCTCCGGTACGGCGGCGACCGCGACCGCGACACCGCCGCTGACGGCGCGTCGTACGGGGCTGCCGCGCAGCAGGGACAGTCCGGTCACGGCGGCGCCGCCGGTGAAGGTCACCGGCAGGGCCTTGCGGGTCAGTTCCTGGAGCCGGGCCTGGACGCCGGCGGGCGGCGGGGTGCGGGCGGCGAGCGTGACGGCGCGGCCCGCCTCGGTCTGGTCGCCGGTGTTCACGACGAGCGCGGTGGCGCGTCCGGCCACGACGGTCGTGCCCTCGAACACCATGCAGCTGCGTTGGGCCACCGGCAGACCGGGGGTGGCCTCGACGGCCTTGGTGACCGGCAGGGACTCGCCGGTGAGCGCCGACTCGTCGACCTCGAGACCGTCGACGTCGAGCAGCCGGGCGTCGGCGGGCACGACGTCGCCGGCACCGAGGGTGATCTCGTCGCCGGGTCGCAGCCGGGCTGCGTCGACGGTGACGGTGCGCCTGCGGCCGTCCCGCTTGCGGGCCTTGGGCTGCTGCCGGGCGGCCAGCCGGGCCAGTGCCTGTTCGGCGCGCATCCGCTGGAGTCCGCCCGTCACGGCGTTGAGGTCCATGGCGCCGACGACCAGCAGCGCGTCGACGAGCGAGCCGAGCAGCGCCGAGGCGACGGCGCCCGTGGCCAGGACGGGCGTGAGCGGATCGTCGAGTTCGCGGCGTACGGCGCCGGCCGCCTGCCAGGTCCAGCGGACGGGGGCCATGGCCGGGTGGTGGCCCAGGCGAGCGGTCTGTTGGCGCGAGCGGTCGGCGAGCAGGGCGAGTCCGGTGGGCTCGCCGTCGCGACGGGTGCGCCCCAGCCGGGCGCGGGCCTCGTCGGGTTCCAGGGCGTGCCAGGGGATGTGCAGCCGGGGCGGGGGCGGGGTGGCCCGGGCCACGCGGACCGCTTCGAGCCAGCCCGCGAGCAGGGCGTTCGCGGCGGCGATGTTGACGGGGGCGTGCCGGGTGAGGGGCCACAACAGCCGGCGGCCCGGGGGCTGCCCGCCGCGCGCGACCAGGAGCCCCGAGAGGGCCGCCCCCGCGCGGGCCAGGGTCTGCGAGCGGCGTCCGACGCGCCGGGCCGCCGGGATCGCGGTCAGCAGCCGCCAGACGTCGGCGAGTCCGCCCGGGGCCAGCGCGTCGGCGCCCCAGGAGACGGCCGCGCGGCCGTCGGTGAGGGCGATGGCCACGTCGCCGGCGGGCAGCCCGGCTGCCACGTGCCCGTCGCCGGACCCGTCCAGGCGGGCGACGGTCACCACCACGTGCCCGTCGTCCTGGAGGGCCCGTACGACGTCTCCGAAGGGCTTGGCGCCCGGGGCGACCTCGTCGGCGAGCTGGACGATGTCCTTCAGGTCGGAGCCGCCCGCGATCACGACGTGCAGTCCTGCCCGGCGGGCGGCGTCGAGGACGGCCTCGGCATAGGGATGGACCGGGTCGTCGGGCAGCCCGTCGGAGTCTCCTTCGGCGTCCTGCCGCCGGCTGCGCAAGGCGTCGGCGTGCAGGACGAGGGAGTCGGCGATCTCCAGCTGGCGCAGGCGGTCCCCGCTGCGCACGAGGATCCCGGCCTGGGCGAGGAAGGTGCCGAGGGTCGCGGCGAAGGCTGCCGGTCCGTAGCGGGCCGCCTTCGGGGACCCGGCGAGGACGGCTTCGGCCGCTTCCTTCGCGGAGTGCGTGACGAGGAGGGTGGCGGCGGCGCCGGCGAGACTGCCGGTACTGGCGTGGGAGGCGTACTCCTGGGCGGGTGTCACCTTGAGCGGCGGCCGGGTGTCCGGAGGGCAGGGCAGGCTGGTGCGCCGTTCCTGGCAGATGTCGTCGTGCAGTGCCTCGAAGGCCGCGGCCCTGGCCACGGCTTCGGTCAGCTGGCTGCTGCGCAGCACACCGTCGAGCGCGAGCGCCAGCGGGGTCTGGCCGACGCCGTGTGCGGCGGCGTTGACGGCGGTGAGGACGAGTTCCATGCCGGAGGTGCCGAACCGCTGCTGGAGCAGGGCCCGGAAGCGGGGGTTCTCGCGCAGCAGCGTGACGGTGGCGGTGACGATCCGTGAGGTGGGCGGCAGGCGCAGCGACCGGCCGGCCAGGGCGCCGGCCGCGCCGGCGGCGTCCAGCAGGATCGCCGCGGCGGTGACGCGCACTTCGCCGGGGTCGCCGGGGTGGGCGGCCTCCTGGGCGACCGGGTCGGCGCCCTCGATCAGGCCGAGGCGGGCGGCGAGCGCTGCGGCACGCTCGCTGACGCGGTCGGTGACGGCGTCCTCGACCACGGTGATCACCAGGCGGGACAGCCCCTCGTCCCAGTAGGCCGCGAGCACGTCCGGGTGGTCGAGCAGTTCCCCGGCGACCTTGCGGGCGAGGCCGCCGATGTCGCCGTCGGGCCGCCGCAGGGCGATGTGGAGGCGCCGGCCCGCCCGCCATTGCTGCCCGCCGGACAGGGCGTTGCGCGCGACGTTGCGGACGCGCCGCGAGGTGTCGTAGACGGACGTCACGCCCTGGGCGGTACTGCGGGCGGCGCCTGCCGCCGCCCCAGCCATGGCCCCGACGAGCGGGGCGACGTCGAAACGTGTGAGCATCTCCTGCTTCCCGACTCAGCCGGTGGGCCGGCTGTCGTGTCCTTGCCGGCCGGTCTGCTCCCGGTCCGGCTCCTCTCCGTGCGGGTCGTGGTGCGCGGTGGCCTCGGCGACCTGCTTCAGCGCGGAGGCGGTGGCGGTGTCGCCCACCTTCGCGGGCTGTTCTTGGACGTGGTGTTCCGGCCGGTCGTGCCGGTAGTGGGACGAGGCGAGTTTGTCGCCGGGGCCGTGGGACGAGGTGTCCTGATCGTCCGGCCTGTCCTCGCCGCCGGCTCCGGAGCGGCGCTCTCCGCTCTGGTCGGTCCGTGTCCCGCCGTTCGCCGCGCCGTCGGATCGCTGTCCGGGCTTCGGCTGTGTCAGCCAGGCGACTGCCGCGCCGGTCAGCGCCACCGGCCACTCCACCACCCCTGCCACGCCGAGCACTCCGGCACCGGCGTAGACGGCCATCCGGCGGCCGCGCGGCGACACCTCGCCGATCCGGTCCAGGGCGTCTCCGGCCACCTTGCCCACCTGCTCCGCACCCGGCAGGTGCCTCAGACCCGAGGCGACGGCCCGCAACGGCTGCGGAAGATCGGGCGAACGTGATGTCTCCTGGTTCATGGCGACCTCCACACGCGCGTTGTCCAGCGGCTTCAACCGGTTTCCCAGCTCTTTGCCCCATATTCCGACTTTGCTGGAGCGAGCGCTTTTTCTTGTCCGGTTTCTTGTTCGGCCGAGGCCTCGGCCGAGGTCTCGGCCCCACCGGACGTGGTCCGCCCGGGCCGCCGCGGGGAGGAGGTCCGGCCGCCCGGTAGATCCGTCGATGTGGCCGACGGCTCGACGCTCAGCAGGATGTACGGCGCGCCGGCACGGGCGAGCATGGTCTGCGGACGTCCTCCGTACCGGCCCCTCACCTGCCCCGAGGAGACTCGTCATGCCCGAAACGCCCAGGCGGCGCGTGCTGCGCCGCACCGCGGTGGTCACCGTGGCCCTGCTGGTCGCCGCCACCGGAACGACGGCGGCCGCACGGAAACAGCCGCCGGTGGCGGACCTGCGCGCCGACGTGAACCAGGACGGCCGCGTGGACGTCGCGGGATCGGGGGATCGTCCGACGAGGCGGGCGAGGAGGCGTGGCGGCCGGGCCGCGGGGCCGTCTTCCTCGCGAACGTCGACGACGACTCGCGGCGCTGCCGGCTGCGTCCCGGTGATCTGGACCGTATCGACCCGGCGGTCGACGAGCGGCTCGCGGCGTGCCATGACGCGGCGGACGAGCGGGTCAACGGGGTGCGGGACGAGGCGGATCTCGCACCGCTGCGCGTTCCGCCGCTGGCGGTCGGCGATCAGGCGTCGGGGCGGCTGGAGGTTCCGGCGGCGCAGCGGCCGTACGTCCGCCTGTTCGTCAGGCGTGACGGGGCGCTGCGGGCGCTGCGCGGGCCACTGACGGCCCGTGAGCTGCGGGCCGGTGTGGAGCTGGCCCTGGAGGGACGCGATGTCTGTGCCGTGGTGGAGCACCGGGCCGGGGCGGTGACCGGGCCGGGGCCGCAGGCGCCGGGTCGGGCGGCCGGCCCGGCACGGCCGGCGTCGGCGGAAACCGGCCCTCGGCCCGGTGCTCTTCGAAAGCCTTCCGTGTCGGCGTGACGCCTCCGGGTACTCAGAGCAGGCACGCAGGCCGTCACGGGGCCGGGCACCGTGCGGCGGCGGGGTGCCCGGTTCGGCGAATGGAGTGGTCATGACGCAGAACGGTGATGACGCGACGCTCGTCCGGCGACCGGGAATCCCTGATTTCCGGCTGGCCCCGGACCAGACCGAGCCCGCGCCACCACAGGACCCGCAGGCCGACGAGCCGCCCCAGGCACTCCCCCTGGACCGCAACCAGGCGATCCTCGAGGCGGCCAAGCAGGTCGGTGCCCTGCTGAAACGGAAGGGGCACCTCTTCGCGCTGGCCGGGAGCGTGGCCGTCTACGCCCACGGCGGCGAGAAGAACCTCCAGCACGACGTCGACTTCGCCATCCGCCCCGAGGACGCGGACGCGGTGGCGGCCACGCTCCGCGAGGCCGGGCTGACGGTCTACACCCCGCCGGAGGACTGGTTGATCAAAGCCACGTGTTTCGGCCAGCCGGTGGACATCATCTTCGAGCTGGCACACCGGCCGGTCGGCGCGGACATGCTGGAGCGGGCGGAGGAGGTCTCGGTCGACTCGGTGCGCATGCCCGTGCTGGCCCCGACCGACCTGCTGTGGAGCCTGCTCGCCGCCTTCTCAGAGCACCACTGCGACTTCGGCGCGGCTCTGCCCATCGCGCGTGCGCTGCGCGAGAAGGTCGACTGGGAGCGGGTACGGCGCGAGTGCGGGGACGCGCCCATGCCGGCGGCCTTCTTCTTCCTCCTGGAGCGCCTGAACGTCATCTGATGCGGAAGGATCACCCATGAGTACCCACGGCCCACAGCACCCGGGCGGCGGGGAGCCGGAGCAGAACCTGGACTACCGGATCGCACACCTCCAGGACCGCCTCGCCTCGGGTGAGCTCGGTGAACTGGGCGTGCGGGTCGAGGCCCGCGGCCGGACGGTGCTGCTCACCGGCACCGTGCCCTCGGCGCCCTGCCGTGACGAGATCGTGCGCACCGTCCAGGAGGAGTTCGCCGGGGTCCCGGTGCACACCGACCTCGTGGTCACCGAGACGTCCTCCCCCGACCACGCGGAGGAACTCGCATGATCCGCATCGCAGCCGTCGGAGACATCCACATGGGGCCCGACAGCCAGGG
The DNA here is from genome assembly GCF_014205255.1 of Streptomyces caelestis. Classification (GTDB taxonomy): domain Bacteria; phylum Actinomycetota; class Actinomycetes; order Streptomycetales; family Streptomycetaceae; genus Streptomyces; species Streptomyces caelestis. Next base: position 8,716,740 of record NZ_JACHNE010000001.1, on the reverse strand, counting down.
CCTGCTCCGCCCCGCCTTCGAGACCCTGCCCGAGTGCGCCGACCTCCTGCTGCTGGCCGGGGATCTGACCCGGCACGGCACCCCCGAGGAGGCCCGGGTGGTGGCCAAGGAGGTCCGGGACCTCGGGGTCCCGGTGGTCGCCGTGCTGGGCAACCACGACCATCACGACGACCGGCCCGACGAGGTCACGGCCGTCCTCCGGGACGCCGGGGCCCATGTCCTGGAAGGGCAGGGGACAGTCGTGACGAGCGGCGGGGCGCGGATCGGCGTGGCCGGCACCAAGGGGTTCGGCGGCGGCTTCGTCGGCCGCTGCGCCGGGGAGTTCGGCGAGCCGGTCATGAAGGAGTTCGTCAGGTACTCGCGCCGGTCCGCGGACAGCCTGCGCACGTCCCTGGAGCAGTTGGGCGAGGAGGGCTGTGACGCGCGGATCGCCCTGACCCACTTCTCCCCCGTCCCGGACACGCTGGCGGGCGAGCCGCTGGAGATCTATCCGTTCCTGGGCAGCTATCTGCTGGCCGAGGCGATCGACACCGCCGGTGCCGACCTCGCGGTGCACGGGCACGCGCACGCCGGTACGGAGCACGGCATGACCAGCGGCGGCGTGCGGGTGCGCAACGTCGCCCAGCCGGTCATCGGGCGGGCCTTCCACGTCTACCACCTGCCCGTCCGCGACCACGCGACCACCGGGGCCGCCGCGCAAGCGGCCCGCTAGACAGCCCAGTCCCCCATCCCGCCGCCGGCCGATGCCGGCGGCGTTTTCATGTGCCGTTCGCGTCCCTCAACGCGCGGCACCTGCCGGCGCTCCGCCCCTTACAGCTGCGTGACATCACGAGCCGTTGCCGTACCGCCTCTGGTGTGAACGCCCCGCAAGTCATGCCGTTTCCAGGCATTTTGTCTGCTTAGCATGCTTGCTCCGCGCCCCGCACGAGAGGACATCAGATGGCGCTGACGGGCCGTCAAAGACCACCCGCCGGGCATGCCTTCTCCCCGCACGACGCCGTACTGCGCACCGCGGCACCGCATGTCGCCCGCCGCCGCTTCCTGACCGTCACCGCGGCGGCCGCGATGCTCGCCTTCACCACCAACCGGCCGGCCCGCGGCGCCACCGCCGCTCCCGAACTCGACGCGGCGCGGATCAGCGACGACCCGTTCACCCTCGGTGTGGCATCCGGGGACCCGCTGCCCGACTCGGTGCTGATCTGGACCCGGCTCGCTCCCGAGCCGTTCGCGGAGGACGGCGGCCTGGGCCGGCAGCGGGTCGTCGTCTACTGGGAAGTGGCCATGGACGAGTGGTTCGCCTTCGTCGAGCACCGGGGGGTGGCCACCGCCCATCCCGAGTACGCCCACAGCGTGCACGTCGACGTCAAGGGCCTCATGCCGGACAGCCACTACTACTACCGGTTCCGGGCGGGCACCTGGATCAGCCCCACCGGCCGGACCCGTACGGCACCGGAAGCGGGCAGCGACGCCGACAGCATGCGCCTGGCCGCCGTGGCCTGCCAGGCCTACCAGGACGGTTACTACACCGCCCACCGGCATCTGGCGCAGGAGGACGTCGACGTGGTCTTCCACCTCGGCGACTACCTGTACGAGTACGCCGTGGACTCGGCCGGCGGAGCCCGCCGTTACACCGACGTCAAGCTGCCCGACGTGTTCAACCGGGAGGCCACCACCCTGGCGGACTACCGGCTGCGCTACGCGCTCTACAAGACCGACCCCGACCTGCGGGCCGCGCATGCCCAGCACCCGTTCGTCGTCACCTGGGACGACCACGAGACGGAGAACAACTACGCGGGCGCCGTCGACGAGAAGAACAGCCCCCCGGACGAGTGCCTGGTACGCAGGGCCGCCGCCTACCGGGCGTACTGGGAGAACCAGCCGCTGCGGGCCGAGCAGTTGCCGCAGGGGCCCGACGCCCGGCTGTACCGCCGGCTGGCCTGGGGCTCGCTCGCCCAGTTCGACGTCCTGGACACCCGCCAGTACCGCTCCGACCAGTCCTACAACGACCGTCCGCACGCGCCGGGCGCCGAGTCGGACGACCCGGCGCGCACCCTCACCGGTACCGCACAGGAGCGCTGGCTGCTGGACGGCTGGCGGGCCTCCGAAGCCCTGTGGAACGTGATGCCCCAGCAGGTGTGCTTCTCCCAGCGCACGTTCGACCTGACCGCACCGGCCCGGGTCTCCATGGACGCCTGGGACGGTTACCGCGCCTCCCGCGACCGGGTCATGGCGGGCGCGAAGGCCGCGGGCATCGACAACTGGATGGTCCTCACCGGTGACGTCCACGTCGGGTACGCCTTCGACATCAAGGACGACTTCGACGACCCGCAGAGCAAGACGGTCGCCACGGAGTTCACCTGTACCTCCATCGCCAGCGGCGGGAACGGCGCCGAGAGGCCGGCCGACTGGGACACGTACATGAAGGCCAACCCGCACATGAAGTACTTCGACGGCAGGCGCGGCTATGTCCGGGTCGAACTGGGCCGGGAGAACGCCCGGGGCGACTTCCGGACCGTCTCGGCGATCACGAAGCCGGGGGGCGCCGTCTCGACGGCCGCGTCCTTCGTCACGGAGGTGGGCTCGCCCGGCCTGAAGTCCGCGTGAGAAGCGGGGCGGCCGTCGTCCTGCACTTGGCGCCCTCGCCGCACCACAGCGCGCAACGGGGCCGCCGTGGACATCGCGCGAGTCCGTTCAGGCAAGACCCAAGGCTTTACGGCCGACAACGCCGTCGCGCAGCCGTGGGCCGCGGGCCGGGTCTACGAGGCCGGGGCCACCGTGAGCCACGCCGGTGTGCGCTACCAGTGCCTCCAGACCCACCAGGCCAGGGCGGATGGGCGCCCTCCCGCACCCAAGCCCTGTGGCAGCGGGTGTGACGACGGGGCAGGGCTGTCCGGTGCCGGCGCGGTCCGTGCCGCCGACGCCGGGCGGGCCCTGCAAGGGGGCAGCCGACGGGGCGTCATGAGGCGTGTGCCAGCCGGGACAGGGAGCGAGAGGTGGCGAGGAGCGAGGCGAAGGCGGCGACCAGGGTCGGCAGGTAGACGATGACCTCGTCGGGCTCGCCGCCGGGCATAGCCTGGTCGTCCCCGACTGCGGCGCCAGCGCTGCGCACTCGCGGCTGTCGCCGTAGACCCGTCGAGCTCGACCGGGTCGATGCCGCCTCGACGTCGACGCTCGGAACGCCGGTCAGGTCTTTCACTTGAATAGCTTCTTCACCATCTCAGGCATGAGTCGTTGACCCTCGTGCCACGACGCGCAGGGTGCGCACGGAGGAGTCCGCCGCGTCGGGGATGAGGACACCGTGCTCGACACCGCTGCGCAGGTAGTCCAGGACCTCGTCGGTGACGACCTCGCCGGGTGCCACGACGGGCACGCCCGGCGGGTAGGGGCTGATCATCTCCGCGGCGATCCGTCCGGCGGCCCGCTCGGCGGGCACGTGCTCGACCGGGGCGAAGAACGCCTCGCGGGGCGGCATCGCCTGCTCCAGCTCCAGCGCCGAGGGCTCGGGCAGGTGGACCGGCGGCCGCCGCTCGACGGTGTCCGCTCCCTCGACGAGCGCGGCCAGAGCGTCCACCAGGACCGCCTCGGTCTCGTCGTCGTCCGCGCACGTGATCGAGGCGCTGACGCGGCAGGTGTCCGAGCCGCCGACGTCCACGTGGCGATGGGTGCGCAGCCACTCCGCGGCCTGCATCCCGCTGATGCCGAGCTTGCGTACGTCGATGACGAGCTTGAGCGGATCGAGGTCGGCGGCGAGTCCCTCCTCCACGACCTCGCTGCCCATGGGCCGCAGACCCGGCAGGTCGGCGACCACCGCCCGGATGCGCTCGGCTCGGCGCATGGCGGCTTCCAGGAGCTCCTGCCCCTGTTCGGCCATCTGGCGGCGCCAGCCGTCGAGCGTTGCGAACACGAGGGAGGAGGCGCTGGTGGTGCTGAGCAGGTCCTCCCGCTGCTTGAGGGCCTCGGGCGAGACGCGGTCGTACTGGAGGTGGAAGACGGAGCTCTGTTCCACGGCCCCGCCCATCTTGTGCACGCTGGTCACCACCAGGTCGGCCTCGGCGTCCATGCCCCAGGCGGGCAGGGCGGGGTGGAACGGCAGGTGGGCGCCCCAGGCCTCGTCGACGATGAGGGGCACGTCGAATTCGTGGCACACCCGGGCCACTCCCCCGATGTCCGCGCAGGAGCCCCAGTCGGTGGGCGTGATGAGCAGCATGCCCTTGGCGTCCGGGTGTTCGCGGAGCCGCCGGCGGACGTCGTCGGGCTCGGGCGGGTGGGCCAGGTGCCGTTCGGTGTCGAACTTCGGGTGCACCCAGATCGGTTCGACGCCGTTGACGACGACGGCCGCGATGACGGACTTGTGGGCGTTGCGCGACAGCAGCAGCTTCTCGCCCGGCCCGGCCGCGGCCAGCATCGCGGTCTTCACGGACAGGGAGCTTCCGCAGGTGGAGAAGAAGGCGTGCTCGGCACCGACCGCGTCCGCCATCAGCTCCTGGGCCCGGCTGAGGACGCCCTGCGACTGGCGGCGGTCGTCGAGGCCGTTGAGGGAGAGCACGTCGGAGCGGAACACGTCGAGTCCGACGATCTCCGCGACCCGGGGGTCCACTCCCCTGCCCTGCTTGTGGCCCGGCGGGCCGTAGGCGATGTCGCCACGGCGCCGGAAGTCCTCCAGCGCCTCAAGGACGGGCACGCGCGAGTGGTCCATGGTTCCTCCCGGGTCCGGCCCGCCCGGCCGCCGCCGCGGCGTCCACGCTGTCGTGGCCCGGCGGGTACACCGACCGTGTTGCACTCGGACACGGGTCGAAACGCGACGGGTGCCGCGGTGCCGGGCAGGGGCCGCCCAGGCGTACGGCCGCACTGGTCTGGACGCGGCGACTGCCGCGGCAGGGTGGAAACCCGCCAGGAGACACGACCGCAGCGGCCGAAGTTCGGCGGGTGCCGCAGCACCGGGCGGCGACCCGCCGACGAGCACAGCCGCACCGGTCGAGACGCCAGTGCCGCAGCAGGACGAAACCCGCCGAGGGACACGACCGCACCGGCCGAAGCCCGGCGGGCATCGCCGCGCCCGGGGGCGACCCGTCCAGGGCGGCAGCCATACCGGCCGAGACACGGCGAGGGCCGCACCAGGGTGAAGCCCGCCAAGGAACACAGCCACACCGGCCGAAACTCAGCCAGTGCCCCCGCACCGGGCAGCGACCTGACCAGCACAGCCGCACCGCCCGAAACGCGGCCAGTGCCGCAGCAGCACGAAACCCGCCGAGGGACACGACCGCACCGGCCGAAACGCGGCGGGTGTCGCCGCCCCGGGCGGTGAAACCCGTCGGGGACACACCGCAGCCGACGCCGGGGAGGCCCCTGTGGACCGCACGCGCGAGGACGTACACCAGGCCGTCCGTGAGGAGGTGGCGGCCCGGGCCGGCGCGCTGTGGGACGTGGCCTCGCGGTTGCACGCGGACCCCGAGTACGCCTTCGCCGAGCACCGGGCCGCGGCCCTGCTGTCGGGTGAGCTGGAACGGGCCGGTTTCGCCGTGGAGCGAGGCGTGGCGGGGATGCCGACCGCGTTCGCCGCGCGCCGGGGCCGGGGCCGGCCCGCCGTGGCGCTGCTGCTGGAGTACGACGCCCTGCCCGGTCTCGGGCACGCGTGCGGCCACAACCTGCTCGCGGCGGCGGGCTTGGGGGCGGCCCTGGCGGTGGGTGCCGTGGCGGAGGAGTCCGCCGGGTCGGTGCTGGCGGTGGGCACGCCCGCCGAGGAGGGCGGGGGCGGCAAGGCCCTGGAGGTGGAGGCCGGGGTGTTCGACGACGTCGACGCGGCGCTGATGTTCCATCCGGGCGTCCACAGCTGGGCGCGGGCGCCGCTGACCGCACAGGTGCAGTACCGGGTGGCCTTCCACGGCCGGGCCGCGCACCCCACGGGGAACCCGACGGAGGGCATCGACGCGCTCGCGGCCCTGGTGGAGCTGTTCAACGTGCTGGCCGTGCTGGGACGGCGGCTGCCGGAGGGCTCTCACGTGCAGGGCATCGTCACCCAGGGCGGCACCGCCACCAACATCGTCCCGGAGTACGCCGAGGGCCTGTTCGGTCTGCGCGCGGCCACCACGCCGGCGCTGGAGGACCTCACGGTACGGCTGCGGGAGTGCGCCGGCGGCGTGGCCCGGGCCACGGGCACGACCGCCGAGGTGGAGCGGGCCACCGTGCGCTACGAGCACTTCCGGGACAGCGAGACGCTGTCCGAGCGGTTCGCCGCGCATCTGTCCCGGGCCGGGATCCCGCTGTCCCCGCCCGTGCCCGGCGTGTACCTGGGGTCGTCCGACATCGGGAACGTCAGTACGCGGGTGCCCGCCATCCACCCGTTCGTCGCGATCATGGACGAGGACGGTTCCGACCACACCCCGGAGTTCGCCGAAGCCGCCGCCTCTCCCCGGGCCCGCGAGGTGCTGCTCGCCGCGACCGAGGCCCTCGCCTGCACCGCCGTGGACGTCCTGCTGTCCGAGGAACTGCGCGAGGAGGCCTGGGCGCGGCACCGGGCGGCGCGAACCGGGTGAGTGCTTCCGCCCCTGGTGGGGAACCCGGCGAACGCCGTACCCACCGACACCCTGGAGAAGGCCATGAGTCTGATGCGCGTACTCGGCCGTCCCATGCTGGCCTCGATGTTCCTCACGGGCGGCCTGAACTCCGTCCGTGACCCGAAGGAGGTCGCCCCCGCCGCCGAGCCTGTCGTGCAACCGGTCACCGAACGCGTCTCGGCGCTGCCGGACCGCACCGAGCAGGTCGTGCGGCTGAACGGCGCCGTGCAGGTCGTGGCCGGGCTGATGCTGGCCACCGGGCGCATGCCGCGTCCGGCCGCGCTGGCCATCGCGGCCACGCTGGTGCCGACGACGCTGGCGGGGCACCGCTTCTGGGAGGCCGAGGACCCTTCGGAGCGGGCGGAGCAGCGGATCCACTTCTTCAAGAACATGTCCATGCTCGGCGGGCTGCTGATCGCCGCGGACGACACCGGGGCCCGCCCCTCGGTGCTGTGGCGCGGCACCCACGCGGCCCGTGGCGTGCGGCGGGACGCCGGGCTCGTGCGGCGCTCCGTCCGTGCCACCGCGGGCTCGGCCGCCGCGGCCGGGCGTGTCCGGGCCAAGCTCCCGGGCTGAGCGGTCGAACGGGGGTTCTCGGACCGCGCGTTAGCCCCCTGGGGCTTGGGGGACCCGGGGGGCTGGAGGTGAAGGACATGGGACACGGAGGAAACGTCATCGACGAGCTGGTGACCGATCACCGCGAAGTCGAGGAGATGTTCGGCAAGATCGAGGGGCTGCCGTCCGGTCACAAGGACCGCAAGACGTACGCGGACCAGGTCACCATCGAGCTGGTGCGGCACTCGGTGGCCGAGGAGGCCTACCTCTATCCGGCCGTACGCGAGCACGTGGCCAACGGGGACGCCCTCGCCGACCAGGAACTCCAGGACCACGCCACGGCCGAGCGGATCATGAAGGACCTGGAGGGCTGTGACGCGGGCGACGCCGACTTCGACCGGCTGATGGGCATGCTGATGAGCGAGATCCGCTCGCACATCGCCGACGAGGAGGGCAACCTCTTCCCGGCGCTGCGGCAGGCCTGTCCGATGGACACGCTCAACGAGCTGGGCGAGAAGGTCCGGAAGGCGAAGAAGACCGCCCCGACCCGGCCCCACCCGGCCGCCCCCGACAAGCCTCCGGCGAACAAGCTCCTGGCCCCGGGCACCGGCATGATCGACCGGCTGCGCGACGCGCTGACCGGTCGCGGCAAGTCGGAGTAGAGCGGCCACCGCCGCACACCGCCGTACAGGAGAAGGGCCCGTCGCCCCGGCGACGGGCCCTTCTTTGTCCGCTGTGGCCGCCGTCACGTGACGCGGCCCCGGCGAGGCCGATGTCCGACGGCTGTGATCAACCACACTCGCGGCGTCAAATCTCAGGAGGCTGGGGGAGGTTGAGAGGTACGGGAGCGGCGGACGAGCTGCGGATGGAACCGACTCGGGGGTCCCCTCTGCCACGATGGTCGGCGCCGTATCCGGCGAGGGGAGCCACCGCGCAGCGCAGCCGGTGCTTCTCGCTCTCCTCGTCCCCCTCCTGCTGAGTCCCCCGACTCGTCTTGCGAGTACCGCACTGTGTCTTCGTCGCCCTCCCCTGCCCAGCCCGTCTCACGCTCGCCCTGGCGGTCGCTGCGATATCGCAGCATGCGCTGGTGGTCCGTCGCGAACTTCGTGTCGAACGCCGGTACGTGGATGCAGCTCACGGTGCAGAACCTGCTGGTCCTCCAGATCACCGGGTCCCCCGCCGCGACGGGGTTGTCCATGTCCGTGCAGGCCGCGCCTGCCCTGCTGATGAGCGTCCTCGGCGGCGCGGCCGTCGACCGGTGGCCCCGCAAGCTGACGGCGACCGTGAGCCAGACGCTGCTCGGCGCGATCGCCTTCACGACGGCCGTGCTCGTGGCGCTGGACCGGCTCGACATGACGTCCCTGATGGTGCTGGCCGCCGTCACAGGTGTCGTCGCGACCGTCGACAACCCGGCGTGTGCGCTGCTGGGCAACGATCTCGTCCCGCCGGAGGACGTGCCCTCGGCCATCGGGGTCGGGGCCCTGGTGCACCAGTCGGGCAGGCTCGTGGGAGCGGCCATGGCCGGGGTTGCGGTGGGGTTCCTCGGCACGTCCGCGGCGTACTTCGCGAACGGCGTGTCGTTCCTGTTCGTGGCCTCGGTCATTCCGTTCCTGCGGCCGGCTGCCGGGGCGGTGCGGGAGGTCACCGCGGGCCCGAAGCACACCGGCTCGGACATGTCCGTGCGCGAGGGGCTGGCCTTCTTCGCCCGCCGGCCGCGTCTGATGGCACTCGCCGGGGTGACCGGGATCAGCGCGGTGTTCGGCCGCAACTACGGGCTCACCCTGGCCGTCCTCGTCACCGGGCCGCTCGCGGGTGGTGCCGGTTCGTTCGGCACGGTGTCGACCGTGCTCGCCGTCGGCGGCATCCTCGGCGCGATTCTGGGCGCCCGGCTGCGCCGGCCGTCCGTGCGGCTCGTGGGGGCGCTGGCGGCAGCCGGGGCGCTGCTCCAGGTGGTGGCGGGGCTGTCGCCGTCGCTCGCGGTGCTGATCGTGCTCGTGCTGCCGATGGCCGTGGTGGAGTCCGTCTCCGACACCACCGGCACGGCCGTCCTCCAGACCGACCCGCCCGCCCATCTGCGGGGTCGCGTGCTGGGCGTGTGGGGCAGCATCGGCACGGTGTGGAGCCTGGGCGGCCCGCCCGCACTCGGCCTCCTCATGGAACTGGCCGGCGCCCGTGGCGCCCTCGTCACCGGCGGCCTGCTCATCGCCGGCTCGATCGGCGCGGGCTACCTGCTGCAACAGCGCCACACCCCGACGCCGGTGGTGATCCGGACGGAGGAGGGCGACGTCCATGGGCAGCCGGCACTGAGCACGGCGGCCTGAGCGGGCGCGTGGCGGGGGGCGGCGGCGACTTCTGGCCGCGACCGCCTGAGGCGAATCCCAGGCCGACGCGGCGGTCGGCCGCGGCTGCGGAGAGAGCCGGCCGACCGCTCGGGCCCGGACGGGACCCGCGGGGTTCGAGCCGCTGGCCGACCGGCCCACCCCGGAGGGGCTCACACAGCCCCACAACCGGTCGGCCGGGCTGCTTCCCCGGCGGGAGCCCCTCAGCCGCAGGTCAGCCGGACGTCGTCAGGAGCCCGACGGTCGCAGGGCCACCGTCGCCGCCTTTGCCGCCCGGCGGGTCAGGAGGGTCGTGGAGCGGCCGTCGAGGTAGGGCAGGACCACGGCCTGGCCGCCCCAGGTGCGGAGCACCTCCGCCTCGGGCAGGTCCTGGACCGAGTAGTCGCCGCCCTTGACCCAGACGTCAGGGCGCAGCCGGGCCAGTACGCCCTCGGGGGTGTCCTCCTCGAAGACCACGACGGCGTCGACGCTGCCGAGCGCGGCGAGGACGCGGGCGCGGTCCGCCGCCGGGTTGAGCGGGCGGCCCGGGCCCTTGCGGCGGGTGACGGACGCGTCGGAGTTCAGGCACACGATGAGGCAGTCGCCGATGCGCCGGGCGCTCTCCAGCAGGCCGACGTGACCGGCGTGCACCAGGTCGAAGCAGCCGCCGGTGGCGACGACGGTGCCGCCGCGGGCCCGGACGCTCTCCGCGAGGGCGAACGCGTCGGTCGCGGGGTCGTCCGCGGGGCCGGGCGGCGGCTCGGTCCGCCACAGGTCGGGGTTGCCCGCGCCGCCGGCCGCGACGAACGCGGCGGCCTCGGCGACGGCCCGTTGCAGCGCCTCCTCGGGGAGCAGGCCGTCGGCGAGGGCCGCCGCCGTCGTCGCGGCGAAGCAGTCGCCCGCGCCGCACGGGTCGCCGGCAGCCCGGAAGGGCACGGGGACGAGCATCGGCGTACCGGAGCCGGGCCGGGCGAGCAGTACCCCGCGGTCGCCCAGGGTGACGGCGACGCCCGCCGCGCGCCAGCGTTCCGCCAGCCGTGCTCCCCGCTCGGCGTACGCACCCAGTGACGTCCCTCCGGAGCCGGGGTACAGGGCTCGTGCCTCCGCCGCGTTGGGGGTGACGAGCCGGGCTCCGGGCACGGGCGGGTCGCCGTCGGGGTGCGGGTCCCACACCAGGGGTGTGCGGCGGGCGGCGTCCTCGAGGTGGGGCCGCAGGGCGCCCGCGGTGTGGCGCCCGTAGTCGGCGACCAGGATCGCGCGGGCGTCCGCCAGTGCCTCCCGGACGGCGTCGTCGGGTTCGCCGGGGGTGCCGCCGCCCCGGTCGATGCGTACGACGGGCCGGCCGCCCGCGAGGACGCGGGTCTTGACCGGCAGGGTGCCCTTGAGCGGGAGTTCCAGCAGCCGGACCCGGTCGCGCAGGTCACGCCGTACGGCCTCGCTGGCCTCGTCGTCACCGAGCGCGGTCACCAGGACCACGTCCCGGCCGCCGCGGGCGGCGAGTGCGGCGGCCAGTCCGGCTCCTCCCGGGTGCCGCCGGTCACCGGTGACGTCGACGACGGGGGCGGGGGCGTCCGGCGAGAGCCGGGTGGAGACGCCTTCGATGTCCTCGTCGAGGAGGACGTCCCCGACGACCGCGAGCGGTTCCGGTCCGGTCATGGCGTGCTCCCGTGGGTGAGGACCGTGCGCCGTGCGAGCGGTGTGGACACGGCCGTGTCGAAGCACTCGCAGAGCAGGTGGACGGCGACGAGGTGGATCTCCTGGACGTTCGCGGTGCTGTCCGCGTCGACGCACAGGGCTTCGTGGGCGGCTTCGGCGAGGGGGTTCGGGCCGCGCCCGGTGAGCGCCCAGACGCGCAGTCCGGCCTGCCGCGCGGTCACGGCCGCGGCGACGAGGTTGGCGCTGCGGCCGGAGGTGGACAGCAGCATCAGGATGTCGCCGGGGCGGCCGTGGGCGGTGACCTGGCGGGCGTAGACGTGGTCGAAGCCGTAGTCGTTGCCGATGGCGGTCACGCTGGACGTCTCGGCGTGCAGGGCGAGCGCGGAGTAGGCGCGGCGTTCCCGGCGGTAGCGGCCGACCAGTTCGGCGGTGAGGTGCTGGGCCTGGGCGGCACTGCCGCCGTTGCCCGCGGCGAGCAGCCGGCCGCCGCCGGTGAGGACGTCGGCCAGCAGGCCGCCCCAGTCCGCGATCCGTCCGAGGCCGTGCCGGCGGAACCGGCCGAGTGCCTCTTCCAGTGACCGGCAGTGCAGGCGGGCGGCATCGAGCGCGGGGTGTGCAGGGTGTTCGCTCATGCTGTTCGGGCGTGCCGCCGCCCGGTGGACGGTGGCGGACCCACACCTCCTTCGGTCTTCGGGCATCGGCTGCGGCGGGTCGGGGACGGATCGGTTCAGCCGGCGCCCGTCGCGGCGGGCTCGGCGTCGAGGACCTCGCAGTAGGCGGCCTCGGTGGCCGCGGCGACCCGGCCCCAGCCGTAGCGGCTCAGGACCCGGCGGCGGCCGGCCGCCCCGCACGCCTCGCGGGCCGCCGGGTCGGCGAGCAGGCCGGCGACGGCGCGGGCCAGGGCCTCCGGGTCGCGGGGCGGCACCAGCCGTCCGGTGCCCGGGTCGGCGACGGTGTCGAGCTGCCCGCCGACCGCGCTGGCCACGACGGGCACGCCGCAGGCCATGGCTTCCAGCGGGACGATGCCGAAGGGCTCGTAGTCGGCCGGGCACACGACGACGTCGGCGGAGCGCAGCAGCGGCGGCACCTCCTCGCTGGGCACGGCGCCGGTGAAGCGGACCCGGTCGGCGACGCCGGCGTCCCGGGCGATGCCGCGCAGCCGCCGGACCTCCGGGTCGTTGTCGAGCCGGTCCGCGGGCGGCCCGCCGACCACGACGAGCTCGGTGCCGGGCAGCCGGGCCAGCGCGGCGACGGCCACCGCGGCGCCCTTGCGCGGCACCAGCCGGCCCAGCTGGACCAGCCGGTGCGGATACGGTCCGCGCGGCACGGCCGGGCCCTTCGGGGTGAACCGGTCGGGGTCGACACCGCACGGCACGATGCCGATCTTGTGCGGGGGTATGCCCATGCGGGTCAGTTCGGCGGCCTCGTCCCGGCAGGTGGCGACGACCCGGTCGCACCCCAGCCCGACCTTGATCTCGCCGGGGATCCGCTCCGGTGGGCTGGTGTCGGCGTGGCGCTGGTGCCGGCGCTTCACGGTGCCGAGGGCGTGATACGTGTGCAGCAGGGGCAGCCCGTGCGCGCGGGTCGCCCGCAGGGCGGCCAGGCCCGACATCCAGTAGTGCGAGTGCACGAGGTCGGGGGCCCGGGTGCGCCAGCCGCGCGCCAGGTAGTGGCCGAACTCGCCCATGTACGGCAGGAGTTCGTCCTTGGGGAGCGGCTCGGCCGGTCCGGCGGGGACGTGGTGCACCTCGACGCCGTCGCGCAGCTCCACCCGGCAGGGCAGGTCGGGCGCGTCCCGGCGGGTGTAGACGGTGACGCGGTGGCCGCGGTCGGCGAGCGCCCCGGCGAGGCAGGCGACGTGGACGTTCTGGCCGCCGGCGTCCACCCCGCCGAGCGCGGCGAGCGGACTGGCGTGCTCCGAGACGAGCGCGATCGTGAGGACGCCGGGGTCGAGGGGGTCGCCGCCGAGCGGTCCGGTGGGGAAGGGGCTGAGGGACGGGGTCATGAGCACACCTCCGTGATCAGGTGCTCCCAGTCGGCCAGGAAGCGCTTGAGCCCGTAGCGTTCAAGGGCCGCCTGCCGGGCCCGGGCTCCGTCCGCGGCCGCGGCCTCGGGTTCGTGGAGGTAGCGGCGGGCGGCCCGGGCCAGGACATCGGGGCGGGTGGAGAGGGTGCCCGCGCCGGGCGGCACCGCCTCGACGGCCTCGGTGGTGGCGAGGGCCAGGACGGGCAGGCCGAGGTGCATCGCCTCCAGCAGGGACAGCCCGAGGGAGGTCCAGCGCACCGGGTGCAGGTACATGCGGCGTTCGGCCATGGCCGGGTGCAGCTCGCTCTGGGGCAGGTCGGCGGTGCGGCACCGGTCCGGTGGCAGGCCGAGCCGGCCGGCCAGGCCCTCGGTGCCCATGCCGAACACGTCGAGCGGCACCGCCTCGGCCAGGGTGGGCAGCAGGTCCGTACCGGTGTACCGGGCGCGTCGCACGGGTTCGTTGACGACGACGGCCGCGCGGGCGAGCCGGCCGGTGTAGCGGTGGCCCGGGTCGACGATGCCGTGTTCGACGACCTCGGTGCGCGTGGTGCCGCAGTCCCAGAACAGCCGGTTGAAGTGCGTGACGTGCACGACGGTCAGGTCGGCGCGGTCGGCGCACGGATGCCGGGTGTCCGGTACGTCGCCGTCGGGCGCGTTGTGCTCCAGGTACACGGCGGGCACGTCCCGGCCGGGGCGGCGGCCGCCGAGCCGGCGTTCCGCCAGCTCCAGCTCGTGCGGCCGTTGCAGGAGGACCAGGTCAACGTGCGTGTCGCGGAGTTCCTCCGGGGTGACCTCGCGCACGGAGGCGGGCCAGGAGAAGGTGCGGGCCCGCCCCAGGCCGTCCGGGTCGCGGCCCGGGGTGACGGGGACGAGGTAGGTGTGCGGGCCCTGGACGAACGCGGTCGTCCAGGAGCCGTGCACGTGCCACAGCAGGATGTTCATACGGCCGCTCCTCGCTCCGTCTGTTCTCCCTGGTCCACCGGGTCGTCCGTGAGGGCCGCCACGGCGGCGAGCACCTCGGCGTCGCCGATGCCGTCCAGGCAGGGGTGGCCCGGCACGGGGCAGTGCCGGGCCCGGGTGTTGGCACACGCGGCGTGCCGGTCGCCGAGCAGGACGTGCGGTACGCCGTAGGGGGCCCACCGTTCGGCCGGCACGACCGGTGCGAAGAGGCTGACGACGGGTGTGCCGACGGCGGCGGCGAGATGGGCCGGTCCGGTGTTCCCGGCCACGACGACCCGCGCCCCGGTGAGGACTCCGGCCAGGTGCGGCAGGTCGGTGGCGCCGCCGAGGTCCAGCGCGTGCCGCCCGGCGACCCGCGCGGTCAGCTCCCGCTCGGCGCGGCCTCCGGTGACGACGACCCGGAACCCCTCGGCGGACAGGGCGGCGACGGCGCGCGCCGCCCGGCCGGGGGTCCAGGCCCGGGCGGGGACGGCGGCGCCGGGGTGGACGACGACGTACGGCTCCGGGCCGGTGAGGTGGGTGGTGGGGGGCGGCGGTGTGACGCGCAGCCGGCCGTCGTCGCCGGGCGGAAGGGCGTAGCCGGCGGTGACGGCCAGGTCGAGGGCGGCGAGGGCCTCATGGCGGTGCGGCGGTCTGCGGTGCCGCAGGTCGAGCAGCGCGCCCGGGTAGTCCTCGCTGTCGGCGGCCGTCCATCCGACCCCGGCGAGCCTCAGCAACAGGGCGATCGGCAGCGGGCTCTGGTGGTACGACACGAGGACGAGCGCCCGGTCGAAGCGGCCCGCCGTGAGCGTCTCCATCAACCGCCGGGTGGCCGCCCGTGTGACCGGCGGCGGCTCCAGCCCGACCCAGGGGGCGTCGTAGGTCAGCACGTCGTCCGCCCCGGGCAGCATCCGCCCCGCCGCGGCGCCCTGCGGCCCGCACAGCAGCGCGGTGTACGAGGACCCGGCCGCGACGGCCCGCACGGCGGGCCCGGCCAGGAGCACGTCGCCGGCGCTGTCGAGACGGACGACGAGGGTCCGGGGCAGGCGGCTGCGGGAACGGAGGGGTGTCATCGCGGCCCTCCTGTGGGCAGGGCGTGCCGGCGCGGTGGTGTCGCCGGCCCGGGTGGGTCGCCTCGCCGCTCCCCCGCGGGCCGGGCCGCACCCCGCCGCGGCTCTCCCTCCCGCACCCCCGGACCCCGCCGCGGCCCTCCCGTCGGCGCCGCCGCGCGCTCCGGATCCAGGACCAGGCGCACCGCACCGAGCAGGTCGGCGGCCGTCGCGTCGGCCTCCGTGACCTCCTCGGGAAGCGTGGCGGGCGTGGGGACCAGGATGCCCCGGGCCTCTGCCGCACGGGCGGCCTCCATGTCGGCCCCGATGTCGCCGATGACGACGGTGCGTTCGGGCGGGACGGCGAGCCTGCGGCACGCGGCCAGGATCAGTCCGGGGGCCGGTTTGCGGCAGCCGCAGCCCTCCCCCGGCCCGTGCGGGCACACGGCCCAGACGGCGAACGTCCCGAGCAGCTCCTCCACCCTCAGGCGTACGTCCTCCACCTGGCGAGGGGTCAGCAGACCACGGGCCAGGCCCGACTGGTTGGTCACGACGCCGACGGGGATCCCGGCGGCGCGCACGGCGTCGACGGCCTCCCGCGCGCCGGGCATGAGCGCGACCCGGGCCGGGTCCCCGTTGTAGGGGACGTCGGCGACGAGCGTGCCGTCGCGGTCGAAGAGGACGGCCGCGGGGAGCGGGCCGCCGGGGTCGTGCGGGGGCTGCGGCACGCCGGTGGGCCCGTACGCCCCGGAGAGCAGCCAGGGACCGGTGGGCCGGGTCATGACCGCAGCCGTTCCCTGACCGCCGGGCGGGGCGCGGGCGCCGGCTCGCCGGTCCCGAGCGGGGTGAGCGGCCGGGCCTTACGGTGCGCGAGTCGCCCGCGCAGCCAGTGCCAGGTCGCGGCCGGCGGGACGATCGTGCTGGTCACGGCCATGGTGAGCACCTCGTCGCGGGTGCGCGGTCCGGGCAGGATCCGGGCCAGGGCGAACTCGGCCGTGCCGGCCAGCCATGCGGCGGCGCAGGCCCCGGCCAGTCGGTGCCGGCCGAGCAGGGCGCAACCCAGCGCCGTCACCGCAGCCCCGGTCACGGCCAGGTGCGCGGGCAGCCGCCCGCGGGGTGCCTCCGCCCGGCGCCACCAGTGGCGGCCGTGCAGCCGGGTCATCAGCACGTCGTCGGCGTTGCCGGCCTGGAGCCGGACGGAGATCCAGCGCCCGGCCGGCCGCACGGGGTGGGTGGTGGTGCGCCGGCCCCCGGTGAGCGTCCAGCCGGCGTCGAGGATGCGCAGGGCGAGGTCGGCGTCCTCCCGGAAGGCACGCCGGAAGCGCTCGTCGAATCCGCCGACGGCGGCCAGCGCGGCCCGGCGGTACGCCATGTCGGCGGTGATCCAGTGGGCGCCGGCGAGTCCGGCCGTGTTGCGTTCCCAGTCGGTCGGTCGGCGGTCGGTGGGCAGCGGCACCTCGATCCGGGCGGTGATCCCGGCGGTCCGCTCGGTCGCTGCGGCCAGGTCCAGCGTGAGGTCGTCGCCCCAGGTGGGACCGGGTACGACGTCGTCGTCGAGGAAGACGATCCAGGGCACGTCACCGGCCGCCCGCCAGCCGACGTTGCGTGCGGCGGCGGGTCCGCGCGCCCCGCCGGGCACGACGATGGTGCGCGAGCGCAGGGACGGCGGGACGTCGGCGGTGAGGGGCGGGCGGACCGGGCCGGGCCGGTCGTCGACGAGGACCACCCGGAGCGGCCCCGGTCCGCTCGCCTCGGCCAGGGCGTGCAGGCACACGCGCAGACCGGGCCGGCCGAGGGTCGGGACGACGACGGCGTACTCGGCGTCCCGGCTGCGGGGGTGGGTCTCGGTCATCGCAGGCCTCCGGGATCCTCGGAACGGAACAGGCCGCCGCGGCGGATGGCGTAAGGGCCGATGGCCAGCAGGTCGACGGGTGAGGAGCCGAAGCACTCCAGGGCGTCGCGCGGGTCGTCGACCATGGGCCGCCCGGCCGTGTTGAGGCTGGTGTTGACGACGACGGGGAGGCCGGTGAGCCGCTCGAACTCGCCGAGCACGCGGGCCACCAGCGGTTCGCGGGCCGGGTCGACGGTCTGGATGCGGGCGGTGCCGTCGACGTGGACGACGGCGGGGACGCGGTCCCGCCAGTCCGGGGCGACGTCGTGCACGAACAGCATGTACGGGCTGGGCAGCGGGCCGTCGAAGATCTCGGCGGCGCGGTCGGCGAGGACTATCGGGGCGACGGGCCGGAACTGCTCGCGGCCCTTGACGTCGTTGAGCCGTTCCAGGTTGCCCGCGTGCCCGGGGTGGGCGAGCAGGGAGCGGTGGCCGAGCGCCCGGGGGCCGTATTCGGACCGCCCCTGGAACCAGGCGACGATCGCGTTGTCCGCGAGGGCCCGGGCGACGGTGGCGGCGATGTCCGGGGGCCGTTCGAAGGGCACGGCGGCCGTCTTCAGCCAGGCTCCGAGCTCCGCGTCGGACCAGTCCCGGCCGAGGTCGGCGCCGGCCATGGGCTCCGGCTCGTCGCCCTCTCCGGCGGACAGCAGCAGGGCGCCGCCCAGGGCGGTACCGGCGTCTCCGGCGGCGGGCTGCACCCACACCCGGGAGAAGGGGCCCTCGCGGGCGATACGGGAGTTGGCGACGCAGTTGAGGGCGACGCCACCGGCGAGCGTGAGCACCTGGTCGTGGGTACGGCCGTGCAGCCAGCGCACCAGGTCGAGCAGGGTCTCCTCCAGCACGGCCTGGGCGCTGGCGGCGACGTCGGCGTGGTCCTGGGTCCACGGCTCGTCGGGCCCGCGCGGTGCGCACAGCTCGTGCCAGGGCACGCCGGTGGCGTGGAAGCCGCCGTCGCCGGTCGGGTACACGTGGCGGCGCAGTTCGGCGAGCATGCGCGGGGTGCCGTGGGAGGCGAGGGCCATCACCTTGAACTCGTCGGAGGAGCGCAGGAAGCCGAGGTGTTCGGTGAGTTCCTCGTAGACGAGGCCGAGCGAGTGCGGCAGGTCCTGGGCGTGCAGCGCCTCCAGCCGGTCCCCCACGCGGCGTGCGGCGAGGTGGGAGGCGCGTTCGCCGCGGCCGTCCAGGACCAGCACGGAGGAGTCGCCGGCGTCCGGTGCGGCGAAGGCGCTGGAGGCGGCGTGGGCCATGTGGTGCGGCACGAAGCGGACGATGCCGGGGTCGAGGCCGGGCAGGGCCGTCCGCAGGAAACCGGGTGCCTCGCGGGCGTAGGTCAGCCGCAGGTGGTCCCACGGGTCGTCCAGGCCCATGTCCCCGGCCGGCCGGGCGAGCGCCGGGTCGAAGGAGTAGGTGACCGCGTCGAGGTCCTGCGGGCGCAGCCCGGCCCGCTTCAGGCACCAGGCGGCGGCCTTCTCGGGCAGCTCCCAGGCGGAGAACGGCAGGGGCCGCTTCCCGTGCTTGCGCCGGGAGAACCGCTCCTCCTCCGCGGCGGCGACGGTCCGCCCGTCGATCACCAGGGCGGCGGCGGGGTCGTGGAAGAGGGCGTTGATTCCGAGGATGCGCATGGAGGTGGCGGCCCTTTCGGCGGTCGGGAGGAAACCGGGACGCGGTGGTGCGGGAGCCCGGGCGGGTCAGTCGTCGGTTCCGTCCTCGCGGAACCAGGCGATCGTGCGCCGCAGCCCCTCCTCGGCGCGCACCAGCGGTTCCCAGCCGAGCTTGTCGCGGGCCAGCGTGATGTCCGGGCAGCGCACGGCCGGGTCGTCCACCGGGCGTTCGATGAAGCGGATCTCCGAGGGAGAGCCGGCGAGTTCGACGACCAGCCGGGCCAGGTCGAGCATGGTGATCTCGGTCGGGTTGCCGATGTTGACGGGGCCGCGCATGCCGTGGGCGGCCGCCGCGAGGATGCCGCGCACGGTGTCGTCGACGTAGCACAGCGACCGGGTCTGGCGGCCGTCCCCGGTCACGGTGAGGGGCTCGCCTGCCAGGGCCTGCCGTACGAAGGTCGGCACCGCGCGTCCGTCGTGGCCGCGCATCCGCGGGCCGTAGGTGTTGAACAGCCGCACGATGCAGGTGTCGGTGCCGTGGGTGTCGGCGTGGGCGGTGGTCAGCGCCTCGCCGAAGCGTTTGGCCTCGTCGTAGACGCTGCGCGGGCCGACCGGGTTGACGTTGCCCCAGTAGCGCTCGTCCTGGGGGCTCTGCTGCGGGTCGCCGTAGACCTCGGAGGTCGAGGCGAGGACGAAGCGGGCGCGGGAGGACCGGGCGAGTTCCAGGGCGTTGCGGGTGCCGAGGCTGCCCGTCTCCATGGTGTGCAGCGGGAGTCGCAGGTAGTCCGCCGGGGACGCCGGGGAGGCGAAGTGCAGAACGAGGTCGGGCGTCCGCTTGGTCCGCAGCCCCTCGGTGACGTTGGCCTGCACGAGCGTGAAGCCGGTCCGCTCGAGCAGCGGGGTTATGTTCTCGGGCCGGCCGGTGCTGAAGTCGTCCACGCAGGTGACGGCCGCGCCCGCGTCCAGCAGAGCGGCGCACAGGTGGGAGCCGACGAACCCGGCGCCGCCCGTGACGACGGCGTGCTCCCACTCCCAGCTCCGTGAAAGGGCGGTGGTCATCTCGGTCTTCCCTCCGTCAGCGGCGTCACTGCCCGGCACGACCGTGTGCGCTTCCGACCGCCGAGGGTGGCCGGAGACCGTCGAGCCCACGATCAGCGTCCGCCTACCGTGCGACCGGGGCACGGTCGCTTACGGCAAACCGGTGAGTCACTGAGGGTGAGGCGCTGGGGTACCCGCGGTTCGTGCAGGTCGGGCGCGGGGGGGGGGGGGGGGGAGCTGGGAGCGGGAGCTCGTCCCGCCTGCTGCCGCGCGTGCGACGGGGCGTGCGGGCGCAGGCGCTCGGACAGACGGGCCGAAACCGCGACGGGCCGACGGCCGGGGCCGCCGCAGGTCTCCGGACCGACGCTGTCGCGGACCGGGGGCCAACGCCCTCTCGAACCGGCGGAAAGACACCACCGGAGGTCGGCGACGGAGGCCGCCGTGAGCCGGTGGGGCGGGCCCCGTAGGGGGACACCCCCGCCGTGTCAGGCGATCAGCGTGCGGCCCGGGTGCAGGCGGTCGAGGAGTTGGGAGTGGTGCAGCTCGGCCACGGGGGCGAGCAGGTCGGGGTGGCGCAGCAGGGCGGCGGCGCGCTGGTCGCCGGCGTCGGGCGCGATGAGCCGGCGGAACTCGGCCGGTGAGCCGGTGCTGTGGCCGCCCTCGGCGAGCGCGGCCACCGCCAGGGCGGCCAGCTCCGGGTCGGTGAGCAGACTGGCCGCCCAGCTCGCCACGACCTCGTCCACCCAGGTGCGCCAGGCGTGCGCGTCCACGTCGTCGCCGAGGGACGCGTCGGCGCCGGTGAGCCAGTCAAGGCGCGCGGAGCCGCCCGGGCCCGCCACACCGACGAGGGCGGCGTCCATCGCCGTCGGGTACCTGAGCCATGCCGCGACCGTCACGGCCTGCCGGGCCTGCACCTCGCACAGCGCGGAGGCGAGCGCGCCGCCGGAGGCGGGGAAGGCGCGGGTCAGCCACTGGGCGGTCGCCGCTATGACAGGGGAGAGATCTGCTTGCACTGCCGGGCCGTCCGAGGGGTGGGGAAGCGGGGATCTGCCCGTAGACGGTAGTCGCCGCTCCGCGCACCCGGACGTGATGGGGACCTCGTCGATGATGTGGCCTCGGCCACATCGCATGGGAGGGGGGCGCAGGAGGCCGATCCCGTTTCGCCGGGAAGGGCCCGGGCACCCGCCCCGCGTAATCCTCCGCAAACCGGGAATGTCTGGCGAAACGCCCGTCCGGAACGGTTACGGCCATCCTGGGGCAGGGCCGGAGCAGGACAGGAGCAGTGTCATGACGGAACAGCGAACGGATCCGCCGGGCGCCCAGCGTGCTCCGGCCACCGACATGGCGCTGCTGGGCATCTACCTCAACGACCATCTCGCCGGTGCCACCGCCGGGACCGCGCGGATTCGCTATCTGCTGCGCTCGTGCCGGGGTACGGCGCTCGCCGACGCGCTGGCCCCGGTCGCCGCCGAGGTCGCCGAGGACCGGGCGAGCCTGCTCCACATCATGCGGCGGCTCGACGTCCCGGTACGGCGCTACAAGGTCTACGCGGGCCGGGCGGCCGAGCAGATGGGCCGGCTGAAGAGCAACGGCAGCCTGGTACGGCGGTCCCCGCTGAGCACGCTGTGGGAGCTGGAGGCGCTGAGTCTGGGGGTGGAGGGCAAGACGGCCGGCTGGCAGACGCTGCGCGACCTGGCCACCACGGACGCGCGCCTCGACGGACGGCAGCTCGACGACCTCGTCGAGCGGGCCCGGCGGCAGCGCGCCACGCTGGAGGAACTGCGCCGCGAGCAAGTCGGGGTCGCGTTCCGCGGGACCTGACGCACAGACCCCGCCCACCGCCCGGACTTACCAGAACCTGCTGCTCAGAGCCGGCTGATGTGACAGTTCCACGGCGTCCCGCAGCCGCAGCGCGACGCTGATGGTGGCGCGCAGGGCGGACGGGCGGACCGTCTGGGCGGTCTCGGTGGCCAGGACCAGCAGGCAGGCCGCCGCCTGCTCGACGACCGGCACGGGGAGGATGAAGTCGTTGTCGGCGGCCGCGCGGAACGCCTTCAGGGGGATCGCGGCCCCGTCGATGGCCCGGTGCGCGGCCTGCTCCAGGTGCTGTGCGGCCTGTTCGCACACGGGGGCCGGCAGGGCGATGGTGCGCTGGAACGGTGAACTCGTCATGCCCGACTGGTCCCCCGGCGGCGGCCGGTTCTGTCGGAGGCCGGCGGGATTTCACCGTCCCGCGTGATCGGGGCGTGGCGAATGTCCCGGAACCGGGACGGCCGCCGAGTGGCGCGCAACGGCGGTCGGACAGCGGTGCCCGGCGCGCGTTCGCCGTCGGCTGTGTCGCCGGCCTCCGCAGCGTCGCCGTGGCCGCCGCCGACACCGGCGGCCGATACAGCGCCGGGCGACCGTGTTCGCGGGTCCGAGGGCTGAGTGCCAAGCCCACGAGGGCCTGGTCATACCCTGGGCGTCGATCAAGCTCGGAGTCGAGGAGGAGCGCGTATGACCGCCGGTGCGGATGTCGTGGCCCGGCTCACCGGGCGGGCTGT
The DNA here is from genome assembly GCF_014205255.1 of Streptomyces caelestis. GTDB lineage: Bacteria > Actinomycetota > Actinomycetes > Streptomycetales > Streptomycetaceae > Streptomyces > Streptomyces caelestis. The sequence goes on along the minus strand of NZ_JACHNE010000001.1, from coordinate 8,694,571 downwards.
CACCGGGGAACGGCCGCTGTCGGGGGGCCTCGCCGAGGTCACGCTCGACGACGGGCGGGTGGTGATCGTCAAGCGTGCCGACGATCCGGGGGCGGCGCGGGCCGAGGCGGCCGGGCTGCGCTGGCTGGCCGGCACCGGCACGGTGCGGGTGCCGGATGTGCACGGCCACTACGGGAACTGGCTGGTTGTCGACCGGGTCATGGAGGGGCGGCCGAGCCGGGAGGCGGCGGTCCGCTTCGGCCGTGACCTGGCCGCCCTGCACGCCGCCGGGGCGCCCGCGTTCGGCGCGCCGCCTCCGGGCGGACCGGCGGACGCGTACATCGGGCTCGCCCCGATGCGCAACGAGCCCGGCATCGACTGGCCGGGCTGGTACGCCGAGCACCGCGTGCTGCCGTATCTGCGGCGCGCGGTCGGTCAGGGCACCCTCCGGTCCGGGGAAGCGGCCGTCGTGGAACGGCTGTGCGAGCAACTGCCGCAGCTGGCGGGGCCCGCCGAGCCGCCCGCGCGGCTGCACGGCGACCTGTGGAGCGGCAACGTGCTGTGGGGCGCCGACGGGCACGTCCGGCTGATCGACCCGGCCGCGCACGGCGGGCACCGCGAGACCGACCTGGCGATGCTGCGGCTGTTCGGCTGCCCGCACCTGGAGCAGGTGCTGGACGGCTACCAGGAGCAGGCGCCGCTCGCCGGCGGCTGGGCGGACCGCGTCGGCGTGCACCAGCTGTTCCCGCTGCTGGTGCACGCCGTGCTGTTCGGCCGGAGTTACGCCGAACAGGCCCTCGCGGTGGCCCGTGAAGCGCTGGCGAGGTGACCGGTCAGCGGGTCACGACGTGCCGTTCGTCCGGCACACAGTGGGTCATGGTGAGGCCCTCGACGTCGCGCGGCTGGTTCTTGCCCAGGTTGGCCAGGCGCTCGCGGTCCTCGTCCGTGAGGTCCTGGCTCGCCAGCGGCTGCAGACCGGCGACGTCCTCCGGGCCGATGCCCAGTCCCTCGCCGACCCGTAGGCCGAGGTCGTTCTCGACCAGCAGGAAGTGCCAGACCATGCGCTCCTGGATGGGCCGGTCGCACTGGGACAGCAGGTCGATGAAGTTCTTCACCAGGTCGTCGCGCTCCCAGTCCTCCAGGAGCAGGTAGCGCTGGCCTGCCTGCAGGTAGTCGTTGGTGCGCGGGATGCGCTTGCGGGTGAGCCGCCCCTCGATCAGGGGTCCCTGCTCGTCGTGGGTCGGGTACTGGGCCTCGCGCAGGCCGCCGGTGATCGACGGCTCGTAGTTGACCTGCGGGTTCTCACCGCCGCCGTCCACGTGGTACGTCATCTGGCCGTCGCGCTGGTTGGTGCTGACGTCCGCGTTCTTGGCCTGGTTGACGGGCAGTTGCAGGTAGTTGGGGCCGACCCGGTAGCGCTGGGTGTCGCTGTAGGAGAAGGTCCGGCCGACGAGCATCTTGTCGTCGGAGAAGTCCAGGCCGTCGACGAGGACGCCGGTACCGAAGGAGATCTGCTCGTTCTCGGCGAAGAAGTTCTCCGGCATCCGGTCGAGCACCATCCGGCCGACCGGCTTCGGCGGGAAGTCCTGCTCGGGCCAGGTCTTGGTGTCGTCCAGCGGGTCGAAGTCGAGCTCGGGGTGGTCGTGGTCGTCCATCATCTGGACGAGGAGCTCCCACTGCGGGTAGTCACCACGGGCCACCGACTCGTACAGGTCCTTGGTGGCGTGGCCGAGGGAGTCCGCCTGGACGTTCGCCGCGTCCTCCTCGGTCATGCTGCGCACGCCCTGCTTGGGCATCCAGTGGTACTTGACGAGCTTGGTGTCGCCGTCGGCGTTGACCCACTTGTACGTGTTGACGCCGAAACCCTGCATGTGGCGGTAGTCCGCGGGGATGCCGCGCGGGCTGAACAGGTTGACCAGCATGTGCATGGCCTCGGGCGTCTGCGACATGAAGTCGAAGATGCGGTTGGGCTGCTGCTCGAAGGTCACCGGGTCCGGCTTGAGGGCGTGGATGACGTCCGGGAACTTGATGGCGTCGCGGATGAAGAAGACGCCGAGGTTGTTGCCGACCAGGTCCCAGTTGCCGTCCTCCGTGTAGAACTTCACCGCGAAACCACGCGGGTCTCGGGCGGCCTCGGAGGAGTCGCGGCCGCCGATGACGGTCGAGAAGCGGACGGCCACGTCCGTGCGTTTGCCGCGTTCCTGGAAGAGTTTGGCCCGGGTGTAGCGGCTGATCGGCTCGTCGCCCCAGGTGCCGTAGGCCTCGAAGTGGCCGTAGGCGGTGACGCCGCGGGCGTGCACGACGCGCTCGGGGATGCGTTCCCGGTCGAAGTGGCTGATCTTCTCCAGGAACTGGTAGTTCTCCAGCGTGGCGGGGCCGCGGGGGCCGACAGTGCGCTGGTTCTGGTTGTCGTAGACCGGATGGCCCTGGCGGTTGGTGAGGACCTTGCGGTCGTCGCCCGGTGCGGGACCGGTACCGGATACGTCCGTCATGTGCGTGGGCTCCTTCGGCTCGTGGCCGGCGGCCGACCGGGTCGGCGCCGCGAGCGACCGCCCGGCCGGTCCTGGCGGAACGCCCGGGTACCCGGCGGGGCGGGGTCAGTCACGTGCCTCACACGGGTCGGAAGCCCGGCGGCGGTCCTGCCCGGGGGGCCGGTGGGGACAGCACCGCCGCTGTCGTCCTCACACGTGGGGCCGGCGGCCCTTGTCCTGCCGCGGAAACGCTGGTCGGTCGGCTCCGGGCAGCGTCGGCTCGGGCAGGGTCGCGACCTCCTCCTGGGCCCTCCGCAACCGTTCCGCCGTGTCGTCGGGCAGACGGGGCGGGCGCGGCCGGGCGTGCGAGAAGCGGAACGCGGACATCAGATCGCCGAAGGCCGCCCGCCGCCAGTCGCTGACGTTGGGCTCCTCGACGCCGGTGAACCGCTCCAGGAACTGGAGGGCGGAGGTGTGGTCGAAGGGCTCGGAGGCGACCCAGCCGCCCACGGTCCCCGGTCCACGGCGAGGCGATGACGGCGGGGACCCGGAAGCCACCGCCGGTCGGCAGTCCCTGGACGAACTCGTCCGGGGTGCCGGCGGGCGGGGTCGGCGGGACCACGTGGTCGAACAGGCCGTCGTTCTCATCGTGGTTGAGGACGAGGCGGTCTTGCGCCGCCCCTTGGGGTTCGACGCGATCGCCTCGATCTTCGACGCCACGAAATCGGCGCCCGCGGCCGGCAGGTGGTCCGGGTGCTCGGACTGGTAGCCGGTCGGCATGATCCACGACACCGCCGGGGTCGATCGACCCGGTCATCCGCATCAGACGGTTCGGCCAGGTCGGGCCCATCACCGAGCAGAGGCATTCCGGAGGCCCGGCCGGCCCGGTTCGCACCGGGCCGTCGGTCACTCTCCGCCCGGCACCGCCGGGCTTGTCAGGGGCAGTCGGTGAACAAGTGGCCAATGCGCGGGGCGTGGCTGGCCAAGACCTGACCGGCCATGTCTCCGCGTTTCCAGGGCGTTGCCCGGCCTTGGGGGAGGCAGGGGCAGTGCGTGAACCGGGGCACGGTCAGGGGCGGGTCACGCGTGCCGCCCCTCGCACACGGACCAGACGTCCGCGAGGAGGGCCGGGTGGTTCTCGCCGTACGTGACGACGGCCGCGAACACCGCGTCGAGAGCCGCCTGGAGCGGGTCGGGTTCGGCGGCGCCGGTCACCGCGGGGAGGGCCATGTGCGGCTGCGACATCCGCAGGGACGGGTCCGGTCGGCCCATGGTGAACGCAGCGACGCACGGAGCGGAGCCGGAGGCCGACGATGTCGCCACGGCTGCCGCCGGGCCCACCACGGCCCCTGCCGCCTCCTGGGGCTGCGGCATGGAGACGCCCGGGGTCGCGGGCGGCCGGAAGGGTGGGCGCTCCGGCGGGACGGCCCGGCCGACGGTCCTGTCCGGGACCCGCGGGTCGGTGGCCAGGGTCTGCCACATGCGGGCGTCGTCGTCGAAGGGCGGCGGCAGTGGACGGCCGCGCGTCGGCGACCCAGTCGAGGGCGGCGAGACCGGCCGCTTCACACGCCCGGCGGGCCGCGAACGCGGCCACCGCGCGCTGCGTGGCGGGGCCGGAGGCGCCGATGGCGTGGACCAGGGCGGGGTCGAATTCGAGCACGCCGCGGACATTGCCGCCGACTTCGCGCAGGGCCTGGCTCGGTGGCCGCCCGCCCCAATCCCATCGCTCGAAGGCGAGCCGGTGTTCCCGTTCCGCCGTCTCCTGCGCGAGGCGGGCCTGGCGTTCGGCTTCGGCGCGTTCGGCCGGTGTGGGAGGCGGCGGCAGTTCGCGGGCGTAGCGATGCCAGCGGTCGGCGATCCGGGAAGTCTGCTTCAGGACCCGGTCCGGCTCGGGCGGGGCAGGCCAGAACTGCAGCAGGTAGCGGTCCAGTTGGGGTTCGCCGTCCATCCGCGTGTCCCGCTCGCTCGCCTGGTCCATGCCCTTGGCGCAGTACCGCACCCGGTAGTCGGTCTCCTCCAGGTCGAGCTGCCAGGAATCCTCCCCTGCCCACTCCACGAGCGCGCTGTCCTCCGACACCGGACGGAAGGACACCTCCACCACGTCCTCCCAGGCCGGATCCAGCGGTGGGGCCTGCTCGTGCACCTCGACCGTGAAGCCCACCTCGCCGGTGTGCAGGCCGGTGCTCAGCCACAGGGCGCCCGGTGTCGCCGCCCCGCACAGTCCCGCACGCTGCCCGGCGAACGCTTCCGCGAGGCCCGGCCCGAAGCTGTCCGGATCCGTCTCGACGTAGATCTGGCCGTAGTGCACATGGACCTCTCCCTCGACCGGCCTGCGCACGATCAGCTCCTTCTCGTCCGGGGATGGAATGGTGAGCTGTCGGCATCGTGGCACCCGCCACTGACAACCAGAGCGCCATCACGGGAGAGCGGAAGCATGCGGCACGTCTACTGGATCGGGGGCGGGAGCGGTGCGGGCAAGTCGACGATCGCCCGCCGGCTCGCCGAGCGGCACGGCTGGCGTCTCTACGGGACCGACGATGTGATGGGCGATCACGCCCGCCGGACCACGCCCGAGGAGGCCCCGCTGTTGCACGAGTTCATGGCCATGGACATGGACGAGCGCTGGGTGAACCGGCCTCCGGAGACCATGCTCGAGACGTTCCACTGGTTTCGCGGCGAGGGCTTCCAGCTGATCGTCGAGGACCTGCTGCGCATGCCGCGCGATACGTGCGTCGTCGTCGAGGGTTTCCGGCTGCTGCCGCACCTCGTGCAGCCCCTGCTCACCGAGCCCGGGCACGCGGTCTGGCTCCTGCCCACACCGGAGTTCCGGCAGACCGCGCTCACGAGCCGGGCCACGCCGGGAGGGGGTTTCACGGGCAGGACCAGCGACCCGGAGCGGGCGGACCGCAACATCGCCGCACGGGACCACCTGTTCACGGAACGCCTCCGCGAGGAGACCGCACGCCTCCGGCTGCCCGCCGTCACCGTCGATCTGACGATGTCGGAGGACGAACTCGCCGAGCGGGTGAGCGGAGTCTTCCGGCTCTGACCTCGTGAAGGTCTGACCTCGTGAAGGAAGGCAGGGTTCACGCCGGCGGAGCCGGGTCGGCCCGGGTGGTTCCGCCGTCCGGAGACGAGAAAAGGGCCCGGGCCCCGCCGACGGCGGTGTCCGGGCCGTGTGACCCCGGTGGGGCCTCAGCCTTCGTTGAGGCGTGCGCGCAGGAGGCTCTTGCCCAGTTCGGCACCCTTGCGGCTGTCCGCCTGGGCCTTGCGGAACAGGTCCGCGACCTCGGTGTCCTTGGCGCGCTCCGCGTCCTGGATGTAGCTCTCCAGACGCAGGGCGTTGTTCAGGCACGCCTCGACGTACCAGATCAGGTTGTAGTCCTTGTCCTGCGTACCGGTCACGCCGCCGGTCTCCGTCTCGCTGGTCATTCGGACCTCCTTCTTGCGGAGCGAACCTCTTTCAGGCGCCGGACGGGTACCCGTCCGGCGGGCGGACACACACCCGACCTCATCACTTTCGGTGATCAACTGATCACGCCCTCTCAGGGCGGGCCGCCGACCGGCCGGTCAGACCCGCACGCACCACCAACTCCCCTCCCCTGTACGGCAATCCCGACAGTTGCCACAGAAGCGAACAGACACCGGTCACTTTCCGAACGAAGTGCCGCTCCACCGTGCGAGATCGGTCGATGACGGTGTGTACTGTCTGCGGGTGGCTCGTCAGAGCACCTCGGACTCCGCCCTGCCCGACTCCCCCTGGACTCGACTCGATGATCGAATTACCGGACCTGGTCGTCGGCGGTCTCGCCGTCGGCACACTGTCCGCGTTCGCCCTCGGCGGCGGGCTGCTGCGCTCACGACGGCAACTGGCCGCGCAGCGCGCCAAGACCGCCGCACTGCGCGCGCAACTCGACGGCACCACACGGGCGTTCACGGCCGAGGTCGAGCACCTGGCGGCGCGGCGTGTGCCCGCCGCCGCCCGGCAGGTCGCCCATCCCCACGTCGCCGTGCCCGGCCCGCTCGGCCCGCAGCTCGCCGGTTCGCCCCTGGGTCTCGCGCTGGAGCAGGTGCTGAAGGGGCTGCAGGCCGAACTCGCCGCGCAGCGCACCCGGATCGACGCCGCCGCGCAGGCCGGGATGCGCGGGGCCACGCGGGAGATCCAGGCGGCGCTGTACCGGCTGCAGGACGCCCTGCGCGGTCTGCAACAGCGCTACGACGACCCCGAGTTGGCGCAGACCCTGTTCGAGCTGGACCACGAGAACGAGCAGTCGCTGCGGCGCGCGCAGATCGCCGCGGTGGTGTGCGGGGCCTGGGTGGGGCTGGCCCGGGAGGAGTCCCATCTGGTGGACGCGGTGACGGGCGGTCAGGCCCGGCTCGCGGGCTACCAGCGCGTCCGGGTCCACAACCACCTCGAGGCGGGCACCGCCCTGGTGTCCCACGCCGTCGAGCCGGTCGCCATCATCGTCGCCGAACTCCTCGACAACGCGCTGCGGCACTCCGCGCCCGACACCGACGTCGTGGTCAACCTGGAGGCCGTCCGCCACGGTGTCTGTGTCACCGTGGACGACGCCGGGCTGGGCATGACGCAGGACGAACGGGCCCGTGCCCAGCGGATGGTGGCCGGTTCCGAACCGATCCTGCTCACCGAGCTCGGCGACCCGCCGCGCATGGGACTCGCCGCCATCGGCCAGCTGACCCGGCAGTTCGATCTGAGCGTGGACCTGTCCTCCCCGTCCCCGTACGGCGGAGTGCGGGCGGTGCTGCGGGTCGACAGTCACCTGCTGACCCGCGTCGATCCCGCCGCACTGCCTCCGGCGGCCAGCGCCCCGCGCTCGACGCGCAGGGCGGAGCGAGCCGTTCCGCCCCTCGCTGACGGCGCTGCCCGTGCCTCCGAGCCGGCCCCGGCCACCGCGTCCGACGGCTCCGAGCCGGCCACCGCGTCCCGGAAGCCCGAGCCGCCGTCCACCACCGCCGACGATCACGGCTACGGCACAGACCAGGACGACCACGCCTCCGCCCCGGCCCCCGGCCACCACGGCCCCCGTGACAGCGGCGGCCTCCCCCAGCGGCGCCGCCGCAGCCGGGCCACGCCCCCGACGGACGCCCCGGCCCCCGCACCCGCACCACAGCGCCGGCCCCGGCGCCCCGAGGAGTCCGCCGCCGCCCTCGGCGCCCTCCAGTCCGGCACGGCGGCCGCACGATGTGCCGCCCGGCCGAACACCGGAGCCGTTCCAGCCGTATCTGATGATGCCCCGGCCACGACCACGGCCGACGGAGCGACCGACGACACCGGCCGAGGCCGGAACGACCACGAGGGAGGAACGGCTCGATGACCAGCCGCGCGACGGGGGACACGGCCTGGGTGCTCGAACCGGTCCTGGAGGTGCCGCACGTCGTGGCCGCCGTCCTGCTCACCCGGGACGGGTTCGTGACGGGTTACACCGACGCGCTGTCGCAGCCGTCGGCCGAGCGGGTCGCCGCCATCACCAGCACCGTGCAGGGTGCCTGCCGTACCGCGGCCGCGGCGTTCGCCGACACCGACCGGGCCGACATCCGGCAGGTCGTCATCGAGTCGGACCACGGCTACGTGCTCATCGTGCCGACGGACCACGGCACCTGCGTGGCCGCGTACGGCGATCCCGAGGTACGCCTGGACCTGCTCGCGCACCGGGTGCACTCGCAGGTGGCGCGGCTGGGTGAGAAGGCGATGGCGGCCGGGCCCCGAGGTGCCGACGGCGACACGACGGCATGACCGGCCGCCGAGGCGGCCGTCCCCTGGTTCCCGCGTATCTGTCGACCGGCGGGGTGGCCCGGCCCAGCCGTGCCCATCTGGAGCGGCTGTCGGTCCTCACCGGCAGTGGCGAGCCGGCCCCGGCCGATCTGCCCGCCGCGCAGGCGGCCCTGCTGGAGGAACTGGAGCACGGGTCACTGACGGTGGTGGAGGCCGCGGCCCTGCTGCGGCTGCCCGTCTCCGCCGTGCTGGTGCTGGCCGCCGACCTCATCGACCGCGACCTGGTGCTGGCCCGCCCGCCGATCCCGCCCGCCCGGCGCTTCGACCCCGACCTGCTGAAGAGAGTGGCCGATGGCCTCCGCGACCTCAAGCACCGTTGACACCGGCGCCGACGGCGACGGCATCCATCTCCCGGACACCGCCCGCGACCTGGTGAAGATCCTGGTCACGGGGCCGTTCGGGGTGGGCAAGACGACCCTGATCGGCTCCGTCTCGGAGATCCGCCCGCTGCACACGGAGGAGCAGCTCACCGAGGCGTCCGCGCGGGTCGACGATCTCGCCGGGGTCCGGGACAAGTCGACCACCACGGTCGCCATCGACTTCGGCCGGATCAGCCTGCCGGGCGGGATCGTGCTGTACCTGTTCGGCACGCCCGGCCAGGAGCGGTTCCGGTCGCTGTGGGACGACATCGCCCACGGGGCGCTCGGCGCGCTCGTACTGGTCGACGCCCGCCGGATCGATGCCTCGTTCGACGTGCTCGGGCTGGTGGAGGAGACCGGGCTGCCGTACGCGGTCGCCTTCAACACCTTCCCGGACGCACCCCGCCACCACACGCCCGAGCAGTTGCGCGCTGCCCTCGACCTGGACCCGACGACCCCGATCGTCACCTGCGACGCGCGGGAGGCGGACTCCTCGATCGACTCCCTGCTCGCCCTGGTCCAGCACCTGATCGACCACCGACCCGCGGAGCACCGGTGACCCACCCGTCCCCTGCCGAGCAGGCCTTCTCCCTCGCGGCGCCCGTCCGCCTGTGGGAGGACGGCTTCGCCCGCGACCCCCACCCGTACTACGCCGCCCTGGGCGCCCAGGGGCCGGTCGGCTGGGCGGAACTCGCGCCCGGTGTGCCGGCGTACGTCGTCACGGACCGACGGGCCGCGCTGGATCTGCTGCACGACACGAAGACGTTCTCGCACGATCCCCGGCCGTGGGAGGCGACCGTCCCCGACGACTCCCCCGTGCTCGGGATGATGCGCTGGCGGCCCAACACCCTGTTCGCCGACGGTGCCGCGCACCTGCGCTACCGCACCACGCTGATCGACGCCTTCGACCTGGTGGAGCCGCACGACCTGCGGGCCCGGGTGCACCAGGCGGTACATCTGCTGGTGAGCCGGATCGGACCGCGGGGCGAGGCCGACCTGGTCGGCGAGTTCACCAGGCCGTTGATGGCGCTGGTGTTCAACAGCCTGTTCGGGCTGCCGGACAGTGCGAGCGACCGGCTCGACGCCGCGCTCGCCAAGCTGATCGAGGGCGGCGCGCAGGCGGCGGACGGCGAGGCGGAGTACGCCGGGTACGTGCTGGAGCTGATCGCGGCCAAGACCGAGCGGCGCGGCGACGACCTGCCGAGCTGGCTGCTGGACCATCCGGCGGGGCTGACCCCCGAGGAGGTCACCTGGCAGGTGTTCCTCACGCTCGGCGCGGGCCACGAGCCGACGGCCAACCTGGTGTCCAACGCGCTGTCCAGGATCCTCGGCAACCCGGACTACTACTCGACGCTCACCAGCGGCGCCCGCCCGGTGACGGACGCGGTGCTGGAGGTGCTGCACCACGAGACGCCGCTCGCCAACTACGGCATCCACTACGCCCGCACACCCGTCACCTTCCACGGCGTGTGGATCAGGGCCGCGGTGCCGGTGGTGATCTCCTACGGGGCGCTGGCGCAGGCCGGCGAGCAGGAGCGCGGCGCGGACCGGCACCCGGGCGACGCCTCCCATCTGTCCTGGTCGGCGGGCCCGCACGCCTGCCCGGTCAAGCAGCACACGCTGCTCATCGCCACCGAGGCGATCGAACGGCTCACCCAGTGGCTGCCCGACCTGGAACCCGTGCTGCCCCGCGAGCGTCTCACCTGGCGGCCCGGCCCGTTCCACCGCTCGCTGAGGGCGCTGCCCGTCCGTTTCACTCCCCGCTCCCCCGATCAGCCAGGAGGACGACCGTGACCGTGACCGACCGCATCGCTCTCGACCCGTTGGGCGCCGACATCGCCGCCGAGAGCGCCCGGCTGCGCGCCCTCGGCCCGATCGTGCCCGTGGAGCTGCCCGGCGGGATCCCCGCCTGGGCGCCCACGCGCTACGACACGCTGAAGGAACTCGTCCTCGACCCGCGGGTCAGCAAGGACCCGCGGCTGCACTGGCGGTTGTGGCCCGAGATCGGCGAACATCCGTCCTGGGGCTGGATCCTGGGCTGGGTGGGCGTGGTCAACATGCTCTCCGCCTACGGCGCGGACCACACGCGGCTGCGCAAGCTGGTGGCGCCCAGCTTCACGCACCGCCGCACCGAGGCGATGCGGCCCCGGGTGGAGGCGATCACCGCGGAGCTGCTGGACGCGCTCGACTCCGCAGACAGCGAGGTCGTGGACCTCAGGAAGGGGTTCGCCCATCCGCTGCCGATGCGCATCATCTGCGAACTGTTCGGCGTGCCGGACGAGTTGTGGGAGGACACCGGCCGGCTCGTCGCGGCCATCGTGGACACCTCCGACACGAGCCCGGAGCACGCGGCGTCCGTGCAGCAGCAGATCGGCACGGTGCTGCCCGCGCTGATCGCGCACAAGGCCGCGCACCCCGGTGACGACATGACCACCGAGCTGATCCGGGTCCGGGACGAGGACGGCGACCGGCTCAGCGACGAGGAGCTGCTGTACACGCTGCTGCTGGTCATCGGGGCCGGCTTCGAGACCACCGTCAACCTGATAGGCAACGCGGCCGTCGCCCTGCTCCGCCGCCCCGAACAGCTCGCCGCCGTACGGTCCGGGGAGATCGGCTGGGACGCCGTCGTCAACGAGACGCTGCGCGCGCACCCGTCGATCGCCGCGCTGCCGCTCCGGTTCGCCGTCACCGACCTCACCGTCGGCGACGTCACCATCCCGGCCGGTGACGCCATCATCACGACGTACGCCGCCGCGGGGTTCGACCCCGAGCACTACGGGCCGGACGCCGACGTCTTCGACGCCGCACGCGTTGCCGACGACCATCTGGCGTTCGGGATCGGGGTCCACCGCTGCATCGGGGCGCCCCTGGCCCGTCTGGAGGCGCTGACCGCGCTGCCGGCGCTGTTCGACCGGTTCCCCGGCCTGAGCCTGGCCGCCGGTGACGAGGGCCTGCGGCAGGTGCCGTCCTTCATCGCCTTGGGCTGGCAGGAGATCCCGGTGCGGCTGCGGGGCTGAGGCGACAGCGGGGACGCCGCCTCACAAGGCGGCTCGCGGGAGCGCGACCGGTCCCCCGTTCCGGTCGGGCCCCCGCGGCTCGTCGAACCTACGTCCATGGCAGAGGCCTTGTGAATCGCGTCGATGCCCGTTGCACGCTCAACAGGGCTCACCTGTGCACAGCTGAGTCCGAATGGCCCGGTTTCGTCCCGCCCTGGCCCGGCCAACCGGTTGCCCCGGAGGCAAGACGGGTCAGTCGTGGCGGTGGAGAACCGGCAGGTCGAGGTCGCCGACGGCCAGATGGGCCAGCACGACCTCGTACAGGTCGGTCCCCGCGGCGAGGAGCTGGCGTTCCAGGACGGGTTCGGTGCTGCGGACGTGCTCGCGCACGGTCTGCGCGTGTATGCCCAGGGCCTGCGCGGCCCGTTCGGCGTTGCCGCCGGCGGAGATCCAGGTGCGCAGCGTCCGGCGCGGGTTCCTGGAGCCCTGGTCCAGGCGGCCCAGCAGGTCCTGTGCCCAGGTGCGTACGGCGGGCCCGGACAGCAGGTCGGAGAGCCGGAGTGCGGAGTCCGCGGTGTCGTGGGTGAACTGGGCGTCGGACAGGCCGATCTGGGTGTTCAGCGCCAGGTGGACGACGGCCCGGACGGTGAGGTCGGCGAAGTCGGTGCCGAGCAGGGCCTCCACGCGCTCCATGCGGGCGCGGACCGTGTTGCGGCTGACGCCGAGGACCTTCGCGGCGTTGACGGCGGTGAACTCCAGGCCGAGACGGGTGGTGGCGAGGAGTTCGGCGCGGGTGTGGTGCGGCAGGGTGTCGAGCGGACGCAGCACCCGGGCCGTCCAGCCGCGCAGCCCTTCCGGATCCATGAGGCGTTCGGGGTGGGTGCGCTCGGCGTAGACGGCGGTCTTGTCGGACCGGAAGTGGGCGACGGCGAGCGCGCTGACAGCCTGTCCGTAGGCGGTGGCGGTCCGGGCGAGGCTCTGCCGGACGCTGCCGCCGAGGAAGAGGTCCGGGTGCCGGCCGACCAGTGACCGCAGGGCCTCATCCGTGGTGTCGCGGAGGCTGACGACGATCACGTGCCCTTCCATGGCCGGGCAGCGCACGACCAGGGCGTCCTCCCTGGTGCTGTCCAGGCACTCCTCGGCGATCCGGTCGCGTACGGCGGGGTCGGACTCGACGACGTACACGCACGCCGTGTCGGCGTCGAGCAGCCCGGGCCAGAGCCCGGCGGCGACACGACGGGCGGCGATGGTGTCCTCGACCATCAGCAGTTGCAGGATCGCCAGGCGCAGGTCGGAGGTGGCCCGCCGGAGCCGGTGTCCGGCCGCGGTCGACTCGCGCGCGGCCAGCAGCAGCTCGATCACCTGGGCGGTGCGCGTGACGACGTCGGCGGCCCGGCGGTCGAAGGGACTGTCGCGGGAGACGGCCAGGACGCAGGTGTGGGACGGGGGTTCCACCCTGACCAGGCGCAGGTGGCGCTCCTGGCTCTCCCAGGCCGCGGAGGCGATCCGGCCGGCGGTGATGTCCGTGACGAGGTCCTCGTCCAGCGGGAGCCGGGTTCCGGCCATGAGGTTCCCGGCGGCGTCCTGAAGGGCCACGGACCCGCGCACGGCACCGGACAGCCAGCTCACGACCCGGCGCACGTCGCGCCCCGCCGGGCGCAGGTGCTCGAGCAGTTCCTCCGCCCACGCCGGACCCGGCCCGGCCGGCGTCTCCCGCTGCCGGTTCCCGTCCTCTCGGCCAGCCACCTCGGCCTTCCCCTCGCTCCTCGCACCGCCTCCGGCGCACCGGTCGGGGACGTTACCTCACCCGTCCCGCGCCCTCACCCCGGGCGAGCCCGCCCCGCTGCCCGCCCGCGGGCCCGACACCCCACCCTGCGCCACGCCGCCGCGCGGGCGGCATAAGCTCGGCGGATGGCGAAGTACTACGACGTGCACCCCGACAACCCCCAGCCCCGCACCATCGGCCAGATCGCCGACAGCATCCGTGCGGACGCTCTTGTCGCGTACCCCACGGACTCCTGTTACGCACTGGGCTGCCGCCTGGGCAGCCGTGACGGCATCGAGCGGATCCGGGCGATCCGCAAGCTGGACGACCGGCACCACTTCACCCTCGTGTGCCAGGACTTCGCGCAGCTCGGCCAGTTCGTGCGGATCGACAACGACGTGTTCCGCGCGATCAAGGCCTCGACGCCCGGCAGCTACACGTTCATCCTGCCCGCGACGAAGGAGGTGCCGCGCATGCTCCAGCACCCCAAGAAGAAGACCGTCGGCGTGCGGATCCCCGACCACGTCGTCACCCAGGCCCTGCTCGCCGAGCTCGGTGAGCCCCTGCTGTCCAGCACCCTGCTGCTGCCCGGCGAGGAGGAGCCGATGACGCAGGGCTGGGAGATCAAGGACCTGCTCGACCACGTGCTGGACGGGGTGGTCGACTCCGGCGACTGCGGCACCGAGCCGACGACGGTGATCGACTTCTCCGGCGGTGAGGCCGAGATCGTACGGCACGGAGCGGGCGACATCTCACGGTTCGAGTAAAGGGCGCGCCAAGGGGCGTTCACGGTTGCCCCGGGTGCCGGGGGTGGGCGAAATGCCCCGGGAAGCGGCGTGTCACGATGCCCCTGACCCGCCCGGTCACGCGGACGGGTTCCTGGCCGACACCCCCGCAGAGAGGCAGCCCAGCCATGACCGCCGTACAGGGAACCGCTGTCGACATCCCCACCGAGGACGGCACCGCCGACGCGTATCTGGCACATCCCGCCGACGGGGCCGCCCGCCCGGCGGTCCTGCTCTACATGGACGCCTTCGGACTGCGCCCCCGGCTGCGGTCGATGGCCGACCGGCTGGCCGGTGAGGGCTACACGGTGCTGGTACCCAACGTGTTCTACCGGCACGGCCGGGCCCCGCTGTTCGAGCTGCCCGAGTTCATCGACCCGGGGGCGCGTCCGGAGATATTCGAGCGCATCATGCCGGTCATGCAGGCGCTGACGGCCGAGTTGGCGATGCGGGACGCCGGTGCCTATCTGCGCTGGCTGGCCGAGTCGCCCGCGGTGGCCGACGGGCCGGTCGCGGTGACCGGCTACTGCATGGGGGCGCGTCTGTCGCTGCTCACGGCCGGGACCTACCCGGAGCGGGTCGCGGCCGCGGCCGGCTTCCACGGCGGGCGGCTGGCGACGGACACGCCGGACAGCCCGCACCTGGTGGCCGGGAAGGTCACCGCCGAGCTGTACTTCGGCCACGCCGACCAGGACCCCTCGCTGCCCCGGGAGCAGATCGAGCGCCTGGAGGAGGCCCTGACCGCTGCGGGCGTCCGCCACCGGTGCGAGGTGTACCCGGGCGCGCCCCACGGTTTCACGCAGGCCGACACGGCGTCGTACCACAAGGAGGGCGACGAGCGGCACTGGTCGGCTCTGCTCGACCTGCTGAAGCGCACATTCTGACCTCAATCGACTCCCGGCGAACAGAAGTTGTCGTCCTACCGAAGGTAAGGGGTTGCTTTCCCACGATCCCTGCGCGTAGACCTTGCGGAAACCAGCCATAACTCGGGGGGAGTTGACTCATGGACGGCACGGTCGACGGGTTCCGCTACGGTGCGGTGACCCCGGTGGCGGCGTATCTGATGGCCTGTCTGGGAGGGGCGCTGGGGCTGCGGTGCATCGTGCGCTCGCTGCTCGACACGCGGTCGTGGAAGCCCGGCTGGCTGGCATTAGGCGCCGCCTCCATCGGGTGCGGCATCTGGACGATGCACTTCATCGCCATGACCGGCTTCCACGTGGAGGAGACCAGGATCCGTTACGACGCGTCCACGACGGTGCTCAGTCTCGTCGTGGCCGTCGCCGTCGTGGGCATCGGCGTGTTCATCGTCGGCTACCGCGGCACGGGCGGGGTCACCCTGGCGGTCGCGGGTGTCGTCACCGGACTGGGGGTGGCGGCCATGCACTACCTGGGCATGGCCGCGATGCGGCTGCACGGCGACATCGGCTACGACCCGGTCGGCGTCGCACTGTCCGTACTGATCGCCATCGCCGCCGCGACCGCCGCGCTCTGGGCGGCCGTCACGATCCGCGGCTTCCTGACGAGCCTCGGGGCGAGCCTGGTGATGGGCGTGGCGGTGTCCGGGATGCACTACACGGGCATGGCCGCCGTCAGCATCCACGTGCACGACGCGACCGGCGGGACGTGGGAGGGCGACTCGCCCATGTCCCTGCTGCTGCCGATGCTGCTGGGGCCGGTCGTCTTCCTGCTGCTGGCCGGGGTCGTGGTCATGTTCGACCCACTGCTGGTACACGGCGAGCGGGCCGGGAACCGGAAGCCCGCCCCTCAGCCGGGCGCCTCCACCGGGGTGAGGACCGCCAACTCCATTCCGGCGCCGCGCACTTCGTGGCACGACACAAACTCGCGCACCCGCGGCCGGTGAACGACCCGCCTGCGGGCGGCTCGTAGATCGTTGTTACGGTGCAGCGGTGTCCGACTCCTCACGCGATACCGCCGAAGGCGCCGGCTGGGGTGCCGGCGAACGCGGCGCGTACCAGCAGTTGATGCCGCCGAAGGCCGAGAAGATCTCCTGGCTGGACCCGAAGATGCTGTGGGCCGCCCGCAACGGCGTGCTGGCCTCCTGGTTCGGGGACCCGACCGGCCGTACCCGCGGCCGGTGGGTGGCCCAGCGCTCGGCGGCCGGCGCACCGGCCGGCAAGGTGATCCGGCGCGACGACCCGGACCGGTTCTCCTTCCTCGTCATCGGCGACACCGGCGAGGGCGACGATCCCCAGTACGCCGTCGTACCGGGCTTGCTGAAGACCGGTCAGGACACCAGCTTCGCCGTGCTGGCCAGTGACGTGATCTACCCGGTGGGCAGCGCGGACGACTACGCCACCAAGTTCTTCCGGCCGTACCGGGACTACCAGGCGCCGATCTACGCGATACCCGGCAACCACGACTGGTACGAGGACCTCGGCGGCTTCATGCGCGTCTTCTGCGACGACGCCCCGCCGCTGCCGCCCGAACCCCGGCCGCGCCCCCTGACCCGCGCCTGGCTGCGGTCCCTGCTGTGGCACCGGCCGCGCCCCGACGACGGTCGAGGCCTCGCCGAGGCCCGCACGTTGCGCTCGGCGCCCGCCCAGCAGGCCGTCCAGCCGGGCCCGTACTGGGCGATCGACGCGGGACCCGTGCGGATCGTGGGCATCGACACGGGCCTGCTGGGCACCGTCGACGCCGAGCAGGGCGCCTGGCTGCGCGAGGTCTCCCAGGGGCCCCGTCCGAAGATCCTGGTCACCGGATCGCCCCTGTATGTGGACGGCAGACACGAGCCGTGCGCCATCGAAGGGGGCGGCACCGTCGACGGCATCGTCCGCGACCCGGCGCACCACTACGTGGCGGCGATCGGCGGCGACATCCACAACTACCAGCGCTACCCGGTCCGGCTGGACGACGGACGCATCCTCCAGTACGTGGTCGCGGGCGGCGGCGGGGCGTTCATGCACGCCACTCACACCATCCCCCGGGTCGACGTCGCGAACGTGACCGAACGGGACTTCCGCTGCTATCCGCTGCGCGGCGACTCCCTCGCCTTCTACAGCCGGCTCTACGGCCGCCGGCTGCGCATGCCCCGCTTCTTCACGCTCACCGAGGCGGAGGCGTCGGCCGTGATCGCCGAGCGCCTGGGCATCCCGCCGACCCGTGTCCCGGGCGCGGCCACCCGCGTCACCCGGCGCGTCCGGCTGGTCGCCGGGCTGCTCGGCACCGGCCGCCGGCCCGACCGGGCCAAGCGGTTCCGGCTGCCCGTGCGCAAGATCTACACGTCGCTGTTCTCGCCGAGCTCGGCGACCTACAGCCCGCCGTTCTTCAAGTGCTTCCTGCGCCTGGACGTCTCCCCGGAGGCGATCCGGCTGCGCTGCTTCGCGGCCACCGGCAACCGCGCCCAGGAACTCGCCCCGCCGGTCGAGGACGAGGTGACGATCCCGCTGCGCTGACCCGGTGTGATCCCATTGCGCTGCCCCGGTGCGGCGGGAACAGTGCGGGCCGCTGCCGGGTTGGCACAGCCGTACACATCCAGGCGTTCCGGGCCGCCCACCCCGACGGCGAGGCCGCCCGCGTCTCGCAGGGCCTCGTGGTCATCCCCACCGACTCCGCCTCACCCGGGCAGCGCGCCCGCTACGAGAAGTACGCCGCCGAGCGCGTGCCCCGTACGGCAACACCGCAGGGCCCGGCTCGGCTGCTGTTCGCGCCGGACCTGGTGGGGACCTCGCAGGAGATCGCCGAGCGGCTGCACGGGCACGCGGCGTTCCGGGAGGTGGACGAGGTCGCGTTCGCCCTGCCGTTCACCTTCGAGCACGAGGACTACGTCCAGATCCTCACGGACACGGCGACGAAGCTCGGCCCGGCACTGGGATGGCGGCCGGGTGTCTAGTGCCGCAGCAGGCAACGTTCGCCTCGTTGAATCGTCCGGTCGATTCCTGCACCGGGCGACACCGGACGGCGTTTGCACGGTGTGGAAGTCAGTGCGCAACCGGGTTGGTGAGCCGTCACTCAGCTTGCCGCTGGACGACGGCCGACGAGTCCGAGCAGCCGCTCCAGGGCGGGAGAGTCGGCGGAGATCTCGACCGCCGGGGCGAATGCAGTCCTCGGCCGGTCGTCGGACGGTGCTCCGGTCGGGATCAGCGCCGCGGCCTTGAGTGAGTAGCAGACGAGGTCGGCGTCCGGATCGTAGGCAACACCGATGGTCTGGGCGACGTCCCAACCGTGGACTACGCAGTCGAGCACATGCATACCGAGCGCGACCCGGCCGGGAAAGAACCCGAACTCCCTGATCTGGAGTGAATGGTCCAAACATCCTCGGTGAACGCCTTGGCCATGGCGTCGGCCGAGTCGAGGTACGCCTGGTGAGGATCCCCACCCAGGTTGCCCTGGTCCCAGGCACGGATGTCACCGGTGACGCCTGCCGCGGCGGCTGCGAAGCCGAGGTTCTCGCTCACTTGGTGGCGGAGCAGGCCGTGCAGTGTCCAGTCGGCACACGGCGTTGGTAGACGAAGCTGGTCCGGACCAATCTGCGCGATCACGGCTCCCAAGGTGGCGACGGCACGGCGGTCCAGTTCTCTGATATCCACGGCCGCGACGTTAGCCGTGCCTCCGTTTTTGGGCCACACCATTCTGAGGCGACCGGCGCCTACGCCCCGTCGTCGACAGGGCGAACGTTGCCCGATGCGGCACTAGCGGGCCACGCGGTGGCGGAGGTAGACGACGCGCGAGTTGTAGGTGCGGGTCTCGACGAGTTCGAGATCCACCCGGCGCTCGTGCCGGGGAAAGAACGGAATGCCGCCGCCGACCAGCACCGGGTAGACCATCGCCCGGTACTCGTCGATCAGGCCCAAGTCGGCCGCCCCGGCGGCGAGAGTCGCGCCGCCGATCGCGATGTCGCCCTCCCCCGGCTCGGCCCGCAGCCGCTCGATCTCCTCCGCCAGACCGCCGGAGGCCAGACGGGCATGGCCCTGCACCGCCGACAGCGTGGTGGAGAACACCACCTTCGGGAGTGGATTCCAGAGCGCGGCCCACTCGAGCTCCGCGTCGCCGAGCGAGTGATCCTGGTCGGCGTTCTCCCAGTACAGCATCGTCTCGTACAGCCGTCGTCCCATCAGGTGGACGCCGACCTCCCGGATCTCCTCGATCCAGAAGCGGAAGACCTCCGGGTCGGGAACCGTCCAGTCGAAGCCGCCGTCCGGCCCGACGATGTAGCCGTCCAGTGAGACGTTCATCGAATACGTCACGCTGCGCATCGGTGTCCTCCTGAGTAAGGGGTTCGACAGTACGACCACGGGACACCGCAAAACTCATCGCGACTCACGGATCGGCTCGTGTCACCAGCGGCCGGGTGCCGTCCCCGTGATCGGCTCCGACGCCCTGCCGTCCACCCCGACGGGCACGTCCCCGGCGAGCATCACCCGGTGCATGATCCGCGGGTGGTCGAGGTGTGCGGTGTCGCCGGGGGCCAGATGCATCGTGGCGCGGTTGTCCCAGAACGCCACGCTGCCCGGCTCCCAGCGGAACCGGACCGTGTACTCGGGCCGGACCGCCTGTTCCAGCAGCATGTCCAGGATCGCGCCGCTCTCGGGCCGGGAGAGGCCGGCGATCTGCTCGACGTAGTAGCCGTTGACGTAGAGGATCCGCTCGCCCGTCTCCGGGTGGACGCGCACCAGGGGATGCAGCGAGGCGACCTGGCGGTCCAGCAGGTGGCGGACGTACGCGTCCTCGCCGGGCCGGGGCTGGTAGCCGACGCCGAGCCGGTGCTCGGCCCGCAGGCCGTCGACGAACTCCCGCAGCGGCGCGGAGAGTCCGGCGTAGGCCGCCGCGAGGTTCGACCAGGTGGTGTCGCCGCCGTAGGGCGGCACGGTCTCGGCACGCAGGATCGTCGCGGCGGGCGGGTCGACGCGGGCGCCGTGGTCGCAGTGCCAGCCGCGCAGCAGGGTGTGGCGACGGCGCCGGAGCCACTCGTCGTGCTCCATGCCGAACCGCCCGCCCAGCTCCAGCCGGTCCGCGGTCGTCTCGATCTCGGGGGAGTCCGGGGGCGAGGCCCTGCCGCGCCGCGGCAGCACGACCGGTTCCCCGAACCGGCGCGCGAACGCCACATGCCCGGCGTGGTCCAGCCGCTGCCCCCGGAAGAACACCACCTTCCACCGCAGCACCGCCGCCCTGATCGCGGCGACCACGGCGTCGTCCAGGTCGGCGGCCAGGTCGACCCCGCCGATCTCGGCGCCGATGTGCCCGGCGACCGGCCTCACCTCCACCCCGGTCTCCCGCACCGCCTCGTCCGTCATCGGGCTGTCCGTCGTCATGCGCACTCCGCTGGTCGTGGGCGTGGTCGTGCCTACCGGAAGATCGTGACAGCGATCCCCGCCCGGGGCGACACCGCACCAGCGCCCCTCACACCTGGAACTCCCGGATCACGGTGTTCCGGAACACCGCCTTCCCGTCGACCGTGAACAGCGCGAGCCCGGTGTCGACCAGGTACGGGAAGACCGCCGACGCGTGCGCGTACCGGCCGTCGTCGAGGAACAGCTCCACGGAGGTGCGGTCGACCAGGATGCGCAGACTCACCGTCCGCCGGGCCGGGTCGAAGGGGCTCCGGCTCTCCTGCCATCGGCCCGACAGGTCGGGCGACACGGAGGGGCGGCGGTTGAGGTAGGCGTAGTCGCGGTGGACGCCGGCGTCGATGTGCCGGACGCCGTCCGGGGAGCGCCGCAGCTGCACTCCCGCGCCCGTGAGCTGGTCCCAGGTGATCTCGCAGGTCAGTTCGTAGGCGGTGCCCCGGTAGTCGAGGACGCGGGTGCCCTCGACCACCAGGTCGCCGAGCGGCACCGTCCGGGAGACGTACCGGTCGAGCGCGGCGACCGGCCGGGACGCCAGGTGGTACGTGCCGTCGGCCGCGCGCTTCAGCGTGATCTCGCGGACGATCGAGTCCGTGCCGTTGAAGCCGTCGCTGTCGATGGTGGGCGTGATGTGGGCGTAGTCCCAGTTGTTCAGCCAGCCGATCGCGTAGCGCGTCCGCTCGTCGACGGCGCCGTCCGCCGTCCGCTTCTCGAAGGCGACGGCCCCGTACCAGTCCCAGCCGTGGTCGAGCCACTGCGGCTCTTCGGAGTCGGCCGTGAAGGCGCTGCCGTCGAACGAGCCGGTCCAGTACGCGTACGTGTTGGGCAGCCCGGCTCCCTTGCCGTTGGCGCTCACCCCGAGCACCCACTTGGCCGTGCCGTCCGCGGCGCGGATCCGGAACAGGTCCGGGCACTCCAGCACGCCGATGCCGCTCCTGACGAAGCCGCCCACGTACGTCCAGGACTTGAGGTCGGCGGAGTGGTAGAAGCCCACCTTGTCGTTCTCGGCGAGGGTCATCACCCACCGGCCGCGTTCCTCGTCGCGGATCACCTTCGGGTCGCGGAAGTCGCGCACGCCCGGGTTGGGCAGCACCGGGTCGGTGCCGTGCGGGGTGAACGTCCGGCCGCCGTCGGTGGAGTAGTACAGGTACTGCGCCTGGTCGCTCGGGCCGTCGTGCGGCGACATCGTGGCCAGGACGACGACCGCCCCCGCCCCGAAGCCCGCCGTGTTCTCCGTGTCGACCACCGCGGAGCCCGACCAGACATCGCCGTTGGGGGTGGTGTCCTTGGGCACGGCGATCCCCCGGTCGGTGAAGGAGACCAGGTCGGTGCTGGTGGCCAGCCGCCAGGCGGTGCCGATCGCGCCGGACAGGTAGTCGGCGTTGTGCAGGTAGTAGTAGTGATACGCGCCGTCGATCCAGACCGGGCGCTGCGGGTCGTTCTTCCACTGCTCGGGGACGGTGAAGTGGTAGGCCGCGCGGTAGCTCGCGCAGCCGTTGCGTGGCCTGGCCTCGGCCGTGCCCGCCGCGGCGGGCAGCAACGCGCCGGCCGTGCCCGCGGCCGACCCGGCGAACAGGGCCCTCCTCGTGATCGCGCCCATCACACCTCGTTCCTCTCGTCGGAAACGGTGGTTCATGTGCATCAGGACTGTGAGACCTAACTCGTTAAAGGTCAAGCGGTCACGCGGTCTTGACACGTCTGGGCGGCGCTCACATCATCTGGGGCATCAGTCCTCAACTAACACGAGTTAGGCCCCACGATGACCGACTCGCACCTCACCCGCCGCAGGCTGTTGCGGTACGGCGCCTACGGCGCGGGTGCCGCCGCCCTGGGCGGCACCGCCGCGAGCTGGGAGCGGCTCACCGGAGCCGACATCCCCGGACGGGACGACGGTTCCCTCGTCGTCGCCACACTCGGCCCCGCCTACGGGCCGGAGGCCATCCGCACGCTCCGCGAGGGCTTCCGCGAGCTGCACCCCGACATCAAGCTCCAGATCAACGCGGTGCAGGCCGTGGACTGGTCGGACTTCTTCGCGAAGATCCTCACGCAGGTGGCCGCGGGCACCGCACCGGACCTGGTGTACGTCGCCACCGAGGGCGTGCAGCTGTTCGCGCAGCGACTCGGCGTGGCCCTGGACACGTGGGTGAAGCGGGACGCGGCCGAGCTGAAGGAGTACTTCGCCGACGTCCACCCGTCGCTGGTCGAGTCGATGATGTACGAGGGCAGCCTCTACCAGCTGCCGGTGGAGTTCAACGCGGCCGACATGTACCTCAACCACCAGGTGCTGCGGCGGGCCGGGGCCCCGTACCCGCCGGCCGACTGGACCCGCGACGACTTCACGACGCTGCTGCGGGACATGAAGCAGGCGAGCGGCTCCCGCTTCACTCCCTACTTCTGGACCAACCGGCTGTGGGGCGGTGTGGTGCCCTGGCTGTTCGCGAACGACACCAATCTGCTCGCGGAGTCCAAGGCGCCGGGCGGCGAGTGGCTGTGGGACTCCTTCTACCCCGCCGGCCAACGCGCGGACCGCGGCGGCGGCTTCAGGTGGACGACGCCGCAGGCCACGCACGACCGGGTGGAGGAGGTCTACGACTATCTCGCCTCCCTCGTCCAAGACGGTCTGTGCACCCGCCCCGAGGGCGGCAACGGCCAGAACCTCATCGGCGTGTTCTCCACCGGCCGGGTCGGTGTCACCCCGGCGGGCGGCTTCTGGGCGGGCGGCCTGCACCTGGCGGGGATGGAGCGGGACGGGTTCGACGTGCAGTACTTCCCGCGCTGGCGCACCCAGCGCATGCAGTACGGCGCGGCGGGCTACGCACTGCTGCGCACCTCCAAGAGGCAGGAAGAGGCCTGGGAGTTCATCAAGTACGCGGCCCGCAAGGAGACCCTGGCGCGGCTGTTCACGACGAACCAGACCACCCCGGCCCGGCGCTCGATGCTGACCGCGGACCGCTACCAGGAGACCGGCCCGGCGCACTGGCCGGTCTTCTACGACACCCTCGACCGGTTCCCCGACACGGGACCGATCCCGGCGCCGCCGCAGGTAGCCGAGGTCGAGCAACTGCTGCTCAAGCACACCGGCACGGCCCTGGCCTCCTCGCGCTCGGTGCGTCCCGCGCTGCGCCGGCTGCAGGGCGACCTGGAGAAGGCCATGGAGCGTGACGCATGACGAACACCCAGACACCGCCCGCGCGTACCGAACGGCCCAAGGCCCCGCCCGCCCCGCAGGCACCACGCCTCTCGGCCCGCGACCGCGGCACCCGGCTGCTGGCCACGCTGTTCCTGGCCCCGACGATCGTCGGCATCGTCGTCTTCACGGTCGTCCCCATCGTCGGCTCGGTGGTGCTCAGCCTCTTCCACTGGAACGTGATCGACCCGCCGCGCTTCGCCGGCGGCTCCAACTACGGCGCGGTGTTCGGCGACGAGACCGTGCTGGTGTCCTTCCGCAACACCCTCGTCTTCATGGTGTTCGCGGTGGCGCTGCAACTGCTCGTCGCGCTGGCGCTCGCCCTGACGCTGAACGGGCGGATGCCCGTCTGGCTGCGGTCGGTGTTCCGCTCGGCGTTCTTCTTCCCGCTGGTGCTGTCCGCCGCGTCGATCTCGGTGGTGATGAAGTACCTGTTCAACCAGGACTTCGGGGTGGTCAACTGGCTGCTCGGCTTCGTCGGGATCGCGCCGGTGCCGTGGCTGACGTCGGAGAACGCGGCGATGACGACCGTGGTCCTGGTCTACGTCTGGCAGCAGTTCGGCTTCTCGTTCCTGCTCTTCGTCGGCGGTCTGAACAACATCCCGAAGGAGATCCACGAGGCCGCCGCCCTGGACGGGGCGACCGGCCTGCGCAAGCACCTCACCGTCACGCTGCCGCTGCTGTCGCCGACGCTGCTGGTCGCCTCGGTGGTCGGCATCATCAACGCGCTCCAGGTGTTCGAGCAGCCGTACGTCCTGACCAACGGCGGTCCCGGCGACTCGACCCGCACCGTCGTGATGGTGATCTACGAGACCGCGTTCGAGCAGCTCCGCTTCGGTGAGGCGTCCGCGGTGGGTGTGCTGCTGTTCGTGCTGATCATGGCGGTCACGGCCCTCCAGTTCCGGCTCAGCCGGCGTTTCGTCCACTACCAGTGAGCCGGGTGAGTCCCTTGAGCCAAGCAACCCTGTCCTTCAGCCGTGCGCGCCACGGGCTGGCGCCGTGGGCGCGCATCGCCGGGCTGACCGTGTGCGCCCTGCTCACGCTCGGCCCGGTGGTGTGGACGGTGTCCACCTCGCTGCGCACACCCGCCGAGGCGTTCGACCTGCCGCCGCAGCTCATCCCCTCCGACCCGTCGGCCGAGGCGTACCGGGGGGTGTTCGACCAGATCGACGTATGGCTGCTCGCCCTCAACTCCACGCTGGTCACGGGGCTGATCGCGGTCGGCCAGATGATCACGGCGGGGCTGGCCGGATACGCCTTCGCCCGTCTGGAGTTCCGCTTCAAGAAGCCGCTGTTCGCCCTGGTCCTGGCGACGATGATGGTGCCCTTGCAGGTCACGATCGTGCCGGTGTTCCTGGTCCTGAAGTCGATGAGTCTCACCGACACCCTGCTCGGGCTGATCATCCCGGCCTTCCCGACGGCGTTCGGCACGTTCCTGATGCGGCAGTACTTCCTGGGCATGCCCAAGGACCTGGGCGAGGCGGCGATGCTGGACGGTGCCGGGCCCTGGCGGACGTTCCGTTCGGTGTACGCCCCGCTGGCCGCGCCGGGCCTCGCGATCGTCGGCGTCCTGGCCTTCAACTACCACTGGAACGAGTTCTTCCGGCCGCTGATCCTCGAAACGTCCGGTCACAACTACACGTTGCCGCTGGGCCTGGTCTCCCTCCAGGGCAATCTCGGCACCGGCTCCATCTCCGTGGTGCTCGCCGGTGTCGTCCTCTCCATGATCCCCGCCGTCGCCGTGTTCGCCGTCGGCCAGCGCCCTCTGCGCGAGGGCATCACGTCCGCAGGAGTCAACCGTTGAGCCTCGCCGCTCCCCCGCAGGACCCGCACGCCCCGCGCTTCCGGGTCCGCCCGCCCGCCAACTGGATGAACGACCCCAACGGGCCGTTCCGCTGGCGCGGCCGCTACCACCTCTTCTACCAGCACAACCCCGACGCCCCGGTGCACGCGAACGTCCACTGGGGCCACGCCTCCAGCCCCGACCTCGCCCACTGGGAGCACCACCCGATCGCCCTCACCCCGACCCCGGGCGGCCCGGACGAGGCGGGCTGCTGGTCCGGGTGCGTGGTCGACGACGGGGGCGTGCCGACGGCCGTCTACACCGGGGTCGACCGTGACCACAGCGGGCTCGGCACGATCTGCCTGGCCCGGGCGGCGGATCCGGACGACCCCGCGCTGACCGAATGGACTCCCCTGCCCGTGCCGGTGGTGACGGGCCCGCCCGAGGGCCTGGACGTGGTGATGTTCCGCGACCCGTTCGTCTTCCGGCACGACGGACGGCGCTGGGCCCTGGTCGGCGCGGGGCACGCCGACGGTACGCCGTCGGCCCTGCTGTACGACTGCGACGACCTGGCCGACTGGCGCTTCGCGGGTGTGCTCCTGGACGGCCGGGACCCGGCCGCCGCGGCGGCGTTCGGCGACCGGGCGACCGGCTGGGAGTGCCCGCAGCTGTACGCGACGCGGGGCGGCGCGTGGGTGCTGGTCGTGTCCCTGTGGGACGGCGACCCATGGACCACCGGTTATCTGACGGGACGTCTGGACACGGACCTGCGCTTCTCCGCCCGCGCGGGCGGCCTCCTCGACCACGGCCGTGACTTCTACGCGCCCGCCGTGCTCCAGGAGCCGGACCGGGCCCTGATGTGGGGCTGGTCGTGGGAGGCCCGCGAGCAGGGCGAGGCCGGCTGGGCCGGCGTCCTGACCGCGCCCCGGGTCGTCGACGTCCACCCGGACGGGGCGCTGCGGGTGACCCCGGCCCCGGAACTGCACCGCCTGCACGCCCCCGAGCCGTTCGTCACCGCCCCGGGCCGGGCCGCGCTACCGACGGCCTACGACCTGACGGTCGGCGCCCGCGGTCAGGTCACCGTGAGTCTGCTGCGCTCGGCCTCGGGCGCCGAGCTGACGGTCCGGCTGGACCCGGCGGAGGGCACCGTGACCCTGGACCGGGGCGACTGGCCGCGTGAAGAGGCCGGTGCGCCGATCGTCGTCCGTGTGCCACCTGACGAGGAGCTCACGGTACGCGTCCTCGTCGACGGCTCGCTGTACGAACTGTTCGTCGGCGACCGCGCCACGGTCACCGAGCGCGTCTATCACCGGCCCGATGACGTACGGGAGTTGAGGGTGCCGTCCGGCGCGACCGTCACCGGATGGGAGCTGGTCCCACCGACGCACGGCTGATCACCGGGCAGCCCAGGCGCCGCACGGTGGCGGGCGGGGTCCGGCCGGTGGCGATGGCGTCGAGGAGGAGCCGGGTGGCGGCCTCGCCCATCTCCCGGTGGGGCAGCGCGACGGTGGTGAGGGGCGGCGTGAGGTACGCGGCCATGTGCTCCTGGTCGTCGTAGCCCACCACCGACAGATCGCCGGGCACGGAGATGCCGAGCCGGGTCGCGGCGTGCAGGACGCCCGCCGCGACCCGGTCGTTGTAGGCGAAGACCCCGGTGGGCCGGCGGTCGGCCGGGGTGCCGTCGAAGAGGCGGACGGCACCCTCGTGGCCGCCGGAGATCTCTCCTCCGGTCCGTACGACCCAGTCCCTGGGCACGGTGATGCCCTCGGCGCGCAGCGCGTCGCGGAAGCCGCGCAGCCGCTCCGCCGACGCGATGTCGCCGTGCCCGCCGACGAGCGCGACCCGCCGGTGCCCCCGCTCCAGCAGCAGCCGGGCCGCCGTACGGCCGCCGGCGCGCTCGGCGGGGATGACGGCGGGCAGCGAGTCGTCCTCGGGCAGGCAGTTGGCCAGCACGGAGTGGGTGCGGTGCAGTCCCTCGGGGACCCGGACGCGGCGCAGGGACATGGCCGCGTAGATGATGCCGTCGACGCGCCGGTCCAGGAGCTCGGCGACCGCCGCGTCCTCCTTGGCCGGGTCGCCGCCGGAGTCGACGGTGAGAATCAGGTGCCCGTCGGCCCAGGCGGTGTCCATGGCGCCGCGCAGCAGCCGTCCGGCGAACGGCGAGGAGGCGATCTCGTCGGTGACCAGCCCGATCACGGCCGTACGGCTGCGGCGCAGACTGCGGGCGACAGGGTCGGGCCGGTAGCCGAGCTGGACCGCGGCCTGCCGGATGCGTTCCTGGGTGGCGGGCGAGAGGTTGCCCTCGGCGCGGCCGTTGAACACGAAGGACACCGCGGTGTGCGACACGCCGGCGAGCCGGGCGACGTCCCGCGAGGTGGGACGCCCCGAACCCGGAGCCTGCTTTCCCTCGGCGCTGCCCATGCCGTCCGCCGCCTTCATCCCCCACCCGTCCGGTTGATCATTGCTCACCCTATCCGTGACGCTGGAGGGTGGACACAGCCAGACGACACGATCAACGGGAAGGTCCGACGGTGATCAGCATCCCGACGCACACGCTCAACGACGGTACGACGCTCCCCTCCCTGGGCCTGGGCACCTGGCCGCTCGGCGACGACGAGGCGCAGCAGGCGGTGCTCTCCGCCCTGGAGGCGGGCTACCGCCTGATCGACACGGCGACGAACTACCGCAACGAGACGGGGGTCGGCCGGGCGGTGGCCTCCGGCGTGGTGCCGCGCGAGGAGATCGTCGTGACGACGAAGCTCCCGGGCCGGCACCACGGTTACGAGGAGACGCTCGCCTCGTTCGAGGAGTCCCGGGCCCGCCTCGGCCTGGAGTACGTGGACCTGTACCTGATCCACTGGCCGCTGCCGCGCGTGGACCGGTACGTCGACTCGTGGAAGGCCATGATCAAGCTGCGCGAGGACGGGCTCGTCCGGTCGATCGGCGTCTCCAACTTCACGGCCGGGCACATCGAGCGGCTGGAGAAGGAGACCGGGGTGCTGCCCTCCGTCAACCAGATCGAGCTGCACCCCTTCCTGCCGCAGGACGACCTGCGCGCCTTCCACGCGGGCAAGGGCATCCTGACCGAGAGCTGGAGCCCGCTGGGCCGGGGCACATCCCTGCTTCAGGACCCCGCGGTGACGCGGATCGCCGAGGCGCACGGGGTGACGGCCGGGCAGGTGGTGCTGCGCTGGCACACGCAGCTCGGCGCGGTGCCCATCCCGAAGTCGGCGAACCCCGAGCGGCAGCGCCAGAACCTCGACGTCTTCGGCTTCGAGCTGAGCGAGGCCGAGATGACCGCCGTCGCGGACCGGACGCACCGGCGCGTCGGCGGGGACCCCGAGGTGCACGAGGAGTTCTGACGGGTACCCGGGGCCCGCGGGGCAGGAAGGAGCCGCAGGTGGCTGAGCGGGACCGGCTGCGGGAGTACCGCGGCAAGCGCGACTTCGGCCGGACCGGCGAGCCCCGGGGCAGCGGGGAGTCGGCCGGGGACCGGCCCCGGTTCGTGGTGCAGATCCATGACGCGAGCACGATGCACTTCGACTTCCGGTTGCAGGTGGACGACGTCCTGAAGTCCTGGTCGATCCCCAAGGGCCCCTCGGCCGACCCGAAGGACAAGCGGCTGGCCGTGCCCACGGAGGACCATCCGCTGGAGTACGAGGAGTTCGAGGGCGTGATCCCCCGCGGCGAGTACGGCGGCGGCACGGTGATCGTCTGGGACCACGGCACGTACGAGCCGCTGAGCCACGACCGCAAGGGCCGGCCCGTCGACTTCGCGGAGTCACTGGAGCGCGGGCACGCCACGTTCCGGCTGAGCGGGTCGAAACTGCGCGGCGAGTACGCCCTGACCCGGTTCCGCAGCGATCAGGGCGGCGACGGCGAGGAGGCCTGGCTGCTGGTGAAGCGGGCCGGTGACCGGGCCCGGACGCACGGAGCTCCCGATCCGCGCCGCGCCCGCTCGGCCATGTCCGGGCGCACCCTCTCCCAGGTCGCCTCGGACACGGCCGGGAAGTGAACGGCGATCGTGCTGCTCCTGCGACGCCAGCTTCCGGCGGACGTCTGCGCCCGGGTCGGGGAGGGCCTGAGCCCGTCGAGCCGCTCGCCCGTCGGCGCAGTACACGGGGCTGCGGGGCGACAAGCAGCCGTGGGACGCGGTGCGGGAACGCCCGTGCGGCGCGCGGCCGCGTGAGCCGTGCGGTCAGAACAGCGGTGTGAGGGGCTGTTCGCACCAGATGGTCTTGCCCCGGGTGGTCTGCCGGCTGCCCCAGCGCTGGGTGAGCTGGGCCACCAGCAGCAGTCCGCGGCCGCCCTCGTCGTCCTGGTGGGCGCGCCGCAGGTGCGGGGAGGTCGAACTGCCGTCGGACACCTCGCAGATGAGGG
Source organism: Streptomyces caelestis (assembly GCF_014205255.1). GTDB lineage: Bacteria > Actinomycetota > Actinomycetes > Streptomycetales > Streptomycetaceae > Streptomyces > Streptomyces caelestis. The sequence continues at coordinate 8,664,770 of NZ_JACHNE010000001.1, read as the reverse complement.
TCTGGTCGCGGATCAGACGGAGCTGGATGGGCGCGGCACCGTACCGGATGGCGTTGGTGACCAGTTCGCTGACGACGAGTTCGGTGACGAAGGCCGTCTCGTCCAGCCCCCACGCGGAGAGCTGTTCGGTGGCGGCCTGGCGGGTGGCGGCCACCTGCGCGGGGTCCGGGGTGACGTCCCAGGTGGCGACCTGGTCCGCGCCCAGCGCCCGGGTGCGGGCCAGCAGCAGGGCCACGTCGTCGCTGGGCTCCTCCGGCAGGACGGTCTTCAGCACGATGTCGCACTGGGCGTCGAGCGATTCGGCGGGCACGGTCAGCGCGCGGCACAGCTCGTCGGTGGCGTGGTCGACGTCGCGGTCGCGGTCCTCGACGAGTCCGTCGGTGTAGAGGGCGACGACGGAGCCCTCGGGCAGCTGGAGCTCCGTCGCCTCGAACGGCAGCCCTCCGACGCCCAGCGGGGGCCCCGCGCTCATGGGGATCAGCCGCGCGGACCCGTCGGGCAGCACCAGTGCGGGGGCGGGGTGCCCGGCGGCGGCCAGGTTCAGCCGGCGCGTGACGGGGTCGTAGACGGCGTACAGGCAGGTCGCGCCGAGTTCGGCGACCTCGTCGCCGTCGTCGTCCGACGCGAGATGGGTGACCAGGTCGTCGAGGTGGGTGAGGAGTTCGTCGGGTGGCAGGTCCACGTCGGCGAGGGTGCGTACGGCCGTGACCAGCCGGCCCATGGTCGCCGTGGAGGGGATGCCGTGGCCCACGACGTCACCGACGACGAGCGCGACCCGGCTGCCGGACAGCGGGATCACGTCGAACCAGTCGCCGCCGATGCCGGCCGCCGAGCCGGAGGGCAGATAGCGATGGGCGACCTGGACCGCGGCCTGGCCGGGCAGCCCCCTCGGCAGCAGGCTGTGCTGGAGGGCCAGTGCGGTGGTGCGTTCACGGGCGAAGCGGCGGGCGTTGTCGACGCAGACCGCGGCTCGGCTGGCGAGTTCCTCGGCGAACACGGCGTCGTCGGCGGCGTAGTCGTCCGGCTGCCGGATGCGCACGGCCACGGCGACGCCGAGGGTGGTGCCGCGGGCCCGCAGCGGCACCGCCATCATCGAGTGGACGCCCTGGCGGTAGGGGCGGCCCTGCGGGGCGCGCGTGTTGCGCTCCGCGACCCAGCGCATGAAGGACGGCTCCCCCGCCTGGCTGATGATCGCCCGGCCCTCCCGCATCGCCCGCGCGATGGGGGAGAACGCGGGGTAGACGTCCACTTCGCCCAGGTGGACGGCTGCTTCGGGGGTGCCCTCGGTGATGGAGCCGTGGGCGACGCGGCGCAGCACGATCTCCGCGGTGGGCACGGTCGGCGACTCCTCCGCGCCGAGGACCCAGTCGAACAGGTCCACGCTCGCGAAGTCGGCGAACCGGGGCACCACGACCTCCATCAGCTCCTCGGCCGTGCGCACCACGTCCAGGGTGGTGCCGATGGCCGCCGCGGCCTCGTTGAGCAGGGCCAGCCGCTGCCGGGCCCAGTACTGCTCGGTGCTGTCGAACGCGGCCAGGGCGGTGCCCAGGAGCTCTCCGGAGGGGGCGCGGAGCGGCCACATCTCGGTGACCCAGGCGTGCTCCCGGTTCAGGGCCGGAGCGCCGGTGTAGCTCTCGTAGCGGAGCGGGCGGCCGGTCTCGACGACGTGACGCAGGTGCCAGTTGAAGCCGAGGCTGTGCTCGGCCTCCTCGACGGTCTCCGGGAAGTGCCGCCCCAGCAGGGTCTCCTCGGGCACGCCCATCACATGGCAGGCGGCGTCGTTGAGCCGCAGATAGCGCTGGTCGGTGTCGAACACCGACATCGACATGGACGCCTGCTGGAAGGCCTGTCCGGCCAGGGACGTCTCGGCGCCGCTGGGCGGCTCGGCGGTGATCACGTAGCCGTCCGGTGCCCCGTCGGGGCCGGTCACGACGCAGGCTCTGACGCGGAGCCCGACCAGATAGCCGTCGTGATGCCGCACCATGACGGTGCCCGACCGCGCGGACACCGACTCGGGCGGCACGTCCTCGGCGAGCAGTCCCCGTACGGACCGGCCCACGGCCTCCTCGGCCGGGTAGCCGGTCAGCCGCCGGGCACCCTCGCTCCACCCCGTCACGGTGCCGCGCGCGTCGATGATCGCAGCGGCGGAGGCGTCCTCCATATCGTCCAGGATTATCCCTTTGCCGCCCTGTATCAACCGCGGCGGAGCATGCGTGACGCCTGTCAGCTCCGGTGAGCGCGCAGGGCGGCGAGCGCCCGGTCGGCGTGCGCGTTCATGCGCAGTTCGCTGCGTACGACGTCGAGGACGGTGTGGTCCTGCCCTATGACGAACGTGGTGCGCTTGGTCGGGGCCAGGGAGAAGCCGCGCCTCACGCCGAACCGCTCGCGGACCGTGCCGTCGGCGTCGGACAGCAGGGGCATGCCGAGGGCGTGCTGTCCGGCGAACTCCTGCTGGCGCTCGACGGTGTCCCCGCTGATGCCGACGGGGTGTGCGCCGACGGCGGCGAACTCGGCGGCGAGGTCGCGGAAGTGGCAGGCCTGCGCGGTGCAGCCGGGGGTCAGGGCCGCCGGATAGAAGAAGAGCACGACCGGGCCCTCGGCGAGCAGTCCGGACAGGCTGCGGACGGTGCCGGTCTCGTCGGGCAGGGCGAAGTCCTCGACCTTGTCCCCGGCCGCCACGCGCGCGGTCACGACCGGCCCTCCGCGTTCCGTGCGACGCCGCGGGCCCAGAGCACGAGGGGCAGCTGGAGCGGCAGGCGTCCGAAGGCCGCGGCCTTCTGCGGCGTGGGCCGGTGGCGCCAGTCGGCCGCCATCTTCACATTGGCGGGGAACACCCCGACGAAGAAGGCGGCCGTGGCCAGCGCGGCCGCCTTGCGGGTACGCGGCAGCGCCAGGCCCGTGGCCAGCGCGAGCTCGGCGGCTCCGCTGGCGTAGGTCCAGGTCCTGGGTGTGCCCGGCAGGCCGCGCGGGATGGTCGCGTCGAACGGGCGTGGGGCGGCGAAGTGGGCGACCCCCGCGGCGGCCAGCAGGCCGGCGAGCAGCAGGGGCGAGCGTTCGGACCGGGACACGGTTTTCTCCTCTGATGGCCTGCCGCGCGATATTACTGGACGGTAAAGAGGTGACCGCGGCGGGGGTTTCGACAGGTCAGCCGCGGCGGTTGTGCGTGCCCGGCGTGTAGCCGAACGAGCGGCGGAAGACGTCGATGAAGGCGCTGGCGGAGGACCAGCCGCAGCGGTGGGCGACGGTCGTGACGGGCAGGCCGTCGGCCAGCATCCGCAGGGCGTGGTAGAGCCGTGACTGGGTGCGCCACTGCGGGAACGTCATGCCGAACTCGCTGCGGAAGAGCCGGCTGAGGGTGCGCTCCCCCACCCCGGTCGCGGCGCCGAGGGCATCGAGGGTGCCCGCGCCCGCCGGGTCGGCGTGCACGAGCGCGCAGACGGCGGCCAGGCGCGGGTCGGCTGCCGTCGGCAGCCGCAGCGGCTGCTGCGGCGAGAGGCGCAGCTGGTCGCACAGGACGGCGCGCAGCCGGCGGCGCTCGGGACTGTCGTCGCCGGGGTCGCGGGTGTAGGCGAGGATCAGCTCGCGCAGCAGCGGGCTGACGGCGAGGACGGCCGGGTGGTGCAGGCCGAGGGGGTTGTCGTCGGCGGGCAGGCCGACCAGGTGCAGGTCGAGCCGGCCGTGGGCACGGTGGGCGTGCACGGTGCCGGCGGGGACCCAGATGGCGCGGGTCCCGGGCGCGAACCAGGTGCCGGCGTCGGTGGTGACGGCGACGACGCCGGAGCCCGCGTAGACGATCTGGTGGTCGTCGTGCCGGTGCGCGTCGATACGGTCGCCGGCGGTCAGCCGCTGGGCACGGGTCGGCGCCGTCGGGGTGTGGCGGATGTTCGGCACAGTCCGGCAGATTATCGGAAGCGCGCCAGGCTCCCCGGCGGCGACGATCGCCGGGTGACCGCTTCCCGCCGCAACCGGCCCGTCGCCCTGATGTCCCTGGGGCACGCCTGCGTCGACGTGTACCAGGGCGCCGTGGCCGCTCTGGTGCCGTACTTCGTCGCCGAGCGCGCCTACTCCTACGCCGCCGCCTCCGGTGTCGTGCTGGCCGCCTCCCTGCTCTCGTCGCTGGTGCAGCCGCTGTTCGGGGTACTCACCGACCGGTGGGCGATGCCGTGGCTGTTGCCGCTCAGCGCGCTGACGGCCGGGGCCGGCGTCGCCCTGAGCGGGGTGACCGGCTCCTACGCGTCGACGCTGGCGGTGGTCGCCGTGTCGGGGGTAGGGGTGGCCGCCTACCATCCGGAGGCCGCCCGGGTGGCGCGGGCCGTCGCGCAGGGCCGGCACTCGGCGATGGGCTGGTTCTCCTTCGGCGGCAACGCCGGTTTCGCCCTGGCGCCCCTGCTGGTCTTCGCCGTGATGGCGACGGGCGGGCTGCGCGCCTCTCCCCTGCTGGCCGTCCCGGCGGTGGCGGGAGCGGCACTGTGCGCGGCGGCGGTACGCGCGGCCGCGTCCGGCGGGGCGGGGGCCGGTGCGTCCACCGCCGCGGGCCGGGACGACTGGGCGTCCTTTCTGCGGCTGTCCGGGGCCGTGGTCTGCCGCTCGGTCGTGTTCGTCGGCCTGAGCGCGTTCGTCTCGCTGTACGTGCGGGAGCGGACCGGTGGCGGCGACGTGACCGGCACGGCGGCGCTGTTCGTGCTCTACGCCGGTGGTGCGGTGGGCACGCTGGCCGGGGGGCGGCTGGCCGAGCGGTACGGGCGGCTGGCGGTGGTGCGCCGGTCGTACGCCCTGACGGTGCTCGCCGTGGCCGGTCTGGTCCTGGTGCCCGGGCCGCCGGTGTATCTGTTCGTCGCGTTGACGTCGGCGGGCCTGTACGTGCCGTTCTCACTGCACATCACGCTGGGCCAGGACTTTCTGCCCCGGCGGGTGGGCACCGCGAGCGGGGTCACGCTGGGGCTGACGGTGAGCGTCGGCGGCCTCGCCGCTCCCCTGCTCGGGGCGCTGGCCGACGCGACGTCCCTGCGGACGGCCCTGCTGCCGCTCGTCGCCCTGCCCGCGGTGGGCCGGCTGCTGCTGTGCCGGCTGCGCGAGCCGGAACCGCTGGGCTCCGCGGTCGCCGAGCGGGCGGATGAGCGTGACCCGGCCGCACGGTGAGGGATCGGCCCGTGGGAACACCGCCGAGGGCGGCGGAACCCGGGGATCAGGCGCTGCCGGCCGGCGCGGACCGGGGCTCGGGCACCTCGTCGACGGAGTGGGCGAGGAAGTCGTCCACCATGCGGTGGAAGAGCGTGGCGAGCTGCCGCAGTTCCTCGGGGGACCAGTCGGACAGGGCCATCTGCATGCCGCGGACTCCGACCTCGCGGATCTTGGTGATGGCCTGGCGGCCGGCGTCGGTGAGCTCGATGCGCTGGGCGCGCCGGTCGTCGGGGTCGGGGACGCGGGTGACATAGCCCGACTTCTGCAACTGCTGCACGGTGCGCGTGACGTGCGAGGCCTCCACCCCCAGCCGGGCGGCGAGCTCCCCCGGCCGCAGCGGCTCGGAGTCGGCGATCTGCCGCAGCAGCGCGACGGCGGCACGGTCGAGCGGCACGCCCGCCAGGGCCATCAGCCGTTCGTGCTGACGGGCGCGCGTGCTCAGGTAGGTGACGCGGGTGAGCGCACGCTCGATCTCGACGACCTCCCGTGAGGGGACGTCGGGGAGCGATGGTGTGGACATACGAGCAACTTTACCATATCGTTGCCTAACTCAAGTAATATAGCGCCGGAGTCAGATCGAGCACCCGCCGGCCGCGGCGTGCCGGTGAGGCCGACGCCCGCACCGACGCCGTTCAGGCGAAAGACCCGGAAAACGCGCGTGGCCGGGCACGGGGACGTCCACAACTCACCCGTGGACCTGCCGCTGATCCCGCCCATGCTCGCCACTCCCGGCACCCTGCCGCCTCCCGCACAGGACGCGCGCTGGGCCTATGAGACCAAGCAGGACGGCCAGCGCGTGGTGGTCTACCTCCCCGGGGACGGCAGCGTGCTGCTGCGCGCCCGGTCCGGGGAGGACATCACGGCCGCGTACCCCGAACTGCGGCCGCTGGGCACCACGCTCGGCCCCACGCCCGCCGTGCTGGACGGGGAGATCCTGGCCCTGGACGAACAGGGCCGGGCGAGCTTCCAGTTGCTCCAGTCCCGCATGGGTCTGGCACACGCGCCCGCGAGGGCGGCGCGGCGGGCGGCGGAGGTGCCGGTCCACCTCGTGCTGTTCGACCTGATGCATCTGGAGGATCACTCGCTGATCCGGCTCCCCTACGCACGACGCCGTGCGGCGCTGGAGGACCTCGGCCTCACCGGGCCCTCCTGGTCGACCCCGGCCGCGATCGTCGGACACGGCGCCGAGGCCCTGGCCGCCACGCGCGAGCACGGAATGGAGGGCCTGGTCTGCAAACGGCTGGACTCGGTGTACGAACCGGGGGTGCGCTCCCGGGCCTGGATCAAGATCCGCAACATGCGCACCGAGGATGTCCTGGTCGGCGGCTGGCAGCCCGGCAAAGGACGGCTCACCGGCCTGCCCGGCGCGGTGCTGGTCGGGCAGCGCGCCGCGGGGCGGCTGCGCTATGTCGGGAGTGTGGGCACCGGCTGGAGCGAGGCGGAGCGGGCGGAACTCGCCGGGCTGCTGCGGGCCGCCGCGACCGACGTCTGCCCCTTCGACCCCGCCCCGCGCGCTCCGGGCGCGCACTGGGTCGTCCCCCGGCTGGTCGGCGAGGTCCGCTACAGCACCCGTACCCGGGAGGGCCTGCTGCGGCAGCCGTCCTGGCTGCGGCTCCGTCCGGATCTCGCGCCCGAGGGGGCGGCGGCCGACATGCCGGACGACATGGTCTGAAACGGCGCCGGGACTCCGGTTGTTGGGGTGCGATTCACCTCTGAGATCACACCTTCCTCTTGGCATGGACGCGTTCAGCCTGGAAGCTGAACCTCCCTTTCCCCCCACAGCCGTTGGGCTGCGCCCAAGAGGAGGACGCAGTGTCGTCACGCCCGTTCGCACCCCGCAGGAGATGGCTCACCGGACTGGCCGGTGCCGCCGCCCTCGTCCTCGCCTTCCCCGCCACGGCCTTCGCCGCCCCGCCGCGGGCGCTGCCCGCCAACGCGGAGTCGCTGGAGAAGACGTTCCAGCCCGCCTACGACTACGACACCGACGGCTGTTACTCCACGCCCGCCATCGGCGCGGACGGCACGGTCAACGGCGGGCTCGACCCGACCGGCGCGCTCAACGGCGACTGCCGCGACGCCTCGGACCTGGACAACACCAACGGCTACGCGCGCTACAAGTGCAACAACGGCTGGTGCGCCATCCTGTACGCCCTCTACTTCGAGAAGGACCAGGCGGTGGCCGGCAGCGGCATCGGCGGCCACCGGCACGACTTCGAGCACGTGGCGGTGTTCGTACAGGACAACCAGGTCAAGTACGTCTCGACGTCCGCCCACGGCTCGTTCAGCGTGCACGCGGCGTCGCAGGTCCGCTTCGACGGCACGCACCCGAAGATCGTCTACCACAAGGACGGCGTCCGCACCCACTGCTTCCGTGTCGCGAACTCGAACGACGAGCCGCCGGAGAACCACAAGGGCACCTGGCAGTACCCGCCGCTGGTCGGCTGGAACGGCTACCCCGCCGGGGTGCGCGACAAGCTCACGTCCTCCACCTTCGGCAGCGCCAACTTCGGCCTGAAGGACGGCAATTTCGCCAACCACCTCGCGTCGGCCAAGCCCTCGGGCATCGCCTTCGATCCCTACGCCTGATCCGGGCTCGGTCCGGCCGGGGGCCTAGGGCCCCGGCCGGGTCCGGCTTCCGCCCCGCGTCCGATCCGTCGGCGCGGGGCGGCCGCATAGCGTCCTGTCATGGACGCGCACGACACGACAGGGACACTCGAAGAAGCCCTCGAACGGCTCCACACCTCGGGGCCGGAGCGGCTCGGCCGGCTCACCAACCACGCCCCCATGGTCGTGGAGGCGCTGGCGGCACACGGGCAGGCGGGCGCCGTGCACCGCTGGCTGGACCTGTACCGGCCCAAGCTGGAGGACTTCCCCACACCCGTGGCACCCGTGACTCACACCAACTGGCGCGAGGCGCTGGGAGATCCGCGCCGGGCCGCCGACTGGATCGGGTACTTCGGCCAGGCCCTCGCCGAACAGCCGTGGCGGGACGTGCTCGCGGCATGGTGGCCACGGTTGCTGCCCGGACTGTACGGCGGCTCCACGCATCCGGTGATCCGCGTCGGCCACGCCGTACGGGCCCTGGAAGCCGGCGGGAGCGCGCCGAGGCTCGCCGAACTCGCGCACGGCCTGGGCTACTGGGCGGCCCGGCACCGCCCCGTGTCCGGCATCGCACCCCTGCCCGCCGCGCCGGGTGCGGCGCGGTCCCTGGACGCCGTGCCGCCGCTCGCCGAACCCCGAGGGGGATTTCCCGACCGGCTGGCGGCCGTGCGGCGGTTGCCGCTGTGGGCGGAAGACGTGACCGACCCGGAGACGGCACGGGCACACCTGACCGAACTGGTCCGGGCCGCGACCCACCGGTACGCCACCCACGGCCACGGGGAGGCGACCATGCTGGTGCACGCGGCGACAGCCCCCAACGCCGTGCTGCGCACGCTCGGTTGTCTGCCGCGCGAGTTGTGGGTGCCGAGCCTGCGCGCGGCGTGGACCGCGTCCGCGGCGGTCACCGCCATGTACGCCCCGCCCGGGCCCGCCGACCATGTCCCCGCGCCCGGCCGCACGGCGCAGGAGGTGCTGGAACGAGCCCTCGCCCACGGCGACGAACACGTCATCAAGCTCACCGACACCGCCCTCGACGTGGGCGACGAGCGGGCCCTCGCCGCGGCCCTGCGCGCGGTCGAACTGAGCGAGCCCCTCGTCCCGAACTGACGTACGCCGAGGGGCGGTCGGGGGAGGTACGGGACCGGCGGGCACCCGGGAGGGTCTATCGTGTCCGCATGTCCGTCCCCGAACTGATCCGTATCGTCTCCCGCGATTCGCCCATGGCGCTCGCCCAGGTGGAGCGAGTCCGGGCCGAGCTGGCCACCACCCATCCCGGAGTGCGCACCGAGGTCGTACCGGTGAAGACCACCGGCGACAAGTGGATGGGCGATCTGTCCAAGGTCGAGGGCAAGGGCGCGTTCACCAAGGAGGTCGACGCGGCGCTGCTGGCCGGTGAGGCCGATCTCGCCGTGCACTGTGTGAAGGACGTGCCCGCCGACCGGCCGCTCCCGGCGGGGACGGTGTTCGCCGCGTTCCTCAAGCGGGACGACATCCGGGACGCCCTGATCCACCCGGGCGGCCTCACCCTGGACGAGCTGCCGGCCGGGACGCGGATCGGCACCTCCTCGGTGCGCCGGGTCGCCCAACTGGCAGCCACGCACCCGCATCTGGAGTGCGTGCCGTTCCGGGGCAACGCCAACCGGCGCCTGGCGAAGCTGGCCGCCGGAGAGGCCGACGCCCTGCTGCTCGCGGTCTCCGGCCTGGAGCGCATCGGCCGGCAGGACGTGATCAGCGAGATCCTCTCCACCGAGACGATGATGCCGCCCATCGGCGCGGGCGTACTGGCGCTCCAGTGCCGTGAGGACGACGCCGACCTGATCGACGCGGTCAGCGGTCTCGGCGATCCGGACACCCACCGGGAGACCACCGCCGAGCGCATGTTCCTGCATGTGCTCCAGGGGCACTGCAACAGCCCGATCGCCGGGTTCGCGCGCGTGGACCGCGGTGGTGAACTGTCCCTGCGGGCCTGTGTGTTCACCCCGGACGGCAAGACCCGGCTGAACGCCCACGAGTGGGCGGGCCGGCTCGACCCGGCCACGCTCGGCACGTCGGTCGCCGTGGCGCTGCTGCGCCAGGGTGCCCGCGAGATCATCGACGGCATCCCGCACTGACCGGCGACGCGCCCTGACGCCGGATCAGGCGGTGCCTTCCTCCGCCTGGTCCTTGAGGAAGACGCTCACCTGGTGGGCCAGGCTGTCGCGCACCGCGCCCTGCTGGCCCCCGGCGGGCCCCTCGTGCGCACCGATGCCGCCCGACCACAGCCGGCGGTCGGCCCACTCCTCCTCGACGCGCAGCTGGACCTGGACGTCCACGAGACTGAGGGACGCCTCGGCGCCGGCCGCGTAGAGCACGGCGGTGGCCCGGCGCAGCGGATAGACGTCGAAGCCCTCGATGAACTGTGAGTTGCGCCAGTCGAGGAAGGCGCTCTCCCCGTCGGGGCCGATCCGCACGTCGATCTGGCCGTCCTCGAGGTGGATGCCGAGGTGCCGGCTGCCGCGGTTCTCGACGGTCACGCGGAGGGTGAAGTACGTCAGCCCGTCGGCGGCGTCGTCACGGCCGCGGGGCGGCTCGGCCAGTTCCAGACGGTGGACGCGGACGCGCAGACCGGCATGCTCGTCGTACTCCTGCCAGTCCCCGACCACGTTCGGCTCGTACACGCTGCACCTCTCGACCTCTGGAAGCTGCTTCCTATCTGTGGTCTCAGCGCACTGTCAAATGAGCAGAATGCGCTGTGGCCTGGCAGTTCATCCCATTTGATCGGTGATCAAGCCGTGCCCAGCGGTTATCCGCGAACAGTTCGTGAAAGCGCTTGCCCCGGCGTGCCGCACATCACTTCCAGGAGTGAAGATCAACGGGCCGGACGGCCCAGCAGGGCGGAGGCGGCCGCGACGCCGAGGGCGGCGGCCACGAGCAGCGCCGCGACGTCGCAGGCCAGGCGGTGGGGCGTGCCGAGGAGGAGGCCGCGCAGGGCGTCCACCCCGCAGCTGAGCGGGTGGCTTTGTTGACCGCCTGGAGCCAGCCCGGCATCACGGACACCGGGTACAGCTTGGAGCCGAAGAACAGCGGCATGGTGATCGCCTGCCCGGAACCCATGAGGCGGCTGCGCGGCGCCGAGGTCGAACTGCTGCGCCTGGTCATGACGCGGCCGGGCATCGGCATCTCTGGTACAGACGGGCAACCCGGTCCGCAAGACCGACCCGGCCGACCGGCGGGCCGCCCGGCTGCTGCCCACACCCCCCGCCGGGACACGGCCGCGCGAGCGGCGCCGCCGCCGCGCCGACTTCGTACGACGCCATGTGTCACGGCTCGACGAGACACACCGCGAGTCGGTGCACACGACAGTCCCGGCCCTGCGCAAGCCGGCCGGCGCCCTGCACGAGGAGGCCGAGGAGTCATGACGCCGGACACCGACCGACCCCAGGCCGACGCAGTCGCCTGCACCGGGCTCGTCCACGCCTTCGGCGAGACCCGGGCCGTGGACGGACTCGATGTGGGGTCAAGGGATGTACCGAAACGGCAGCCGTCCCCAGGGACGCCTGAGGTCACAAATGAGCGTATTGTCAGAATTGTTTCGTAGTCTCCCCGCCCGGGAATGGGCGATGAAGTGCTTCGGACAGGAGGCACGTCCGTGGGAGCCGCTCGGGCCCGCGGTGCCCTCCGTGAGGTCCGAGTCCGCGCTTCCCACGGTGTCTGTCCTTTCGGCACCTGCTCAGGGAGGTGCGCACCATGCGTATCGCCGGCAGCACCAGACCGCACCCCCATGACGACGCCCCCGACACCGCCGCGGCGTTCGAACGCCTCGCGCGGCTGCCCGAGGGGCCCGACCGCAAGGCCCTGCGCGACGAGCTGGTCGAGGCCTGGCTGCCCATGGCCGAGCGGATCGCCGTCCGCTTCCGGGGCCGTGGCGAGGCCCTGGAGGACCTCTACCAGGTGGCGGCCCTCGGTCTCGTCAAGGCCGTCGACCACTACGACCCGGCGCGCGGCAACGCCTTCGAGGCCTACGCCGTGCCGACGGTCACCGGCGAGATCAAGCGCCACTTCCGCGACCACATGTGGACGCTGCACGTCCCCCGCAGGGTCCAGGACCTGCGCAACCGCGTGCGGCACGCCGCCAAGGAGCTGTCGCAGACGACCCCCGGCCACTCCCCCACGGTCGCCGAGATCGCCGAGTACGCCCACCTCACCGAGGGCGAGGTGCGCACCGGCATGGAGGCCCTGGAGTGCTTCTCCGCCCTGTCGCTGGAGGCGGAGATGCCCGGAACGGACGGCTACGCCCTCGGGGACGCGATCGGCGGGCCGGACCCGGCCTTCGACATCGTCGTCAACCGCGTGGCCGTCAAGCCCTGTCTGGAGGCGCTGCCGGAGCGCGAGCGGATCATCCTCTACCTGCGGTTCTTCAAGGGCATGACGCAGAGCCGCATCGCGGAGCAGCTCGGCATCTCACAGATGCACGTCTCCCGGCTGCTCAGCAGTTGCTTCGCCCATCTGCGTGAGGAGCTGCTCGCCGAGGCCGGATGAACGCGAAAACCCCGAGGCCGGCGCCGCCGGGCGGATCACTGCTCCGGCGGCGCTTCGGGGATCTGGGTCGGTCCGGCACGGTCGAGGGCGTCCTCCAGCTCGGCCCTTATCTGCCGGGGCATCACACCGGTGCGTCCCCAGACGAGGATCAGTTCCGCGACGTTGCGCAGCTTGATGTTGGTGTGCTGGGAGACCTCCTTCAGCACGGCCCAGCCCTGGTCGGGCGAGATCCGGCCGAGCACGACGACCATCCCGATCGCCTGGTCCACGACCGCGTGGGAGACGACCGCCTCCTTCAGCTGCCGGACCTCTTCCTGCAACTCGAAGATCCTCTCCGAGCCCCCGTCCGTGGGCATGGTCACCTCCGGGTCCGGTGCGCCGCTGTCCCCATGGCCTCGTGGGGTGCTTGAGTGCCTTGACGCAGTGTCCGACGCCTCCATCGTCGTCACTCGGCCCGCCCGGTGCCACCGGGGCGGTCCAGGCCGGTTCACCACACCGTTTCGGTGCCGTCGCCGGGGTACTCGGCAGGCGCCCACGGGGGTTCCGGTTGGACACTGGTGTCATTCCTCCGGTGGCTGCCAGGCCCACGAGATCAGGACGCGACTGCCATGAACCACGACACCCCCACCCCCTCCGGTACGAAGGACGTCGTCTCTTCACACTCCGTGTTCGGCGCACCGTGCTGGGTGAGTCTGACCAGCCGGGACGTCAAGGCGACCGAGGAGTTCTACGGGGCCGTGCTGGGCTGGCAGTGGCGGCCGGCCAAGCTCGGCGACCGGTTCCGGATCGCGCTGGCGGACGGCTCGCCGGTGGCCGGGATCGCGGGGGTGGCCACCATGTGGCAGATGGCGGTGGCGTGGACGCCGTACTTCGCCGTGCGGAGCGCGGACGACGCCGCGGCGCGGGTGCAGGAGCGCATGGGCACGGTCGCGGTCGGGCCGATCTCGCTGCCGCCGGGGCGGGCGGCGCTGCTGGCGGACCGGGACGGGGCGACCTTCGGGATCTGGGAGGGCGACCTGTTCACCGACTGGGAGACCTGGCGCAACGCCCAGCCGGCCTTCATCACGCTGCACACGCGCGACGCCTTCGACGCCGCCATCTTCTACGGCGAGGTCCTCGACTGGGCGTCGGAGCGTCCCGGCTGCTGCGAGGTCCACTACGAGGGCGGGGAGGTCGTGCTGCGCAGCCGCGGTGACGTGGTGGCGCGGATCGAGTCCGGGGCGCTGGGGGCGGCCCCCGACCCGACGATCCGGCCGCACTGGCAGGTCCACTTCACCGTCGACGATGTCGAGGCCTGCACCCGGGCCGCGGAACTGCACGGCGGCAGCGTGCTGTCCAAGGGCAGCGACGAGGCCGTGCTGCGCGACCACGACGGCGCGCAGTTCACGGTGACGGCACGCCGGGAGCGGTGACTGGCGCGCCGGGAACGGTGACCGGCGCGCCGGCGTCCATGACAGCCGGGCGGAAGAGCCCTCGGAGAAGGGTCCGAACGTCCGCCGCCCCCGTCACTCCCCCTCGTCACGGGCACGCCGGGACGGCCGGGACAGCAGGACCATGCTGCGGGACCCGACCGTCAGGGCCGTGCCCGCCTTGTGTTCCGATTCGTCGGGGATGCCCTCCGTGGCGGCGGTGTCGATCAGGGCCGTCCAGCGCTCGCCGTACGTGGCGTCCGGGAGGCGGAAGTCGACCGGCTCCCAGTGGCTGTTGAACAGCAGGAGGAACGAGTCGTCGACGACGGGCCGGCCGCACGGGTCGGGTTCGGCGATGGCGTCCCCGTTGAGGAAGACACCGACGCAGTGCGCATCGCCGCGCTGCCAGTCGTCGTCGGTCATCTCCTGGGCGTCGGGCGCCAGCCACACCAGGTCGGGCAGCGGCTGGTCCGCGCGAGTCAGGGTCTCGCCGAGGAAGAAGCGGCGCCGGCGCAGCACGGGGTGCCCGGTGCGCAGCCGGATGACGTACCGGGTGAACGCCAGCAGGTCGCGCTGTTCCTCGGTGAGCCGCCAGTCGATCCAGGAGATCTCGTTGTCCTGGCAGTAGGCGTTGTTGTTGCCGCGCTGGGTGCGCCCGAGTTCGTCGCCGTGGCAGAGCATCGGGATGCCCTGGGAGAGCAGCAGCGTGGCGAGGAAGTTGCGCTGCTGGCGGGCGCGCAGTTCCAGCACGGCCGGGTCGCGGGTCGGGCCCTCGGCGCCGCAGTTCCAGGACCGGTTGGTGCTCTCGCCGTCCTGGTTGTCCTCGCCGTTGTCCTCGTTGTGCTTGTCGTTGTAGGAGACGAGGTCACGCAGGGTGAACCCGTCGTGCGCGGTGACGAAGTTGACGCTGGCGCGAGGCCGGCGCCTGCTGTGCTGGTACAGGTCGGAGGAGCCGGTCAGCCGGGAGGCGAACTCGCCGAGTGTGTGGTCCTCACCGCGCCAGAAGTCGCGCACCGCGTCGCGGTACATGCCGTTCCACTCCGACCACAGCGGCGGGAAGTTGCCCACCTGGTAGCCGCCCTCGCCGACGTCCCACGGCTCCGCGATCAGCTTGACGCGGCTGATCACCGGGTCCTGCTGGATCAGGTCGAAGAACGCCGACAGCCGGTCCACCTCGTGGAACTGCCGGGCCAGGGTGGCCGCGAGGTCGAAGCGGAAGCCGTCGACGTGCATCTCGGTGACCCAGTACCGCAGCGAGTCCATGATCAGCTGGAGCACGTAGGGGTGGCGCATCAGCAGGCTGTTGCCGGTGCCGGTGGTGTCGTAGTAGTGCTCCCAGTCGCCGTCGACCAGGCGGTAGTACGAGGAGTTGTCGATGCCGCGGAAGGACAGGGTGGGGCCCTTCTCGTTGCCCTCGGCGGTGTGGTTGTAGACCACGTCGAGGATCACCTCGAGCCCGGCCGCGTGCAGGGTCTTCACCATCTGCTTGAACTCGGCGACCTGCTGGCCGCGGGTGCCGTGGGCGGCGTAGCCGTTGTGCGGGGCGAAGAAGCCGATCGTGTTGTAGCCCCAGTAGTTGGCCAGGCCGCGGTCGTGCAGTACGCCGTCGTGGACGAACTGGTGCACCGGCATCAGCTCCACCGCGGTGACGCCCAGCGAGGTGAGGTGCTCGACGGCCGCGGGGTGGGCCAGGCCGGCGTAGGTGCCGCGGAGTTCGGCGGGGATCTCGGGGTGGGTGCGGGTCAGGCCCTTGACGTGCGTCTCGTAGATCACCGTGTCGGCGTAGGGCCGGCAGGGCCGCGTGTCGTCGCCCCAGTCGAAGGCCGGGTCGGTCACCACGCCGAGCATGGTGTGCCCGGCGCTGTCGGCCGGGTCGGGGCCGTCCGGGTTCCGTTCGTAGAGCGAGGGGTGGTTGTCGATCTGCCCGTCGACCGCGCGCGCGTAGGGGTCGAGGAGCAGCTTCGCCGGGTTGCAGCAGTGGCCGAGGGTGGGGACCCACGGTCCGTGCACGCGGTAGCCGTAGCGCTGGCCGGGGCCGACGCCGGGGAGGTAGCCGTGCCAGACGAAGCCGTCGACCTCGGTCAGCGGCACCTGGGTGTGGGTGCCGTCGTCGTCGACGAGGACCAGCTCGACGCGTTCGGCCACCTCGCTGAAGAGCGCGAAGTTGGTGCCCTCCCCGTCGTACTCCGCGCCCAGCGGGTAGGGGCGTCCGCTCCACGCGGACACCCCTTTCCGGGTCTGCCGGCGGGTCACCGGGCCTCCTCCAGGACCTCGTCCGGGGTACTGACCGGACCGGCCAGCTGGGCGATCCGCACCTCGCGGGGCACGTCGAGGCCCTCGCTCAGGTGCGGGGCGGGCGCGGTCGGCACCAGCGGGACGCGTTCGCCGGCCCGGGCGCGCTGCGAGAACCAGATGACCTTGCTGCCGGTCTCGGTGGCGCAGCAGCCCCAGCCGTCGCTCATCGCCGCCAGGTGCTCCAGGCAGCCGCGCAGCTCCTGGTCCGGGCGCAGGGCGCGGTCGTTGTCCCCGATGGCGGTGATCAGGTGCTGGCCGTTCCACCACATCTCGATCGACGTGTTCTTGTCCGTGGCGTGTTCGTCGATGGCCTTGAGCAGCATCTCGGCGCCGCCGCAGACGGGCTGGACCAGGTTGTCCAGGTCCCAGAACTTCAGGTGAGCGGCCAGAATGCGGCTGACCTGTCCCACCCGTTCCGGGCTGACTTCCACGTCGAGGTGGTAGTAGCAGGGCACTGCGGTCTTCATCGGTTGGCTCCTCACCGCGAAGCTCAGCTCCTCCTCGCTCCCGCGGTCCTGCGGGACGAGCCCCGAACACGGAACGTGAGCGCGTATCGCTTCTGAGTCACCCTCAGCCTGAGGGTGCTAGCCCGTTCGTGCAACACGAGCGCACAGATGAGGCGCCACAACGCCCAAGTGAGCGAAACCGGATGGACTGCGCGGCCCAGTCGAGCCGGCATTGATTGAAGCTCCAACAAGACGGTGGGTCGTCACCCGTGCACCATGTGTGAAGAACTCGATCGCCGTTACGGGTCCGCGCCGCTTGAGCACGGTCGCCGTCCGACCGTCGGGAGACCGTGCCCCTCGAGCCCGAAAGGTGATCGGCGCCATGCTGCTACCCGCCAAAGCCGAAGTCGCCCGGCAGTTGCGGCGTTACCGGGCTTGGGAACGCGTGATGCTCGCGGCACCGAACGACCGCACGGTGCGGGCCATGTTCGAGGACTCGGGCTACACGCTCTGCGTGCTGATGGGCAAGCGCTGCGCACGGGAGGCGGCGGACGCGGCCGAGCAGTATCTGAGCACGAACCAGGTCACCCATGCGCAGGAACAGCAGGTCACCTGTCTGCAGGAACAGAACGAAAGGCCCCGTGCGGCAGCCGCGGTCCGGCGAAGACCGCCGGCGGAGCGACGTTCTCCCGCGGGACGGTAGCCGTCCCGCACATCTCGTCCCCTGAACCGGGCCCCGGGCCCGGCGTCCGAGCACGGTGGAGGTGAGGACCATGAGTAGGACCCGGGCCATCGGCCGGATCCCGGTACGGGACGTCCGCCCGGCCGTGGAGAGCGGCAACCGGCCGGCCAAGGCGGTCGTGGGAGAGACGTTCGAGGTCACCGCCACCGTGTTCCGGGAGGGGCACGACGCGGTCGCCGCCAATGTCGTCCTGAAGGATCCCGAGGGCCGTCCCGGGCCGTGGACGCCGATGCGGGAGCTGGCCCCGGGCAGCGACCGCTGGGGCGCCGAGGTCACCGCGGACGCCGTCGGCCGCTGGACCTACCGGGTGGAGGCCTGGAGCGATCCGGTGGCCACCTGGCGCCACACGGCGGGCATAAAGGTTCCGGCCGGCATCGACCCCGGCGGGGTCCTCGAAGAGGGCGCCGAACTCCACGAGCGAGCGGCGGCCGGCGTTCCCAGGGAAGCCGGCCGCGACGTGCTGCTCGACGCCGCGGAGACGCTGCGCGACGACTCGCTGCCCCCGGCGGCGCGGCTGGCGGCGGCGCTGACGCCTCAGGTGGACGAGGTCCTGGCCCGGCATCCGCTGCGGGACCTGGTCACCACCTCCGAGCCACTGCCCCTCCTCGTCGAGCGGGAACGGGCCCTGTACGGCTCCTGGTACGAGTTCTTCCCCCGCTCCGAGGGCACCCGCCGGCAGCCGCACGGCACCTTCCGCACCGCCGCCCGCAGACTGCCGGCCATCGCGGCGATGGGCTTCGACGTGGTCTACCTGCCCCCCATCCACCCCATCGGCACCACCTTCCGCAAGGGCAGGAACAACACCCTCTCCCCCGGCTCCGACGACGTCGGCGTGCCCTGGGCGATCGGCTCACCCGAGGGCGGCCACGACGCCGTCCACCCCGCCCTGGGCACCCTGGAGGACTTCACCTGGTTCGTCGGCCAGGCACGGGATCTGGGGCTGGAGATCGCGCTGGACTTCGCGCTGCAGTGCTCCCCGGACCACCCCTGGGTGCACAAACACCCCGAGTGGTTCCACCACCGCCCCGACGGCACCATCGCCTACGCGGAGAACCCGCCGAAGAAGTACCAGGACATCTACCCCGTCGCCTTCGACGCCGACATGGACGGCCTCATCGCCGAGACCTGCCGGGTGCTGCGGCACTGGATGGACCGCGGCGTGCGGATCTTCCGGGTGGACAACCCGCACACCAAGCCGGTCGTCTTCTGGGAACGGGTCATCGCGGACATCAACCGCACCGACCCCGACGTGATCTTCCTGGCCGAGGCGTTCACCCGCCCGGCGATGATGCACACCCTCGCCCAGATCGGCTTCCAGCAGTCCTACACGTACTTCACCTGGCGCAACTCCAAGGAGGAGCTGACCGAGTACCTCACGGAGCTGTCGGGCCAGGCCGCCTCCTACATGCGGCCGAACTTCTTCGCCAACACCCCCGACATCCTGCACGCCTACCTCCAGCACGGCGGCCGCCCCGCCTTCGAGGTCCGGGCCGTCCTCGCGGCCACCCTCTCGCCGACCTGGGGCATCTACTCCGGCTACGAGCTGTGCGAGAACACCCCGCTCAGAGAGGGCAGCGAGGAGTACCTCGACTCGGAGAAGTACCAGCTCAGGCACCGCGACTGGGAAGCCGCCGAACGCGAGGGCCGCACCATCACCCCGCTGATCACCAAACTCAACACCATCCGCCGGGAACACCCCGCGCTGCGCCGGCTCAGGAACCTCCGCTTCCACCACACCGACAACGACGCGCTGATCGCGTACAGCAAGCGCACCGGGTCCGACGTCGTCCTGGTGGTCGCCAACCTCGACCCGCACCACACCCAGGAGGCCACGGTCTCGTTGGACATGCCGCACCTCGGCCTGGACTGGCACCAGTCGGTACCGGTGCGCGACGAGCTCACCGGCGAGACCTACCACTGGAGCAGGAACAACTACGTGCGCCTCGAGCCGGGGCGGGCTCCCGCGCACGTCTTCCACGTCCAGTCGCCGCCCGCCGCGCAAGGGACCGGAGGGGCAGGAACGTCATGACCGTGAACGAGCCCGTACTGGACACTTTCGAGGACACCCCCGTCAGGGACCGTGACCCGGAGTGGTTCAAGCGCGCCGTCTTCTACGAGGTACTCGTCCGCTCGTTCCAGGACAGCGACGGCGACGGCATCGGTGACCTCAAGGGCCTCACCTCGAAGCTCGACTACCTCCAGTGGCTCGGCGTCGACTGCCTGTGGCTGCCGCCGTTCTTCAAGTCGCCCCTGCGCGACGGCGGCTACGACGTCTCCGACTACACCGCCGTGCTGCCGGAGTTCGGCGACCTGGCCGACTTCGTGGAGTTCGCCGACGCCGCCCACCAGCGCGGCATGCGCGTGATCATCGACTTCGTCATGAACCACACCAGCGACCAGCACCCGTGGTTCCAGGAATCGAGGAAGGACCCCGACGGCCCCTACGGCGACTACTACGTGTGGGCCGACGACGACAAGGGATACCCGGACGCCCGGATCATCTTCGTCGACACCGAGACGTCGAACTGGACGTTCGACCCGGTGCGCGGCCAGTACTTCTTCCACCGCTTCTTCTCGCACCAGCCGGACCTCAACTACGAGAACCCGCGCGTCCAGGAGGAGATCCTGGCCGCGCTGAAGTTCTGGCTGGACCTGGGCATCGACGGCTTCCGGCTGGACGCGGTGCCCTACCTCTACGCGGCCGAGGGCACCAACTGCGAGAACCTGCCCGCCACCCACGCGTTCCTCAAGCGCGTCCGGCGCGAGATCGACGCCCAGTACCCGGACACCGTGCTGCTGGCGGAGGCCAACCAGTGGCCCGAGGACGTCGTCGACTACTTCGGCGACTACCCGAGCGGCGGCGACGAGTGCCACATGGCCTTCCACTTCCCGGTCATGCCGCGCATCTTCATGGCGGTGCGGCGCGAGTCCCGCTACCCCGTCTCGGAAATCCTGGCCAAGACCCCGGCCATCCCCTCGGGCTGCCAGTGGGGCACGTTCCTGCGCAACCACGACGAGCTGACGCTCGAAATGGTCACCGACGAAGAGCGCGACTACATGTGGGCCGAGTACGCCAAAGACCCCCGCATGCGCGCCAACATCGGCATCCGCAGGCGCCTCGCTCCCCTGCTGGACAACGACCGGCACACCATCGAGCTGTTCACCGCGCTGCTGCTGGCCCTGCCCGGCTCGCCGATCCTGTACTACGGCGACGAGATCGGCATGGGCGACAACATCTGGCTCGGCGACCGGGACGCGGTGCGCACGCCGATGCAGTGGACCCCGGACCGCAACGCCGGGTTCTCCACCTGTGACCCGGGCCGCCTCT
This sequence comes from Streptomyces caelestis, assembly GCF_014205255.1. Classification (GTDB taxonomy): domain Bacteria; phylum Actinomycetota; class Actinomycetes; order Streptomycetales; family Streptomycetaceae; genus Streptomyces; species Streptomyces caelestis. The sequence continues at coordinate 8,644,250 of NZ_JACHNE010000001.1, read as the reverse complement.
GCCTGCCGGCGATCATGGATCCGGTCTACGGCCACCAGGTCACCAACGTCGAGGCGTCGATGGCGTCGCCGTCGTCGCTGCTGCACTGGACCCGCCGCATGATCGAGATCCGCAAGCAGAACCCGGCCTTCGGCCTCGGCTCCTACACCGAACTGTCCTCCTCCAACCCCGCGGTGCTGGCCTTCCTGCGGGCGTACGAGGACGACCTGGTGCTGTGCGTGAACAACTTCGCGCGGTTCGCCCAGCCCACCGAGCTCGATCTGCGCGAGTTCGCCGGGCGCCATCCGGTCGAGCTGTTCGGCGGGGTCCGCTTCCCCGCGATCGGCGAACTGCCGTACCTGCTGACCCTCGGGGGCCACGGCTTCTACTGGTTCCGGCTCACGCGAGTCGCATCCCGCATCGGCCGGCGGCTGTGAGCATGCGCCGACGAAAGGAGGCGTGACCATGCCGAAGACCGCATCCCTCCGCCCGAGTCTCACGCGCCTGGCCGAGCCCATGGAGTCGCTCGGCGGGCTGCTGCGCGACTGGCTGCCCCGGCAGCGCTGGTTCGCGGGCAAGGACCGGCCCGTCACAGAGCTCGGCCTGCTGTCGATGACCGAGCTGTTCCCGGGCTGTCTGCACCTGCTGGTCCACGCCGGTCACACCGGTCACACGGGCGTGCCCTCGCCGGGCGGCGCTCCCCCGGCCGGCGACTGCTACCAGCTCCTGCTCGGCGTACGGGAGCACCCGTCGCCGCGCCTGGGACGGGCGCTCATCGGGCGGGTCCAGGACGGGCCGCTGGCCGGTCTGACGGTCTACGACGCCCTGCACGACCCCCGCTCGACCCAGCTGCTCCTGGACCGGCTGCGGCACCCCGGCACCGCCGGCCCCCTGCGGTTCGACTGCGACCCGGACCAGCCGGTGCCCGGCGGACTGGTGCCCCGGCTGCTGGACGCGGAGCAGTCCAACTCCTCGCTGGTGTACGGCGACGAGTACATCCTGAAGGTCTTCCGGCGTATCCAGCCCGGCGTCAACCCTGACCTGGAGGTGCCGGGGGCGCTGGCCAGGCAGGGCTGCCACCGCGTGCCCGCGCCCGTGGCCTGGTTCCAGACGAAGCATCCCTTCAAGGCCACCCTCGGCGTGCTCCAGCCGTATCTGCGGGACGCCTCGGACGGCTGGACGCTGGCGCTGCACGCCCTGGCCGCCGGCGACGACTTCACCGCCCAGGCGCGGGCGCTCGGCGCGGCTACGGCGGAGGTGCACCTCGCCCTCGCCTCGGCCTTCCCGGTCGGTGAACCCGGGGAGAACGGGCGTACGGCGACCGCGATGACCGAGCGGCTGGCCGCCGCAGCGCACTGCGTGCCCGCGCTCCAGCCGTACGTGCCGGGTCTGCGGACCGCGTTCGCCGCCCTCACCACCTGCGACGCCGGGCCGCCCGCCCAGCGCATCCACGGCGACCTGCACCTGGGGCAGGTGCTGCGGGCCGGACGCGACTGGTTCGTCATCGACTTCGAGGGCGAGCCGTCCCGGCCGCTCTCCGAACGGCGCAGCGCCCACTCCCCCGTGCGGGACATCGCCGGGATGCTGCGCTCCTTCGACTACGCCGCCCGGCAGCGCCGCCCCTGGCGTCCGGAGTGGGCGCGACGCTGCCGCGAGGCCTACTGCGCGGGCTATGCCGCCGGTGCCGGCTGGGACCCGCGCAAGAAACACGGACTGCTCCGCGCCTACGAGACGGACCGGGCCGTGTACGAGGTGCTGTACGAGGCACGGCACCGCCCCGACTGGCTGCCTGTACCGATGGCGGCGATCGAGCGCCTCGCTGTGAGAGGAGACTGAGCCGTGGCCCTGCGCGACACCTCAATCCCGGAGCCGTCCGGCCCGGTCCCGGGCGCCACCGCGCCCGCCCTGAGCCCTCAGGACCGCGGGCGCCTGCTGGCGGGCGCCCACCACGATCCGCACGCGCTGCTGGGCGCCCACCCGGTCCCCGGCGGGATCGCGTTCCGGGCGCTGCGCCCCTTCGCCCGCTCGGTGAGCGTGGTGATCGACGGCAAGCGCACCCCGCTCGTCTCGGAGGGCGACGGCCTGTTCTCCGGCGTGCTGCCGCTGGCGGAGATCCCCGCGTACACGCTCCACGTGGCGTACGAGGGCGGCGAGCAGGAGGTGCACGACCCGTACCGTCTCCTGCCCGCGCTCGGCGAGCTGGACCTGCACCTGATCCGCGAGGGCCGGCACGAGCAGCTGTGGCAGGCGCTCGGCGCGCACCCCATGACCCACGAGGGCGTGACCGGCACCCGGTTCACGGTGTGGGCGCCCAACGCGCAGGGCGTGCGGGTCGCCGCGGACTTCACCTACTGGGACGGGACGCAGTTCCCGATGCGCTCGCTCGGCGCGTCCGGTGTGTGGGAGCTGTTCCTGCCGGGCGTCGGCGAGGGCACGGCGTACAAGTTCGAGATCACCTCCCGGTACGGCCACCGCTTCCTGAAGGCGGACCCGATGGCCCGCCGCACCGAGGAGCCGCCCCACACGGCGTCGATCGTGACGGCCTCGCACTACGAGTGGGGCGACGCGCAGTGGATGGCCCACCGCGCGGACACGCCCGTGCACGAGGCGCCGTTCTCGGTGTACGAGGTGCATCTGCCGTCCTGGCGGCCGGGGCTTGACTACCGTCAGCTCGCCGAGGAACTCCCGGCGTACGTCAAGGACCTCGGCTTCACGCACGTGGAGCTGATGCCGGTCGCCGAGCACCCCTTCCACGGCTCCTGGGGTTACCAGGTCACCGGCTTCTACGCGCCGACCGCGCGGCTCGGGAGCCCGGACGACTTCCGGTACTTCGTCGACGCCTGCCACCGGGCGGGCATCGGCGTGATCATGGACTGGGTACCGGCGCACTTCCCGAAGGACGACTGGGCGCTGGCCCGGTTCGACGGGGATCCGCTGTACGAACCCGGGGACAGGCGGCGCGCCGAGCACCCGGACTGGGGCACGTACGAGTTCGACTTCGCGCGCACCGAGGTGCGCAACTTCCTCGTGGCGAACGCGGTGTACTGGTGCGAGGAGTTCCACATCGACGGGCTGCGCGTGGACGCGGTCGCCTCCATGCTCTACCTGGACTACTCGCGCGAGGACGGCCAGTGGGAGCCCAACGCCTACGGCGGCCGGGAGGACCTGGCGGCCATGGCGTTCCTCCAGGAGATGAACGCGACCGTGTACCGGCGCACCCCCGGCGTGGTGACGATCGCGGAGGAGTCCACCGCCTGGGGCGGTGTGACCAAGCCCACCGACACCGGCGGGCTCGGCTTCGGGCTGAAGTGGAACATGGGCTGGATGCACGACTCGCTGGAGTACCTCTCGCACGAGCCGGTGCACCGCAAGTACCACCACCACGAGATGACCTTCTCGATGGTGTACGCCTACAGCGAGAACTACGTCCTGCCGATCTCCCACGACGAGGTCGTGCACGGCAAGCAGGCCCTGGTGTCGAAGGCGCCGGGTGACTGGTGGCAGCGCCGCGCGACCGTCCGCGCCTACCTCGGCTACATGTGGAGCCACCCGGGCAAGCAGCTGCTGTTCATGGGGCAGGAGTTCGCCCAGGGAGCGGAGTGGTCGGTGGAGCACGGGCCGGAGTGGTGGCTGCTCGACGACGGTTACCACTCGGCGGGCGACCACCGGGGCGTGCGTGACCTGGTCCGTGACCTGAACACGGCGTACCGGGCGACGCCGGCGCTGTGGCAGTGCGACACCCGCCCGGAGGGCTTCCGGTGGGTGGCGGTGGACTCGGCCGACGACAACGTCTTCGCCTTCCTGAGGTACGACGCCGAGGGCAGGCCGCTGCTGGCGGTGTCGAACTTCTCCCCGGTCGTCCGGCACGGCTACGGCCTCTGGGTCCCGGGCGACGGCGTGGCCTGGCAGGAGACCCTCAACACCGACGACGCGCGCTACGGCGGCAGCGGCGTCACCAACCCGGATCCGGTCAAGCCGGAGGACGGCTGTGTCCGGATCACGCTGCCGCCGCTGGCCACCGTGTGGCTGACGCCGTTCGCTCCGTGAAGTCCCGCGGGCGCACGAGGTGTCCGACCCGCCTGTGAGGGGCACTGGGTGTCGTACCACCGGGAAGGCCGGTGGTCGACGCCGTAGTGTCACAGAAGGGCGGGCATCAGGGTGCGCACCGTCGGAGTGGAGGAGGAACTCCTCCTGGTCGACCCGGAGTCCGGGGAACCGCGGGCACTGTCCGCGGCAGTGCTCGCCCGGGCCGAGCAGGACGACGCGGATCAGGACGTCTTCGAGAAGGAACTCCACGAGCAGATGCTGGAGTTCGCCACGCATCCGCAGTCGTCCATGGAGAGCCTGCGCGCGGAGATCGTGCGCTGCCGCAAGGAGGCGGCCCGGCATGCCGGAGAGATCGGCTGCACGGTCGCGGCGCTCGCCACCTCGCCGCTGCCGGTCAGTCCCGCGGTCGGCGTCAACCGCCGGTACCAGTGGATGGCCGAGCAGTACGGCATCGCCACCCGGGAGCAGCTCGTCCTGGGCTGCCACGTGCACGTGTCCGTCGAGTCCGACGAGGAGGGCGTCGCGGTCATCGACCGGGTGCGGCCCTGGCTCCAGGTCCTGACGGCGCTCAGTGCGAACTCGCCGTTCTGGCAGGGCAAGGACACGGGGTACAGCAGCTACCGCAGCCGGGTGTGGCTGCGCTGGCCGTCGGCCGGCCCGGCCGAGATCTTCGGCTCGGCCGAGCGGTACCACCGTCTGATCGCGGACATGGTGGCCACCGGCGCTCTCCTCGACGACGGGATGATCTACTTCGACGCGCGGCTGTCCCAGCGGTATCCGACGGTCGAGGTCCGGGTGTCGGACGTCTGTCTGCACTCCGGCACGGCAGCACTGGTCGCCACGCTCGTCCGCGGGCTGGTCGAAACCGCCGCGCGCGAGTGGCGGGCCGGCCGGGAACCGCTCGGCCACAGCGTCAGCCTGCTGCGGCTGGCCGACTGGCTGGCCGCCCGGTCCGGGCTCTCGGGCGAGCTGCTGCATCCCGCGACCATGCGGCGCATGCCCGCCGAGGCGGTCGTCCGGGCCCTGCTGGACCATGTCGAGGAGGCCCTCGCGGACACCGGTGACCTGGAGCGGGCCAGGGCCGCCTGCGAGGAGCTGCTGCGGGACGGCAACGGCGCACAGGTGCAGCGCGCGGTGATGGAGCGCACGGGGAGCCTGCGGGACGTCGTGACCGAGTGCGTCCGCCACACCCAGGCGTGAGGCGTCCCGCCTTCTTCCGCGCCGCCTTCTTCCGGAGGCGGGGTCAGAGGATCAGAACGAGGGCGTAGACCAGGAAGAACGCCGCGATCAGCACCGCGAGGGCGAGGATCACGGCCATCGGTGCCTTGGCCCAGCCCTTGGGCGGGTTGTGCGTCTCTCGGGGCCCCGCCTCGGGCATGCTGCTCTCCGCGGGCGGGGTCTCGCCCGGCGGTACGCCGCCGCCCGGTTCCAGGCCGGAGGTGCGTTCGGGTTCCGGATCGGGACTGATGTGACTCATGCCGTCCGGGTCCCCCGATCACGCCGAGATCATCAGCGGGACGACTTCCGTATTTCCCGACCCCTGACGGTCCCGGCTCGACTACATTCGAGCCCCGCCGATGACGCTACCCGTCGGCAAGGTCACACCCCGTACACGTCAGGAGCAGTGCATGCGCGACCTCGCCCTCGCTCCACCGGCCGTCTCGCCGCTGACCGGAGGGCTCGCCGACAGCGTTTTCGAGACAGCGGACCGCGAACCCACCCGGCCGATGCTCGCCCGCCGCGCCGACCCGGCCTCCGCGTCCTGGGAGGAGGTGACGGCGATCGAGCTGCGCGACGAGGTGGTGGACGTCGCCAAGGGGCTGATCGCCTCCGGGTTAACGCCGGGGCACCGCGTGGCGATCATGGCGCGCACCCGGTACGAGTGGACGGTCCTGTGCTACGCGCTGTGGGCCGTGGGTGCCGAGGTCGTCCCGGTCTACCCGACGGCGTCGCGCGACCAGGTCGAGTGGATCCTGCGGGACGCCGGCTGTGTGGCCGTGGTGGTGGAGGACGAGCAGGGCGTCATGACCGTCGGCTCGGTGTGCGCGTCGCTGCCGCTGCTGCGTCACGTCTGGCAGCTGGACGCGGGCGCGCTGGAGGATCTGAGCGTGCGCGGGGAGTTCGTGCCGCTGGCCACGGTCGACTCGATGCGCCGCATCGTGCTGCCGGACTCCACGGCCGTCATCGCCTACACCTCCGGGAGCAGCGGTCACGCCATGGGCTGCGCCCTCAGCCACCGCAACCTGGCCGCGCCCTGCGACACGCTGCTGACGGGCTGGGGGCACACGGCGGCACCGCGCGGGGAGCAGGGCTCCGTGCTGGCGTTCCTGCCCTTCTCCCATGTGTACGGGCTGATGATCCAGGGCCTGTGCCTGCGCGGCGGCCTGCTGATGGGACACCAGGCCGACCTGGGCGGGGAGGCACTGTCGTCGGCGCTGCGCTCCTTCAGGCCCACGTACTTCTACGCGGTGCCGTCGGTCTTCGAGAAGATCTACAAGAACTTCCTGCGCACGGCCCAGCAGCAAGGCCACGGCGCTCTGTTCGAACGGGCCGCCGGAACGGCGCGGGACTTCGCCGCGGCCCTGGAACGCCAGCGGCTGGGCCGGGGCCGCGGGCCCGGCTTCGACCTGCGGCTCCAGCACGCCCTGTACGAGCGCACGGTGTACCGCAGGCTGCGGGCGGCGCTGGGCGGCCGGGTGCGGCGGGCGACGTCCGGCGGCTCTCCCCTCAGCCGCGACCTGTCGCTGTTCTACGAGGGCATCGGCATCTACGTGCACGACGGGTACGGCCTGACGGAGACCGGCGGCGGGGTGACGATGCAGCCACTGGGCCGGGAGAAGTCCGGGACTGTCGGGCAGGCCCTGCCGGGCACGGAGATCCGGGTGGCCGAGGACGGGGAGATCCTGGTGCGCGGCCCGTCCGTGTTCCAGGGATACGTGGGGGACGAGGCCGCCACCCGGGCCGCGCTGCGCGGCGGCTGGCTGGCCACCGGGGACCTCGGGCGACTGGACTCGGAGGGCTATCTCACGATCACCGGCCGCAAGAAGGACATCATCGTCACCAGCAGCGGCAAGAGCGTCGCCCCGGCCGCCCTGGAGCAGCGGCTGCGGATGCACCCGCTCATCCACCAGGCGGTGGTCGTGGGCGACAACCGGCCCTGTGTCGGCGCCCTGATCACGCTGGACCCGGACTTCCTGGCGCACTGGCGGGCGGCGCTGGCGCTTCAGGGCGAGATGCGCGAGGCGCGGGAGGAGAACGCGCTGCGGGAGGAGGTGGCGCGGGCCGTGGCCGCGGCCAACAGCGCGGTGTCACGGTCGGAGTCGATCCGGGTGTTCCGGATCCTGCCGGAGCCGTTCGGCGTGACCAACGGGCTGCTGACACCGTCGATGAAACTGCGCCGGGACGAGATCGTGCGGCACTACGCGTCCGAGATCGACGCGATGTACCGCTCGCGCAGGCGTCCCGGGCGGCCGAGCACCCAGGACGAACCCTCGAACTGGGACGACTCGGACAACGTGTTCCGCTGAGCGCGGAGCCGGACGCGTAGGCCTCGCCCCCTCGGGAACACGCAACAGTGGCGACGCATGAGAAAGGACGACAGCCCTGACGGCAGCCCTTGCTGACGCCGGGCCGGAAAGGCGATATGTCAACCGAGCCGCGTGGGGATGACGCACTGACCTCCGAGGAGATTCCGAGCCGCACGAACAGCTTCGTGGGCGAGCCGCACGACGTGACGGGCGCGCGGCTGGCCGCGGAGGAGTTCCTGCGTGATCTGTCACACTCCTCGCCACCCTCTGCCCCCGAGTACTGGGACGACATCCTGTTGGTGGTGACGGAACTGGCCGCCAACGCGGTCCAGTACGCGCCGGGTCCGTTCGCGCTGCGGATGCGCCGGACCTTCGACGGAGTGCACGTGGTCCTGCACGACACCAGCTCCACGGAGCCTGCTCCGCGCCCGTTCGATCCGCGCAGCGGGGGCGGTGGCATCGGCTGGCATCTGATCCACACCTTGTGCGACCAGGTCAGCGTGGTGAGCGACGAGCGGGGCAAGGACGTGCACGTGTTCCTGCCCTGGTGAGCCGGGAGCGTCACGGGCGCGGGTGCGCCCGTGACGCCCAGGGCTCAGGCCGAGGTCGTCGCTCGCGGCGGCAGCCGGTCATAGTAGTCGCCCACGGTCGTGAGGTACTCCCGGTCCCGGGTCTCGCTGTCGGTCTGGAATCGGGGTGCCGCCTTGGCGTCCGCCCTGGTGCAGGCCAAGGTGATCTTCCGGCCCTGCGTGTCGATGCCGGTGACGACTCCGGCCGGCACCAGGACACTGCGGCCGAACACCCAGACTCCGGTGTCGACGACCAGGTGCCGCATGCCGTGCGGGGCGGCCTCGCGGTCCACGTGCCCGATCGTGCCGTCGGTCGCGGCGACGGTGAAACCGGTCAGGTCCTGCCCTTCGACGTAACCGCTGCCCGGCGCGTACGACCAGATTCTGTCGATGGCCACGCTGCTCCATCCTCCCTGACGGTGTGCGGATCGCGGAGCCCGACGGGCGGTTTCCGCCCACCTCGCTCCACAGCAGCAATTACCCTCCTGCCGCAAGCGCATTCGGCGCACACACGTTCCACCGTACGCCGTCGTCGGCGGGCTGCGGCAAGCTTCCTCCTCCCGGGGGCATGGAGGGCGGTTTCCGGGGTAATCGCGGGGGCGCGGTGGAAACGGAGCCCGGTAGCGAAGGGAGGCACATGAAAAACGGCAGCAGAGCCCGCACCACGACCGGCATCCCCGCGCACCGCGGTCATCCCCAGAGGTGACCTGCCCAGGCCGCAGCATTTGTTGGAGGTACCCGTGCCCCTCGCCCAGAACCCGCTGTCCGTGGAAGTCGAAGTGCCCCGGGAGGACGTGGCGCTGATCACGGTCGACGGCTACCTGGACGTCGACACCGCGACCGAGTTCCAGGCCCATCTGGCCAACCAGCTCCACCACGGCCGACGGCACTTCCTGCTCGACCTCTCGTCCGTGCCCTTCATGGACTCGTCCGGGATGAACATCATCCTGCGGGTGTACCAGGAGACCCGCAGGACCGCCGGCAGTGTGCACGTCATCAGCCCGACACCCGCGGTGCGGCGCGTCCTCGACCTGACCGGCGTCAGCATCACGGTGCCGATATCGGAGAGCGTCGAGGAGGCTCTGGCCCGCGCCGACGACATGCCGGACACCCCCGAGGAGCCGGGGGTACAGAGCGCCTGAGGGGCCGTGCCTCTCGGGCACCACCACGCGCGGTGGGGGCGGCGTTCCGGTGCCGTCGCTCCGCTCCGTCGGCCGGCGGCTCGTCCTTCGAGCGCCGGTGACGGCGGTGGCCAACCCCCGTTCCCCTGAACCGGATCGCTTGCGCCGGATCCGGTGTCGTACGAGGTCGGCGCATGGTTAGAGTTGTCGCCCGGCAAGTGTCACAGCGCCGTCCCGTTGCCTGAGGCGGGCTCGGTCGACGCAACGCGGATGAGGAGAAAAGGTGCCGGAGCACGAAGCGGACGGACAGCTCGCCACGCCGACGCACGAGGTCAGGGACTTCCTGCACCGCCGGCGTGAACAGATCGCCCAGCGGTGGGCGGACGAGCCCCTGTTCCGCACCGTGTTCACCGTCTCGCGCGACGAGGCGGTGGAGGCGGGCAAGGTCGTCGTGGACGCGCTGGCCCAGGTGGCCGACTCGGATCAGGTGGAGGACCCGGACGCCGCGGGGTTCAGCGGGGTGCGCGAGCAGCTGGCCCGGATGGGCGTGGCCCGCTCGCGTGCCGGGCTGTCGAACACCCAGGTCTCCAGCGAGCTGGCCGCCCTGCGGCCGCCCGTGGAGAACCTGCTGGCCGCCGATCTGGAGCAGGCGCCGCCCGAACATCTGCGGGCGTGTTCGACCGCGCTCACCGTGCTGATGGGCACCCTGCGGCTGGTCGCCATGCAGACGGCCCTGAGCGAGTGGCAGGCGCTCAGCGACCGGCAGCGGCTGCAGCTGATGGAGGTGGCGACGCCCGTCATCCGGCTGTGGGACGGCGTCGTGGCCGTGCCGCTGATCGGGACGCTGGACAGCGCCCGCAGCCAGGTGGTGATGGAGACGCTGCTGAACGCCGTCGTCGACCAGCACGCCCGGTTCGCGATCCTCGACATCACCGGGGTGCCGACGGTGGACTCGCTGGTCGCGCAGCACCTGATGAAGACGGTCGCCGCGGCGCGGCTGATGGGCGCCCAGTGCATCGTCTCGGGCATCCGCCCCGCCATCGCGCAGACCATCGTCCACCTCGGTCTGGACCTCGACGTGATCACCCGCGCGAGCCTCTCCGACGCGCTGAGGTACGCGCTGCACGAGCTCGGCGCGGACATCGTGAATCCGGGTGCGGGTCAGCGGTGAGCGACGCGTACTCCCACCCCGTCACGGGCCACGTGCCGGTTCTCCGGCTCGGTGACGTCCTGCTGGTCACGCTCCAGGGAGACCTGCACGACAGCACGGCTCAGCAGCTCCAGCAGGACCTCGCGGAGACCATCTCCCGTACCGGGGTGCATGGTGTCCTCATCGACATCTCCGGTGTGGAGATCGTCGACTCCTTCCTCGGCCGGGTGCTGGCCGAGATCGCCGCGCAGGCCAAGCTGCTGGCCGCGCGGACCGTGGTGGCCGGCATGCGCCCGGCGGTCGCCATCACCCTGGCGGAACTGGGCCTGACGCTGCCGGGGCTGACCACGGCGCTCAGCACGGAGGCGGGCATGGAGCTCCTCTCGCAGCAGACCCCGGCGTACCGTCCGGGCGGCCCGCGTCAGGAGAGTCCGTGATGCACACTGCCGCGGGCGTGGAGGCCTGCTTGCCCATCCGGTCGGACATGGACCTGGTGTGGGTGCGACAGCACGTGCGGCAGGCCGCGGCCCGGCTCGGCTTCGGCCTGGTGGAGCAGACCAAGCTCGTCACGGCGGCCAGCGAACTGGCCCGCAACACCCTCGTGCACGGCGGCGGCGGGCAGATGGAGGCGACCCGGGTCAGCAGCGGGAGCGCGCAGGGACTCCGGCTGGCCTTCACCGACGAGGGGCCGGGCATCGCCGACCTGGACCAGGCGCTCAGCGACGGCTACACCTCCGGCGGCGGGCTGGGGATGGGGCTGAGCGGCGCGCGGCGCCTGGTGCACGACTTCGACATCGACAGCACGCCGGGCGACGGCACCACCGTGCGGGTGACCTGCTGGGTGGCCCAGCCGCCACGGCCGCGCGAGGAGGCCTGATGCCACGCGTGTGGGACGTCCCGGTGCGCGACTCGACGCGGGTGCGCGACGCGCGGGTCGCCGCGGAGGGCGCGGCGGCGCTGGCCGGACTCGACGAGCGGCGCACCGCGGCCGCCGCGCTGGTCGCGACGGAGCTCGCGACGAATCTGCTCAAGCACGCCGAGGGCGGTCAGGTGCTCATCGACGTGGTGGCGCCGCCCGCGCCGCGGGAGGGCGGTACGGAGTCCCGGGTCGTGCAGATCGCCGCGATCGACCACGGTCCGGGCATCGCGGACGTGCCCGGGGCCCTGCGCGACGGTTTCTCCACGACCAGTTCGCTCGGCGCGGGCCTCGGCACGTGTCAGCGTCTCGCCGACGACTTCGCCCTGCACAGCACGCCCGGCCGCGGCACGGTCGCGGTGGCCCGCGTGGGCGGCACGCCCCGCGGTGGCGGCGGTCCGGCCGTGCGGGTAGGGGCCGACTTGGTGTCGGGAGGCCGGGGGCCGGCGGATGGTGCGGCTGTTCCGGGTGCTCCGGCCTGGTCCGACGGCGGGGACTCCGCCGGTGGCTGGTGGCCGGGCGGTGCCTCACAGACCGGCGAGGCGCCGGTGGGGGCCGCGGCGTGCGGCGCCCTGACGGGGCACGCGGCGGTGCCCGGCGGCGGCGCACCGGGCTTCGCCGGGCAGGCCGGCGGTGTGCCCTGGGACAGTGGTGTCCTCGGGCACGAGCCCGCTTCCCAGCCGGTCTCCGGTGGTCCGGGCGGCGAGGTGCGGGGGCCCGGCGCACCGGGGCCCGAAGGGCGGCCCGGCCCGTCGGGTGACCGGTCCGTGCCCGTCGTCGGCGTGCGGGCCGGAGGCGTCAACATCCCCTACGCCGGAGCCGAGTACTCGGGTGACGCCTGGGCGTGGGTGCGTTCCGGGGACCTGCTGACGCTGATGCTGGCGGACGGTCTGGGGCACGGCCCGGAGGCGGCCCGGGCCTCGTCCGCCGCGGTCACGGCGCTGCACCGCTGGGCTCATCTCACGCCCGCCGAGTCCTTGCGGCGGCTCCACGACGCGCTGAAGGGCACCCGGGGCGCTGCCGTCGCCCTGGCCCAGCTCGACGTGCGGGCCGGGCGGCTGCGGTTCGCCGGCATCGGGAACGTGGGCGCGCGGCTGCGCGCGGACGGCACCTGGCGTCCGCTGCTGTCGCGGCCCGGCATCGTCGGCGTGCACCGGCCCGCCACCCTCCGCGAGGAGGAGGCCGACTGGGCGGCCGACCGGCTGCTGGTCCTGCACACCGACGGCCTGCCCAGCCGCTGGACGCCGCCGTCCGACGCCGGTCTGCCCGCGGCCGACCCGGCCGTGACGGCCGCCGTGACGATACGTGACGCGAGCAGTCCCGCCCGTCCGGTGCGGGACGACACCGCCGTGGCCGTGCTGACCCCGACCCCGCCGGAACGCCCATGATGCGCACTTGGCAGATCACCACCGTCACCGACGCGGCACGCGCCCGCATCGCCCTCGCGCGCCTGGCCGCCGCGTACGGTGTGCCCACCGTCGAACGGACGAGGCTGGCCGCCGCCCTCAGCGCCCACCTGCGGCAGTGCCTCACCAAGGGCGGCACCTGGCTGCTCACCCTGGACATGGCCGGGTCCCCGGCCGAGGAGGGGCTGCTGCACGCCGTGGTGACGCCGTCACCGGACGTGTCCGCCGCAGCCGGGGAGCCGCCGTGGGAGGTCACGGTTCCCTGCCCCGAGGAGGCCCGGGTCACGGAAGGCGGCGCCGTCGAGGACGATCCCGCCGCTCTCGCGGAGGCGCTGCTCGGCGCCGACGAGGACACGGCCGTGGTGCTGGACAAGCTCACCGAACAGGAGGATCTGGTCGCCTTCCACCGCGAGGAGCTGCACCAGACGAACCAGGGCGTCCTGGCGCTGCACGCCGAGCTGGACGCGGCCGGCCGGGCCCAGCGCGAGGCCTTCGCCGCCGAGCGCAGCGCCCGCAACGAGGCGGAGAGCGCCCGCCGCAGACTGACGTTCCTCGCGGACGCGAGCGCCGTGCTGACGGCCTCGCTCAACCACGAGGAGATCGTGCGCCGGCTGCCGGACCTGCTGGTGCCGGAGTACGCCCGCAGCGTCGACGTCTGGCTGTTCGAGAACGAGGACGACAAGCACCGGGCGGCGCCGCATCCGGCCGCCGCCGTGGTCGCGGCCCGTACCGGGCGGCCGCAGTACGCGGCCGACCATCCCGGCGGCCTGCCCGGCGTCGACGACCACCCGCCGTCCGCGTTGGATCCCACGCGGCCGCTGCTGTGCGTTCCGCTGCCGACGCGGCGGGCGCCGCTGGGGGTCCTGACCCTGTCGCCGCCCGGTGCGCGCTGGGACCCGGACGACGCGGTGATGCTGCTCGAGCTCACCCGGCGGGCCAGCATCGCGATCGACAACGCCCGGCGCTTCGAGCACAACCGCGACATCGCCGAGACGCTGCAACGCGCCCTGCTCACGGATCTGCCGGCCACGCCGGGCCTCAGCCTGGCGGCCCGCTATCTGCCCGCCACACACGGGCTGAACATCGGCGGTGACTGGTACGACGCGTTCCCCCAGCGGGACGGCGGTCTCATCACCGTCGTCGGCGACGTGACGGGACACGGTCTGCACGCGGCCGTCATGATGAGCCAGCTGCGCACGGCGCTGCGGGCGTACGCCGTCGACGGCGACAGCCCGGGCCGGCTGCTGACCCGGCTGCACCGGTTCCTGCACCATCTCCAGCCGGACCTGTACGCCACCGCCGTCATCGCCCGGCTCCACCCGGACGAGCCCACGCTGACCTGGGCCGCCGCGGGCCATCCGCCGCCGGTGCTGCGGCTGCCCGACGGCACCGTGCGCACGCTCGACGCCAAACCGGGCGCCATGCTGGGCATCCCCCTGACCCAGGAGATCGGCGACCACACGGTCCGTCTGTCGCCCGGCTCGACACTCGCGCTCTACACGGACGGGCTGGTCGAACGGCGCGCGCAGGGCATAGACCCGGGCATCGAGCGGCTGGCCTCGGCGCTCGGCGGGTTCCGTTCGGCGGAGCTGGACGCGGACCTGGAGGGCTCGGCGGACCGGATCCTGCATCCGCTGCTGAGTGACTCGGAGCGCGACGACGACGTGTGTCTGCTGCTGTGTCACATCCAAGGGGACGCCGAGTCCTGACGGCAGGCCGCGTGGCCGTGTGTGCACGCGTTCTTCACTCCCGCCTGGTGCTTTTCGGCCACGGGGCGGGCATGGTGGTGATCGACGCGTTCGTCTGCCTGCCGCGTCCGACTGGCGTGCCGGTCGGAGACGCGGTGGGATCAATGGGGTGCGAACCAGCGATCCAGGGGCAGTCGATAGGCGTTCGAGGCAGACCGCCTGGAGCCGCAGAAAGGGATGAACACCGTGACACGACCCAGGATCCTGGTGGTTGGCGCAGGCTTCGCCGGCGTGGAGTGCGTCCGCCGTCTGGAACGGAAACTCTCCCCGGACGAGGCCGACGTCACGCTGGTGACGCCGTTCGCCTACCAGCTCTACCTGCCGCTGCTCCCCCAGGTCGCCTCCGGCGTGCTGACGCCGCAGTCGATCGCCGTCTCGCTGCGCCGCAGCAAGAAGTACCGCACGCGGATCATTCCGGGCGGGGCCATCGGAGTCGATCTGAAGTCCAAGGTCTGCGTCATCCGCACGATCACCGACCAGATCGTCAACGAGCCGTACGACTACATCGTGCTGGCACCCGGCAGCATCACCCGCACCTTCGACATCCCGGGGCTGACGGACCACGCGTTCGGGATGAAGACGCTCGCCGAGGCGGCGTACATCCGTGACCACGTCATCTCGCAGCTGGACCTGGCCGACGCGAGCCAGGACCCGGACGAGCGGGCCTCGCGGCTCCAGTTCGTGGTGGTCGGCGGCGGCTACGCGGGCACCGAGACCGCGGCGTGCCTGCAGCGGCTGACGCACGCGGCCGTCAAGCGCTACCCGCGGCTGGACCCGGGCCTGATCAAGTGGCACCTGATCGACATCGCGCCGAAGCTGATGCCGGAGCTCGGCGAGAAGCTCGGCAGCAGCGCGCAGGAGATCCTGCGCCGGCGGGGCATCGACATCTCCCTCGGCGTCTCCATCGCGAAGGCGGGCCCGGAGGAGGTCACGTTCACCGACGGGCGGGTGATCCCGACCCGCACGCTCATCTGGACGGCCGGGGTCGTCGCCAGTCCCCTCATCGCCACGCTGGGCGCGGAGACCGTCAAGGGGCGGCTCGCGGTCGCCCCCGAGATGAACCTGCCGGGCAACGACGGGGTGTTCGCGCTCGGCGACTCGGCCGCCGTGCCCGACCTGGCCAAGGGGGACGGGGCCATGTGCCCGCCCACGGCGCAGCACGCCCTCCGGCAGGGCCGGCACGTCGCCGACAACGTCATCGCGTCGCTGCGGGGCGGGCCGTTGCGGCCGTACGTCCACAAGGACCTGGGGCTCGTCGTCGACCTCGGCGGCACCGACGCGGTCTCCAAGCCGCTGGGCATCGAGCTGCGCGGCCTGCCCGCCCAGGCCGTCGCACGCGGCTACCACTGGTCGGCGCTGCGCACCAACGTCGCCAAGACCCGGGTGATGACGAACTGGCTCCTCAACGCGGTCGCCGGTGACGACTTCGTGCGGACCGGGTTCCAGGCCCGTAAGCCCGCCAGGCTGAAGGACTTCGAGTACACCGACGCCTACCTGACCCCGGAACAGGTGCGGGCACACGTCGAGGGAACCGCCCGGCAGGAGTAGGACCGGGCCGGAGGGGGCCTTCCGCTCGTGGCATGTCATGCTGAGGTGCGGATCTTGGTGTGAGTCGGGAGAGAGTGCGGCGGCGTGAGGGCAGCGGGACGGTCGGTGCGGGCACGACTGCGGGACCGGATCGCGGCGTCCGACCCGGGGCTGCTGCGCCTGACGGCCGGGCTGCGGACGGTCGGCGCCATCGCCCTCACGCTGGCCGTGCTCGCCCTGCTCGGGGCCGATGTGCACCTGCTGGTGGCGGGGGCCATGGCGGCGATGGTCGCCACCTTCGCCATCAGGGAGAAGCAGCTCGGCGCGCAGGCCGTGACGCTGGCGCTGGGCCTTCCGGTGGCGCTGGTCTCCGTGACGCTGGGCGCGGTGCTCAACGCGCGTCTGTACGTCGGTGACGTCTTCTTCGTCGTCCTGATCTTCTGCGCGGTCTACGGCCGCCGGTTCGGCGACCGTGGCACCGCGCTCGGGCTGATCGGCTTCCAGGTCTACTTCCTGTCCCTGTTCGTCGGCGCCGAGATCTCCTCACTGCCCCCGCTGTGCGGTGCCATCGCCCTGGCCTTCTGCGCCAGTGCCGTACTGCGCTTCGCGGTCGTGCCCGCGACGCCCACGGGCGTCCTGCTGCGGCTGCGCCTGGCCTTCCGCGCCCGGCTGGCCCAGCTGGTGTCCGCGCAGCTCGACCTTCTCGACGCCGGCCCGGACGAGATGGACAAGGCCCTGGAGGCCGTCCGCGAGGGCACCGCGCGGCTGCACGAGACGGCGATGATGATCCAGGCGCAGCTGGAGGACGGCACCCCCGACGAGTCGGCGGCCCGTCTCGTGCAGCGACGTATCGCGGACGCCGAGATCGCCGCCGAGAGGCTGGGCCTGCTGCTGCTGACCGCCCGCAGCGCCGAACGGGCCGACACGCTCACCCTGCACCTGCCGGGCGCGCCCGCGCCGTCGGTGGGGCAGCTGGCCGTGCCGGACGAGGCCACCGCCACGCTCCGCCGTGATGTCCAGGCGCTGCGCGCCCTCGTGCTGCGGGCCGGGAGCGGCGACTCGGGGACCGCCCTGGCCCATGTGCGCAACCGGCTCCTCGGCTATCGGGACGAGGAGAACCTGCCGCCCGCGCCCGCCGCCGTCCAGGACGTGTTCCGTGGCATCGGTGAGGCGGCCCGCTCGGTTCTCGGTCTGCGGATCGCGCTGGACGGCCCGCTGGACGAGTCCGACGACACCCCCGCGACCGCCCGCTCCCGCGAGGAACTGGACGCGGAGGACGCCGCGATCGACGGCGGCGAGGAGCCGGCACAGGAGCAGGAGACGGGGCTGCGGCGCCCCACCACGCGCGCGGCCGTGCAGGTCGCCGTCGGGTCGACGCTGGCGATCGTGGGCGGCGAGCTGCTGTCCACGCAGCGCTGGTACTGGGCGGTGCTGACGTGCTGGATCGTTTTCCTGAACACCGCCTCGACGGGCGAGATCCTCGTCAAGGGCTACCGCCGGCTGCTGGGCACGGTGTTCGGCGTGGTGGCCGGAATCGTCCTGGCAGGTCTGGTCGGGCAGCACACCTGGACGGCGTTCGCGCTGGTCCTGGTGCTGATCTTCGCGATGTTCTACGTGGCGCCGCTGTCGTACACGCTGATGTCGTTCTTCGTCACCGCGATGCTGGGGCTGCTGTACACGCTGCTGCACACCTACAGCCTCGACGTGCTCCTGCTGCGGGTGGAGGAGACGGCGCTCGGTGCGGCCTGCGGGGTGATCGCGGCGGCGCTGGTGCTGCCGGTGCGGACCGACCGCCGTACGAACGAGCTGCTCGGCACCGTCCTGGACCGGCTGGCCGAGGTCACCGAGGCCGCGGTCGGCCAGCTGAGCGGCGGGGCGGCGGACGAACTGCTGGACAGGGCGCGCGACCTGGACCAGGCGCTGGCCGACCTGCGGGCCGCCACACAGCCGCTGACCCATCCGGTCACGCCGCTGCGGGCCCGGCGCCACACGGCGCGGTACGTGGTGGCGCTGCTGGAGACCTGCGCGTACCACGCGCGGACACTCGCGGCCACCGCCGAGCTGCTGCCCACGCATCCCTCGATCGCGGCGGACCCCCGGCTGCGCGGGGCCGCGGGGCGCACCGTGCGCAACATCGAGACCATCGCGGCCCGGGTCGCGGACGAGCATGCCGCCGCACGCGTCGAGACGGGGCCGAGCATCGCCTCGCTGCTGGGGTCCGACGCCGGCACACCGCGCTACGGGCGGATCACCGACCGCGTGCTGCGGCATCTGGAGCGGCTGGACGAGGCCGTGGTGGGTCTCGCGCGTCCGCTGGGCGTGCCGATGGCGGAGCCCCGGGCCTGAGGGGACCCGGGGCCGCTCAGAAGTCGGTGGGCAGTCCGCTCACCTCGGCGATGCCCCGCAGTTCCTCGGTCTGCCGGTGCCGTTCCTTGATGTAGTCGGCGATCTCGCCGAGGCGGACCGGGTCGGACGCGGTGGACGCGTCCGTGACGATCCTGACCGGGCCGGTCTCGTCGACGTCGAGCTCTATCACTTCGTTGTCCAGGCGGCCGGTGACGGCGGTGGCGATGACGAGGGCCACCTCGTCACGGACCTCCTGGGGCAGTTCGTCGTTGGCCCCTGAGTCGAGTGCGAAGTCGAGGCTGGACAGGCGCTCCTCGTCGATCGCCTCGAGGACCGGTTCCACCACGCGCATCAGGAGGCGGTAGTCCTCCGTGTCCATCCGGATGCGCAGGAGGTCCAGGTACATGTCCACGGGCCGGCCGTCGCCATGCGGAATCTCGGAATCGCTCATTCGCTTCGTGTTCCCCGCATGACGCGGCTCAGACGCGGCGCCAGCGGGCCATGGCGAAGGAGAACACCCCGAACAGCACCAGCCCGGCCGCGACGAAGACCAGCAGCCAGGGGCCGAGGGGGGTGTCGGCGAAGCTGCGCAGGGTGTCGTCCAGGCCCTTGGCCCGGTCGGGCTCGTAGTCGACCGCGGCACGGACGGCGAACACGCCGGCCATGGCGAACACCAGCCCTCGGGCGACGCCGCCGGCCACGCCGGTGACGTCCACCAGCCGCCGTGTCCGGGGGCTCATCTGCCCGAGCCGGAGCTTGTCGTGGTACTTGCGGAGCACCGCCCGTACGCCGATCCACCCGCCGGCCGCGACGATCGCGAGACCGGCCGCGCCGACCAGCCACTGGCCGGCGGGCATCTCCAGAGCCCTGGCGGTGGCGTCCTGGGACTGCCGGTCGCTGGATCCGGAGCCACTCCCGCCGCGGTTCGCCGCGAAGGACAGCACGGAGTAGGCGACGAAGGCGTAGAACACGAAGCGGGCCGTCGCCAGCAGCCGCTTGCGTGCGCTGCGGCCGTCCTGTCCGACGGAGCCGAACAGCATCTCGGACAGCCGCCACAGGGCCATGCCGACGAGACCGATGCCCAGCGCCCACAGCAGCACCGCGCCGAACGGCTTCTGCGACAGTTCGGCCAGGGCTCCCCCGCGGTCGGCCTGCTCGCCCTTGTCGCCGAAGGCGATCTGAAGCGCCAGGGCCCCGACGAGCAGATAGATCACACCCCGGGCGGCCAGTCCCGCCCGTGCCGCCCCCTCGGTCACCGAACCCCGCGCCGCGCGCCTGGCCCGGATCCGACCGCCTTGTGCCATCGCACTCGTGTTCATGTCGACCTCCCGGCACTCCGGATGCCCCAGCTCGGGCACCACACACCCGGTTCGACCGCCGGACCAGGGGATTCCGGTCACGGCGGGCCCTGCTGCGCGGGTTTCAGGACCGAAACAGTCCTGTGTCGTGACATGCAGGGGCCCGGCCGACGGCTGTCGCCGTCGGCCGGGCCCCTGCGGTTGCCACGCCTTTCCCCTCAGGTCATGCGCGCGCTCCGATCACGCGGGCGCCGGGGTCGGCATGCGCTGCCCGGTGACCGTGGGCGGGGCGGTCTCGCGGACCGGTGCGGGTGCGGTCGCGAGCCACTGGTGAGCGACCTCCAGGGCGCGCTCGACGTCCCGGGTGCCGGTGGACACGCACAACGTGTACGCCAGGTCACGTGTCCGTGAGTTCAGGTCGGCCGGTTCGCTCGCTGCCACGGCGGCCGACAGTGCCTCGTACTCGTTGACGAGGCGGCGCAGCACAGCGGGATGGGGCCTCAGCATGTTTTCCTCGCTTTTCGGGGGTGGGGGGTCAGGCCGTCGTGGAAGTGCCGCCGTTGCCGCGGGTGCCCGTCCGCTGCCCCAGCACCTCGTCGCGCACACGGGCGCAGCTGCGGCTGATGAGGCGGGAGACGTGCATCTGGGAGATGCCCAGGTGGTCGGCGATGCGGCTTTGTGTCATGTCCTCGAAGAAGCGCATGTAGAGGATGGCCCGTTCGCGTTCCGGCAGGCGGCGCAGGCCTTCCTTGGCGGATTCACGGTCGACCACGATGTCGTAGGAGGAGTCGGCCGCTCCGAGGGTGTCCGCGAGGCTGTAGCCGTCGTCGTCCGCCGAGAGCTCGGCGTCCAGCGACAGGGTGCTGAAGCTGTCCAGCGCCTCGAGACCGGCACTGACCTCTTCCTCGCTCAGGCCGGTGTGGGTGGCGATGGCCGCCACGGAGGGTTCGGGGCTGCCCGGGTTCTGGGTGAGTTCACGGCGTGCCACCCGCACCTTGTTGCGCAGTTCCTGCACACGGCGGGGGACCCGCAGGGCCCACATGCGGTCCCGGAAGTGCCGCTTGACCTCGCCGGTGATGGTGGGGACGGCGTAGCTCTCGAAGGCTCCCCGGCTCGGGTCGAACCGGTCGATGGCCTTGACGAGCCCCAGGGCGGCCACCTGGCGGAGGTCCTCGATGGACTCTCCGCGGTCGCGGAAGCGGCCGGCGATGCGGTGGGCCATGGGCAGCCACAGCGTGACGAGCTCGTCGCGGACGGCTTCCCGCTCGGGCCCTTCCTCCAGCTCTGCCAGCCGGGCGAAGAGGGCCGCGGTGTCCGGAGCGTCGTCGTGCCGCCGCCGGGTGGTGGTGGTCGTCGTTTCGGGCGTGCCGGGACGGTTGGTGGGCGTATCGATGAGCATGCGGATTCGCTCCTGAACAACGATGGTTTCAGGGACTTGCCGCGGGAGCGTCGCTGCCCGGATCGCCTGGAGGGCCTCCGGGGCAGTCATACATACCGCTCCCGCTGGCGCGCCTCCGGTCCGAAGCACGAATGTGCGTCTGCCCTGCCCCCGGTGGAGCAAACTCCACTTTGCTGTGCAATCTGGAGGCAATCGCTCCTCTGCCGCTCAGGAAAGGGGCACGACGGCGGTGATGCACTTGCCGCCGGCGGGCAGGTCCGACACGCGGACGTCGCGGGAGAGCCGGCAGACGATGGGCCAGCCGTGGCCGCCGTGCCGCAGCCGTCCGTGCGGATCGGTGGGTGGCGCGGTCACCGGCAGTTCGTCGCTGCGGTCGCTCACCGAGACGCGTACGCCGGGGCCGTCGACGTCGACCCGGAAGTCGGTGACTCCGCCGCCGTGCAGGATCGCGTTGGTCGTCAGCTCCGAGGCGACCAGCAGCGCGTCGGACAGGGCGTTCGCGTCACACGCGGTGTGGGTGGTGCGGCAGCGCTCGGCCACCGCGCGCTCCACGGCCCGGCGTGCCTCGGCGGGTTTGCACGGCCGGGTCCGGTGCGCGCCGGGCGGCTCGAATATCGATTCGATCATGTGCTCGTCGCACATCCTTAAGCTCCCTGCTTCGATCAGGACATGAGCCGGGTCCGGACCGCGTACCGTGGCCACCCGCCCGGGCACGCCTCGGGCTCACGAACCCGCTGTTCCTCCTCATTCGGCTGACCTCTCCCCGCACCTGCAAACCTCGGTTCGCCCCGCTGCCCGAAAAAGAACCCGAAATGCCCCCTGGGAGCCCCGGGACGGCCGTGAATCGATGCCATCACCAAGCGACTTCGGGGTACGCGGTGCTCATGACCGATGTGGTGGATTCGGACGAACTGCTGCGGCGCATCCAGCGCGCGAGGGACTGCGCGGTGCGCGAGGAGCAGACATGGCGGAGCAGGAGCGAGGAACTGGACGCGACCGACCCGCAAGGGGCCCGGGACGCGACCGTGCGGCGGATGTCCTACGAGGCGGTGCTGAAGGTGCTGGACGAGATCGTGACTCCGGGGAAACACGCCGCGGAGGGCTGACCAGGAGGGCCGGTGCCCGATGACGGGCCCGGAATGTGAGGGCACGTGCCGGGAACCCGGTGCGCATGACAGCCGACCACACCCGAGCACCGGTCCTGGAAGCCCTGGACGCGTACCGCCGCAAGGGACATCTGTCGTTCACGCCGCCCGGGCACAAGCAGGCCCGGGGCGCCGACCCGGCGGTCCGGGAGGTCCTCGGTGACGCGGTCTTCCACGGCGACGTGCTGGCCTCGGGCGGTCTGGACGACCGGCTCACCCGGGGGCGCGTGCTGCAGCGCGCCCAGGAGCTGATGGCCGACGCGGTGCACGCCGAGCACACGTTCTTCAGTACGTGTGGGAGTTCCCTGTCGGTGAAGGCCGCGATGCTGTCGGTCGCCGGGCCGCACGAGAAGCTGCTGATCGGGCGTGACGCCCACAAGTCGGTGGTGGCGGGGCTGATCATCTCCGGTATCGAGCCGGTCTGGGTCGAACCGCGTTGGGACGCCGAGCGCCACCTGGCCCACCCCCCGTCCGCCGAGGACTTCGACCGGGCCTTCGACGCCCACCCGGACGCGCGCGGCGCGCTGGTCACGAGCCCCACGCCGTACGGCGGCTGCGCGGGTCTGCGGGCGGTCGCCGAGGTGTGCCACCGGCGTTCGCGGCCGCTGATCGTGGACGAGGCCTGGGGTGCGCATCTGCCGTTCCATCCCGATCTGCCGTCCTGGGCGATGGACGCGGGCGCGGACATCTGCGTGACCAGCATCCACAAGATGGGCAGCGGGCTGGAGCAGGGCTCGGTCTTTCATCTCCAGGGCGATCGGGTCCCGCCGGCGCTGCTGGGGATGCGCGCGGACCTGCTGGGCACGACGAGCCCGTCGGTGCTGATCTTCGCGGGTCTGGACGGCTGGCGGCGGCAGATGGCGCTGCACGGCGAGAAGCTGATGGGCGGCGCGCTGGAGCTCGCGGCCGAGGTCCGGTCCGCCATCGAGGAGATCGACGGGCTGCACGTCAACGGCCGGGACGATTTCTGCGGCCCGGGCCTGTCCGACGATCTCGACCCGCTGCCCGGCGTCATCGACCTCGACGGGCTCGGGATCACGGGCTTCCAGGCGGCGGACTGGCTGCGCGAGCACCGGCAGATCGACGCGCATCTGGTGGACCACCGCCGGATCGGCGCGCAGATCACCCACGGCGACGACCGGGAGACGACCGGGCAGTTGCTGGAGGCGCTGCGGGACCTCGCGCGGGCCGCGCGGGGCCTGCCCCGGGCGCCGCGGGTGGAGATGCCGTCACCCGCGGAGCTGCGGATGGAACAGGCGGTGCTGCCCCGGGACGCGTTCTTCGGCCCGGCCGAGGACGTGCCGGTGGCGCGGGCGGCCGGGCGGGTCGCGGCGGAGATGATCACGCCGTATCCCCCCGGCATCCCGGCGGTCCTGCCGGGCGAGCGCCTCACCGAGCCGGTGCTGGCCTACCTGCGGACCGGACTGGCCGCGGGCATGCACCTGCCCGACCCCACGGATCCGGAGCTGGGGACGGTCCGGGTCCTCGCCGAGGACGCGGAGTGAAGTGAAACGGGTCACGCAACCCGGTACTGGGTACGCGCACGCCCCCTGGATGGTTTACGGTTCATTCATACGTGGTGACGGAGTCGACTCACTGTCCTCCGCACCACCGCTTACGGCCCTGGCTGGTCTCCCCCGTCCAGCCAGGGCTTTTTCATGCCCCGGGAAAGTTCTGCACGCCGAGGTGCCCGGGGCCCCGCCAGCGGCTGAAATGGGCGTAGGGAAAACAACCGGAAGACGACCGCCCCGGCGAGGAGCTCCGCATGACCAAAGCGATCAAACTCCTGACCGCCCTGCCTCCGCCTCAACGGCAGCGTCTGATGACGCTCGCCCGGGAGGTGTCCTTCTCCGAGGACACCCGGATCTTCGAGGCGGGCGGCGCGGCCGACCGCTTCTGGGTCATCCGCTCCGGCGCGGTCTCCCTGGACCAGCAGGTGAACTCGCTCCAGCGGGTGACCGTGGCCAGCCTCGGCGCCGGCGACCTGCTCGGCTGGTCCTGGCTGTTCCCGCCGTACACCTGGGACTTCGGCGCGGTGGCCTTCAGCCCCGTTCGGGCCTACGAGTTCGACGCGAGGGCCGTGCTGGCTCTGTGCGAGGAGGACCCGGAGCTCGGGATGATGCTGGTGCGGAACGTCGCCGAGGTGCTCGCGCACCGGCTGGAGATGACCCGGGGCAAGCTGATGGAGCAGTACACCCTGCACCGGCGAGGCGCCCTGTGAGACGTCAGACGCGGTAGCGCCGCAGCGCCGGTACGGTGGCGGCCAGCGTCAGCATCACGGCGACGACCAGCAGCCCGCCGCCCGCGACGGCGGTACGGGGGCCGAAGGCGGAGCCCGCGGTGCCGTGCAGCACGTCGGCGAGGCGCGGGCCGCCCGCCACGACGACGGTGAAGACGCCCTGCATGCGGCCGCGCATCTCGTCGGTCGCGGCGGACAGCAGGATCGCCCCGCGGAAGACCATCGACACCATGTCGGCCACCCCGGCCACGGCCAGGAACGCCACCCCCACCCACAGGTTGCCGCTCAGCCCGAAGCCCGTGATCGCCACGCCCCAGACGACCACCGACCCGATGACCATCCAGCCGTGCCGGCGGGCCCGGGAGAAGGTGCCGGAGAACAGTCCGCCGAGCACGGCACCGATGGGGATCGCCGCGAACAGCAGACCCAGAGCCAGGCCCTCGCCGTACGGCGCGTAGGTCTGTGCGGCGAGCTGCGGGAACAGGGCCCGGGGCATGCCGAGGACCATGGCGATGATGTCGGCGAGGAACGACAGCAGCAGCACGGTGTGCCCGGAGATGTAGCGGAAGCCGGCGACGATCTCCGTCACGCCCGCGCGGCGGGCCGCCGTGCCGGCCAGGGGCGGCAGCGCCGGCAGCCGGTACACCGCCCACACCGTTACGCACAGGGCCAGCGCGTCGACGAGGTACAGCTCGGGCAGTCCGACGACGGGGATGAGAGCACCGGCGAGCAGCGGGCCCGCCACCTGGCCGGTCTGCATCACGGTCGAGCCGAGGGCACCCGCGGCGGGCAGTTCGTCCGCGGGGACGAGGCGGGCGATGGAGGCGCTGCGGGCCGGCGCGTTCAGGCCCCAGAGGGCCTGCTGCACAGCGAGCAGCACCATGAGCGCGGCCACCGACTCCAGGCCGGTGAAGGCCTGGAGCCAGAACAGCAACGAGGTGACGGCGATGCCGCTGTTGGTGATCAGCAGCAGCTTGCGCCGGTCCATGCTGTCGGCGATCGCCCCGCCCCACAGGGCGAACACGATCAGCGGCACCAGGCCGGCCAGGCTCGCGCCGCCGACCCACGCCGAGGAGCCGGTGATGTCGTAGATCTGCTTGGGCACGGCGACGGCGGTGAGCTGGCTGCCGACGGCCGTGACGATGGTCGAGCCCCACAGCCGCCGGTAGGCCGGGCGGCGCAGGGGGCGGGTGTCCATGGCCCAGCGCCGCCGGCCGCGCCGCCGGGCGCCCTTCGGCGGCGGATCCTGCCCGCCCGTCGTGCTCTCGCTCGTGTCCACTCGCCGCTTCCTGGATGCTTGCTACACCTACCCGGCCGGGGATCACTATCGCACCAGCCGCCGGGCGCCCAGGAGCCGAGGTCTCAGCTTCCGGCGATGAGCACGGCACCGAGCACGATCATGGTGGCGGCCACCAGGCCGTCCAGGACCCGCCAGGCGGACGGCTTGGCGAGGAAACGGCCGAGCATCCGGGCGCCGAAGCCGAGGGCGGCGAACCAGCACAGGCTGGCCAGCACCGCGCCGAGGCCGAACGTCCAGCGCAGCGGGCCGTGGTCGGCGGCGACGGAGCCGAGCAGGAAGACGGTGTCGAGGTAGACGTGCGGGTTGAGCCAGGTCATCGCCAGACAGGTGAGCACGGCCCGGCGGCGTGATCCGGCCGCCTCCCCGTCCGTCCGCAGCGCGCCGCCGTCCGGCCGGAACACCCGCCGGGCGGCCAGGGCGCCGTAGCACAGCAGGAACGCGCCGCCGATCCAGCCGATCACCGTCAGCGCCCCCGGCCACGCCACCACCACCGCGCCGACGCCGCCGACCCCGAGCGTGATGAGGGCGGCGTCGGACAGGGCGCAGATGCCGACGACGGCGAGAACGGCGTCGCGGCGGACCCCCTGGCGCAGGACGAAGGC